>JAIDSQ010000045.1 GCA_029061155.1 Clostridia bacterium
TTTTTTCACGCAGAAGACTTCATACGAGCTCAGCCTCGTTCTCTTGTGCTCGGAGTTGTGTATAAGTGACAGATAGCGTACAGTGCACAGCTTGTTTCAATGTATCTGTTCGCGCTTAAACTTGCAAAGGTAAGGGGTACGGTAGACCAGGAATATTATAATAAACTGCTCGGCGAACTCAAAGTTCTTCCCGAAAAGATGAAAGAGGTGCTTAAAAACAAGTCCGCAGTCCAGAAGTTTGCCTCTGAAATGGTGGACAAAAAAGACGTTTTCTTCATCGGCAGGGGAATCGACTATGCGGTAAGCATAGAAAGCAGCCTTAAATTAAAGGAAATAAGCTATATCCATTCCGAGGCTTACGCCGCGGGTGAACTCAAACACGGAACGATAAGCCTGATTGAAGAGGGAACGCTCGTATTCGGCATACTCACCCAAAGCGGACTTGCAGAGAAGACGGTAAGCAACCTTGTGGAAACGCAGTCAAGGGGTGCGTACGTTGCCGTTCTTGCCGCGCACAGCGTTGAAAATCTGCCCAAAAAATGCAACAAGGTATTCCGTATACCCGACTGTGACGACCATTTCTCGGCCAGTCTTGCGGTAATAACTATGCAGCTTTTTGCTTACTATCTCAGCGTTTTAAGGGGCAACGACGTGGATAAACCGAGAAACCTTGCAAAGAGCGTAACGGTTGAGTAAATAAGGTGAGCATTGGCTGAAATGTAATTTTGAGGATTACGCAAATGATAAATTTGAAAAACCATTATAAAAAAATAAAAGAAGTTATGTTGCTCGCCGCGCTGGATTTGGCTGCGGTGGTGATTTCTATGACGCTTGGCATGCTCATTGTAGATATGTGCGTCACTTTCACTATACATCTTTTATACTGGTTTCTTATTAATTTAGTTGTTGTCTACTTGTTTTTCGCACTGTTCAAAATGTATTTTATAGTGTTCACGGCAGTGGGCATTATAGACACGTTAAGGGCGCTTTGCGCAATACTGTGCGTGCTTAGCATAAACATTTGCAGTTGCCTTTTTCTCGATGCGCCCGTAGGCTACAGAGTAGTCTGCACATACTGTATAATTCTCTTTACACTCTCGCTTTTGATAAGGTTTTCACAGCGTATCTACATTGCGGTGCGCTATTCTATAAGAAGAAAAAATAAAAATAAAATCAGGGCTTTAATTGTCGGTGGCGGCAACGCGGGCACAATGCTCATCAGAGAAATTCAGACGACTGATAAAATCGACTACATTCCCGTATGCGTAGTTGACGATGACTCCGCAAAATTATACAAAAATATCAGCGGTGTAAAAATATTAGGCACTACCGAAGACATTCCAAGACTCGTGGTAAAGTATGCTATTGACGAAATTTTAATTGCAATTCCCGCCGCAAGCAGAAACGATTTAAAGCGTATTTACGGCATTTGCGAAAAGACAAAATGCAAGGTTAAAACGCTGCCCGGCATTTACCAGATAGTAAAGGGCGACGCAAGCGTAACTTCGCTCCGTCCCGTCGAGATAGCAGACCTTTTAGGAAGAGATCAGATAAAGGTCAACCTTGACGAAATTATGGGCTATATCGAAAATAACGTAGTCCTGGTAACTGGCGGAGGCGGCTCAATCGGCAGCGAACTTTGCCGTCAGATAGCTATCCACAACCCTAAACAGCTTATAATTTTAGATATTTACGAAAACAATGCGTACGATATCGAACAGGAACTCAGGCGCCGTCATCCCGAATTGAACCTGCTTGCCCTCATTGCAAGCGTAAGGGACGTGGGCAAAATGGAGGACGTGTTCAAAAAGTACAAGCCTGATATCGTGTTTAATGCCGCGGCGCACAAGCACGTGCCTTTGATGGAGACAAGCCCCAACGAGGCTGTAAAAAACAACGTATTCGGAACATATAACGTAGCTAAATGCGCGGACAAGTTTAAGAGTAAAGTATTTGTTCAGATTTCCACGGACAAGGCTGTTAACCCTACTAACATAATGGGCGCAACAAAGCGTATCTGTGAAATGATTATACAGACCATAGGCAAGTACAGTAAAAACACCAAGTTTGTCGCCGTGCGTTTCGGCAACGTGCTCGGCTCCAACGGTTCTGTTATTCCCCTCTTTGAAAAACAGATAAAGGAAGGCGGACCCGTAACCGTAACGCACAAGGATATTATCCGCTATTTCATGACCATACCTGAGGCGGTTTCGCTTGTATTGCAGGCGGGCGCGTATGCAAAGGGCGGTCAGATATTTGTGCTCGATATGGGCGAGCCGGTAAGAATTTACGATCTTGCAGTCAACCTCATTAAACTTTCAGGGCTTGAACCTGACGTGGACATAGAGATTAAATGTACGGGACTTCGCCCCGGTGAAAAGCTGTTTGAAGAACGGCTTATGGACGAAGAGGGTATGCAAAAGACTGATAACGGACTTATCAACATAGCCAATCCCATACAGCTTGATGAAGAGCATTTGTGGTCGTCGCTTGATAAATTGAAGAAGGCGGCTTACGAAGAAACCGACGAAATGAAACGTCTCGTCGCGGGTCTCGTAACGACGTACAAGCCCCAATAAGCGTTCTGCTTAATCGGCGTATCTTAATTGCGGTGGCTGAGGTTCGGCTAATAACAAATCAAACATAAAGTTCCGCGCGCCCGTTCGGGCGCGCGGATATATTAAAAACGACTATGACGCTTGACGAAGAATGTAAAGGCTGTCTTTATAACAGCCAGATGAAAAAGGTGGAGAGGGAGCAGGGCGATATTATAAAGCTTAATGCCTTCAAAGAGGGCGTAAAAAAGCTGTGTTCAAACCCTCCCGAAAATTATTGCGCGCCGCTTTTAATGCGCGACATCGACTTATACCACCGCGAAATTTTCGGCTGCGGTATAGACTATTCGCGTGAAAAAAGCCTGTTCAATTTAAAGCTTTTAAGTATGGAAGACGAGTTGTATTCCACAATAATTTCTTCAGCCGACCCCGTCGAAAGCGCGCTTAAATTTGCAATGGCGTCCAACTATATCGACTTTGCAAGATTGTGCGATTTAAACGAGGACAGTATAAAAATTGTGCTTACGGCGTCGGAACGCGCCAGCGTGGATAAAGAAGTTTTAAATAGTTTCAAATCAAAACTTTCACAGTCAAAAACTCTTTTATATCTGCACGACAACTGCGGGGAAATAGTGCTGGATAAAATACTTATCCGAGTTATAAAAAGGGCTTATCCCGACATACGGATAACTTCCGTCGTGCGCGGAAAGGCAATTATTAACGACGTTACTATTTCCGACGCAAAAGAGGTCGGACTGACTGACGTATGCCCGGTCATTGACAACAAAACAGGTGTTCCCGGCACGTATCTGAAAGAAGTCTCCGACGAGGTGAAAGCCCTTTTAAAGAGCAGCGGCGTTATAATTTCAAAGGGGCTTGGTAACCTCGAAACGCTGTACGGCGAGGGATACGAGATATTTTACGCCTTCACCTGTAAATGCGAACACATATCAAAGCGGTTCAATATTCCTCTGTGGTCAGCGTCATTTATTCACGAATGTCACTAATTTTCACCAAACTGTCACTTAAATTTATTACATCACTGTTTAAAAAAGTTGCAAAATTCCCGTTCGGGTGATACAATAAATTAGATATCACTCGCACGGGAGTATTTTTGTATGAAGAAAATAGTCAGAGCTTTTTCGGTAATAATAGCTCCTATATTGTTTGTCTGCGCCTTGTTTGCGGGCTGTAAGGGCAAAGAGGTGGACAACGTAGTCGACTTCAACGGCATAATGCGCGATATTGACATAAAGCCCGAAGAGGCTCCCGCTTACGAACAGTATTCAAAACAGGCGATTGCCGACTACGAGGCGGTTGCAAATCAACATATGACGGACGGCGAAGTCGATATCGAAAACGAAGAAGTTGTAAAAGCTGCAAGCGCCGCCGCGGCAAAGCTGTATGCGTACGCCTGCTATAATGAAAGAACGCTAAATAAATACGTGTATTTCAGCCATCAGAAAGGTGATACCGATTTGGGTGGTAGCGGTTCGGCAACCGCTATCAGGCAGGAATATTATTTAAGAGTAAACGAAAGTGAGCAAACGTGCGGTTACAGATACCACTACACCCTGAAAAAAGTTTCGGAGTCAACAGGATTGGTTTCGGGTTTTAAAAGCTTTTTTGAGAGCGCAAGGCTGCGCGTTACGGACAAGACCGACCTTTTATACCGCTTTGAAGGCGACAACATAACCATAGGGGACGAGCACCCTACGCTCGGCTGTCCTATGCTCAATTGCGAATGGTCGACTGGCAAGGACTGGGGCAAGCCCGACGTCGTAATGAAAAAGAGCGAATTTATCGAACCCGATAAAATCGGGCAGGACATCGTCTCAAACGCGGGCAATGATAATATTACAATTCACGGCAATATAAACATTCTTGCAGAAAATATTGTCAAAAACGCAACTATAGTCAAAGAGGACGAAGGCGGTTACTTCGTAATAATGACGGTGGATACGGCTGTTGCGAACAGGGACGACGCGTCGCTTAAAATGCTCAGAAAAGCAAACGGTTCGGACAACTGTGTGTGGGTGGACGACGGCGACGACTCGGGATTAATGATAATTTTCCGTCTGTGGGATAACGGGCTTTTCCGCTTTTACAATGTAAAGGAAAGGTGGAGCGGTAAAATTCAGACGTTTAACGGAACGGCGGATTCGCTTACAACCTATTATTACAGCTATTCCGACAAGGACTGCGACATGACCAAGAACCTTGAAACGCTTGAAAAAGCAAAGGAACTGAAAGGACAGTAGATTTAAAATATTTTCCAGCCACGAGCTTTAAAGCGCGTGGCTGGTTTGCTGTTGACAACTGCTTTATTATTTGCTAAAATATATATATTCATTGAGAGGAAAATATGGATAGCGAGAACGAGCAGATAATTACAGAGGAAGAAAGCGCAGCCTCGGACGCGGCCGTAGACTGGAGCATAGAGCTTGAGGACGAAAAGCCCGAAAGCTACGGCGACGCCATAATAGAGGGCTTTTCCGCGCATACCAACGTACACCGTATGGCAAAGCTTACGGGACTGTCGCAGGGAGTAGTTACATATATTTTTGCCGTAATATATTTTATCGTCGGTGTGCTTTGCGTTACCATTACCGACACAATAACGCACACCCTGCCTTACATAGTCGGTTCAATGATGATTGTAATAGGTATCGGTCAGTTCATAATCGCGCTTATCCGCCGTGAATACAGACAGACCAAAACCAACCAGACGGCAACCTCGCTGATAATAACCGCTCTCGGCGTAATGATTATAATCGAACACATAAACCCTCAGAGCGACTGGCCCATAACTTTCATATCCATTATATGGGGCGTGCTTGGACTTTTCGAGGCGGCGCACGCATTCAACCACGCGTTAAGCCGCATAGCCAATTCCGAACGTTGCGTTTATTATCTTATAAAGGGGCTTATCGAGTGTATTGTCGCGTTTATGCTTTTGTATCAGCCCGACAATCACGATATTCACCGTTTTCACATAATAGTATTCGGGGCAAACCTGATATTCGATTCGATTACAATGCTGCCGCCATTAAAGGCATTTTTTACAATGAAGTAAATCGGGAGTGTTTATGAAAGCAACCAACTGGGATTTAATGAAACTTGCGCAAGTCTTTGACGGCGAGTTCTGTCTTTCGGACTTCTCGCCCGAAGAGCTTGACGAAATGCTAAATTTAATCGACGAAAATATGACCGTTGACCAGATACGCGAAAAGTACTTTGAGTATTACGACGACGTTAAGGACAGGACCCTGAATAAACACAAATGGAGCGATTAAAATAAGCCCGCGCGGTATACACCGCGCGGGCTATTTAAGTTTGATTTGCTATTTGCTGAACCTCGGCAAACGCAACTAAGATACGCCGATTAAACGTAAGGTTTAGATGCAACGTCGCGTAGCTTACATTACGACTATGTCTTCGTTTTCAAAAAGCTGTTTGTATTCCTTGGGGAAATGGTCGTCTGTTATAAGCACGTCAATATCCTCGAGGCGAGCGAAGGTGTAGGGATTAATCTTGCCTATCTTCGAGCTGTCAAGCATCATATATACGTGGCGCGCCTTCTTGAACACCTGCTTTAAAAGCTCGCTTTCAATCTGGCTGTTGCACGAAAAGCCCTGTTCGGGAGTGAACGCCGTGGCGGAAACAATCGCAATTTCAAAATTGGTTCTGTCGAAATATTCCTTTGCCGCAGGCGACGCGGTGGAAAGGTTGTCGCGCATAAGCTGACCGCCGACAATGGTAATATTGATATTCTTTTTCTGCGCAAGCTCCATTGCAACGGCAATACCGTTGGTAAACACGTTGCACTTAATATCCGCCATCTCCTTTGAAAGATACATAGCGGTGGTACCGCCGTCTAAGAACACGCACGAGCCTTCGTCTATAAGTCCCGCCGCCTTTTGTGCAATAACAATTTTAGCGTCGGTATTGATTGTGGTCTTTTTCGTATACTCTTCGCCCGAAACTTTCTGAACTTCCTTGACTGACATAGCGCCGCCGCGGATACGGATAATTCTTCCGTCCTCTTCAAGCTGGAACAAATCGCGCCTTAAAGTCATCTGCGATACGTTGGGGAAAACTTCTTCAAGCTGTTCAAGCGTCATCTTACCGCGTTTATCCAAAATTTCGGCAATTTCTTCAATTCTTTCCCTTTTCATGAGAACTCCCTGTGAAAAATTAACAAAAGTTATTTTGTACCATTATTATAACATTTGCAGTATATGTAAGTCAAACATTTTTCACAAATTTTATTATGAATTTGTTATTTATTTTCAATGTGACAGTGTTGTGACAGACAGGTAAAATTAAAGCTTGCACTCAAAAACGCTTGCTTTTATAAGTTATAAAACTTATAATGATTATGGCGTAGAATTTTATATTTCAGGAAGGCAGCTCAAATGAAACTTTACAACACGCTTACGCGCACCAAAGAACAGTTTGTACCATTACAGGCAGGCAAGGTAAAAATGTACGCCTGCGGTATAACCGTTTCGGGCGAGGCGCACATAGGTCACGGTTATCAGGCGCTCATTTACGATATAATGCGCAAGTTCCTTGAAAAGCAGGGCTTTGAAGTAACGTACGCCCGCAATTATACGGACGTTGACGACAAGATAATCGCAAAGAGTAAGGAAACGGGCATACCCGCCGACAAGTACGCCGCTGATATGATAAAAAAGATAGACGGCGTTATGTCCCTTTTTGACGTGGACGAACCTTCGCTTTGGCTTAAAGCGACTGAAAATATAGACAATATTATTGATTTTATCCAAAAGCTTATTGAAGGCGGTCACGCTTACGCAGTTCCCTGCGGCGACGTGTATTTCGACGTGACGAGCTTTAAGCGTTACGGCTGCCTTTCCAACCGCTCGGTTGAAGATATGCTCGACGGCGTACGCGTTGAGAACGGCGAAGAGAAGAGGTGCCCCGCTGACTTCGCGCTGTGGAAAAGCGCAAAGCAGGGTGAAATTTGCTGGGATTCCCCCTGGGGCAAGGGCAGACCGGGCTGGCACATAGAGTGCTCGGCAATGAACAGAAAAGCTTTCGGCGAACAGATAGACATTCACGGCGGCGGGCGCGACCTCATTTTTCCCCACCACGAAAACGAAATCGCGCAGAGCGAAAGCCTTACAGGCAAGCAGTTTGCAAAGTACTGGACGCACAACGGACTTATCAAAGTCAACGGACAAAAGATGTCAAAGAGTTTGGGCAATAGCTTACTTCTCGAGGACTTGCTGAAAGAGTACACAAACGAGGCAATAAAGTTCGCGCTTTTAGAGACCAACTACCGCAACGACATCAATATAACGGACGGCATTTTCGACGAGGCGGAAAAACATTTATCCTCTTTCTATAAGATAATTTCCGACGTTGAGGATAAGTTCGGCAAGGGCGGAAAGGGCAACGGGGAGATTGACAAAAGGTTTGACGAAGTGATGAGCGACGATTTCAATACCGCGCTTGCGCTTTCAGACCTGTTCGGAATTTTCAAAAAAGTTTCCGCAAAACTCGGCGCGGGCGACAAGTCGTGCGCAGACGACGTAAATCAGATACGCAAGACCTATTCGCTTTTGGGAATTTTCAAAAAGGACGCCAAGGAGTACTTCGCCGAAGTCAATAAAAAGCACCCCGAAGAAATTTCCGACGAGGCAAAAAAACTTGCCGAAGAACGCTGGCAAGCCAAAAAGGACAAAAACTGGGCGCAGGCGGACGCACTCCGCTTAAAATTAGACGAGCTCGGCTATACCGTCAAAGACAGCAAGGACGGTTATACCTTAAGTAAAAAATAAGAGAGAATAGTTAAGAGGTAATTTACAATGAAGATAACTTCTAAGGAATTAAGACAAAAATGGCTGTCCTTTTACGAGGGTAAGGGACACGTTAATATCGGCGCCGTTTCTTTAATAGGCGACGGAAGTACGGGCGTTATGTTCAACGTTGCGGGCATGCAGCCCTTAATGCCCTATCTTTTAGGACAAAAACACCCCAAGGGCACCCGCCTTTGCAACATTCAGGGCTGCGTAAGAACGGTGGATATAGACTCAGTCGGCGACCCGTCGCATTTCACCTTCTTCGAGATGATGGGCAACTGGTCGCTCGGCGACTATTTCAAAAAGGAAAAGACCGCCTGGACGTTCGAGCTTTTAACAAAAGTTTTCGGGCTGGATAAGGATAAGCTGTGTTCGACGGTGTTCGAGGGCAACGAATCGGCACCGCGCGACAACGAAACAGCCGAACTTTTAAAGGGCTTGGGTATTAAGCCCGAACACATTTTCTTCCTTCCCAAGAGCGACAACTGGTGGGAACTCGAAGGAACGGTGGGAACTCCCTGCGGACCCGATAACGAATGGTTCTATCCGTTAAACCCCGATAAGGCTAATCCCGTATTCCCCGACGACTACGTGGAAATAGGAAACGACGTGTATATGCAGTACAAAAAGACTGCAACCGGCTACGAGCCTCTGGACAATAAAAACGTTGACACGGGTTTCGGCTTTGACAGAATGCTCTTATTCCTAAACGGACTTACCGACGGTTATCAGACAGACATTTTCAGACCCGTAATAGAGGGGCTTGAAAAGGCAAGCGGCAAAAACTACTCCGAAGGCGGTGAAAACGCCAAATGTATGCGCATTATTGCCGACCACACACGCACGGCGGTTATGCTTATAGGCGACAGTCAGGGCGTACTTCCTTCAAACACGGGCGCGGGCTATATTTTAAGAAGACTTATGAGAAGGGCTATCCGCTACTGCCGTCAGCTCGGCTTATCGGGCGAGGCAATGCTCGGCGCGGCTAACACCTTCATAGATATTTACGGCGAGGCTTATCCTCTTTTAACGCAAAAGCGTGCATACATCTTAGAAGAGATTAAAAAAGAGGCGGATAAGTTCGAGGCGACGCTCGTTCAGGGTATGAAGGAATTCGACAAGTGCGTAACTTCCATTGCGCGCAAAAACGAGTTTATGTCAAAGAGCAACCCCGACTACGTTAAGGAAACGGAAATTAACGGCAAGCAGGCGTTCCGCCTTTACGATACTTACGGTTTCCCCCTGGAGCTTACCGAAGAACTTGCGTCGGAAATGGATCTTACCGTAGACAGGAAGGGGTTTGACGCCGCATTTGAAGAGCACAGGGAAAAGAGCCGTGTGCTTGCGGCGGGTCAGTTCAAGGGCGGACTTGAAAGCCATTCCGAAAACGCAACAAACTACCACACCGCAACCCACCTTTTAAACGCGGCGTTAAAGCTTGTATGCTCGTCCGACATTCAGCAGAAGGGCAGCAACATAAACGAGGAAAGACTGCGTTTCGACTTCAACTTCCCCAGAAAGCTTACGGAAGAAGAGGTTGCGAAGGTTGAAGGGCTTGTAAACGAACAGATTAAAAAGGACGTCCCCGTCGTTATGAAGGAGATGAGCCTTGAAGAGGCTAAGGGACAGGGCTTTGTCGGCGTGTTTGAAAGCAAGTACGGCGAAAAGGTAAAGACCTATTCCATCGGCGAATTTTCAAAGGAAATATGCGGCGGACCCCACGCGCCGTCCACGGGCAGACTTGGCGAATTCAAGATAGTCAAGCAGGAAAACGTGTCCGCGGGAATTAAGAGAATAAAAGCAATTTTAAAATAAAAGCTATTGACAACTTTAACTGTAAGTGTTATATTGATTTAAATTAATACAGTTAATACAGAATAAGGTAATGTATGCCTGATAACGAACTCGAACAAGTTAATACGCAAGAGAAAACCGCGCCAGACGAAGAGGTTCAGGCGGAGGGAGTTGATTGCGCAGAGTTGCCCGACGAAGAAATGCAAACCGTCCAGCCGCCCAAAAAAGGCAAGTACGGCTGGGTAGGTTACGTTTTGTTGCTCGTCGTAATCGCGCTGGGCATATATCTTATGTTTCACGTCGTTTACGATATGGGCGAAGACGTCAAGTCCTTCGACGAGGTTATAATGGCAAGCGACTGGAGGTTTGCCCTTATTACGCTTGCCGTAATACTTGCGATATTTATGTGCCTATGGTTTGAATACGCCGTAGTTATGAAAACGACTACGGGTAAATTCAGACTTGTCACTTCGCTTAAAGTTGCGTTTTTGGGCAAGTTTTACGATAATATCACGCCGTTCGCCACAGGCGGACAGCCTATGCAGATTTATTACCTCAACAAAAAGGGACTTGGCGGAGGAGTGTCGAGCGCGGTAGTGCTTATAAGATACTTTGCCTGGATGTTCAGCTGGATAATTTTAGACTTCATATTTATGGCGGCTTTTACCAATGTCCTTGACGGTCAGCCTTCAAGACTTTTATTGTTAATTGCGGGCTGGATAGGACTTGGCATTAACGTTATGTTGCCCCTTTTACTTATACTGTTTGTGGTGATGCCAAAATTCTCCCGCGCGATTACGGGCGGAGTGATAACGTTAGGACATAAAATCAGGATAGTGAAGGACAAGGACAAAATGATGGAGCGGGTTGATAAAATGGTCGAAGACTTCCGCTCGTCGTTTGCCATAATGAGTAAAAGCCCCTTAAAGTTTATTACGCTTATCCTTTTGTGCCTTATAGAGATTTTCCTTTTTTACGCGTTCCCGTACTTTGTTATGAAAATGTTCTCGGGGCTTTCTGAAAATGACGGTATAAGCGTTATGCTTACCGTAATGGCGCTTAACGTGTACGCAACTTTAAGCGCGTCGGTAGTCCCCACCCCCGGCAACTCGGGCGCGATTGAAGGACTTGTTACTGCGGCGTTCTCGGTAATTGCAGGAAACGTACTCTTATGGACGGTATTTTTCTGGCGTTTCGGCATTTACTATATCTATATTATAATAGGAATTTTCATTACCATATTCGAGTTTATCCGTAAGTTAGTACGGACAAGGAAGAAAAAGAATGAATAAACCAAGGGTTATATTCCCCTATACTGAAGCGGGTTTCGGACACATAATGCCCATGAACAGCATCGCCGATAAATTTGAAGAAATGTACGGCGATAAGGTTGAGTGCGTCCGTTCAAAGTTCTTTACCGAAAGCGGTGACAAGAAACTCGCTAAATTAGAGGAATTTTATAAAAAAGATACGATGGCTTCCAACAAAAGCGCGCTCTACGGACATATCCAGACTTTCAGTATGGACTTTTTCAAGACGCGTCTTTCGATTTGGTTTGCAATGTTTTTTGCTGTCCTCGGCTCCAACAAACACGGAATACGCCATATGGACGACCTTAAGCCCGATCTGGTTGTAAGCACTCACTTTTCCACTAACTATTATGCGGTTAAATGCAAAACGAAGCCGCTTACTGTGGTGTACTTTCCCGATATCGTAGTTAACCCCATGTATATGTATCCCTGCGACCTTTTGCTTGTTCCGGCGGAAACGGGTTACAGGCGCGCGCTTAAACGCCATAAGCACAGGTTTAATAACAACAATATCGCGCACGTTCCTTTTCTTATAAGAAAGGAAGCGTACACGGTAACGCAAAGCAAGCAGGAGCTAAGGGCAAAGCTCGGTTTGGACGAAAATAAATTTACTATAATGCTTGCCGAAGGCGGCTACGGACTCGGCAAGATGGAAAAAATCTGCAAAAATATATTGAAGCGCGATTTGCCGGTAACGGTAATCGCCGTCTGCGGAAAAAACCAAAAGCTGTACGAAAAGTTCAAGGCAATGAAGAGTAAGGGCAAAACCGACTTCCACCCCTTGGGACTTTGCGACAATATGTTCGAGTATTTGGCGTGCTCCGATATCTTCTGCGGCAAAAGCGGCGCAAGCATGGCTGCGGAACCCTGCTTTTTCGGTATTCCGCACATTATAACAAAATATTCTTCGGGTATAGAAAGACACAACGGCGGTTACTATATAAACACCGTCGGCAGCGCAATGAAAATTTTCAAGCCCTCTAAAGTCGTCGATAAGATAGAAGAGTTTATGGAAAGCCCCGAAAAGCTCAAACCGTACGTCGAGGCAGCGCAAAGACATCACTTTGCATACGGAGCGGAGGAGAGCGCAAAGAAAATTTATGAATTGCTTTTAAAAAGATTTCCCGAACTTGAAGGTTGAACTAAATGAAGGTACTTGAAATTCTCGACTGCTTTTATCCCAATCTTGACGGACCTATCGAGGTTGCGGTAAGTATTGCACGCAAGTATTCCGCGCTTGGTCTGGGCGAAATGCATTTGCTCGTCCCCGACTATCCTAAGAGGGTAGAAGTGGAAGGAGTAAAAATTTTCCGTTGCCGTTCGGCTAAATCGGACGAAGATTACCGCGCGGCGTTGCCGATGTTCGACGGCAAGATAAGAAAACTAATAAAAAAGGGCGGTTACGATGTTATCCACCTGCACAGCCCTTTCACACTGGGAAGGTATGCGCTTAAGTGCGGGCGCAAATATCACATACCCGTAGTGTTCACAATGCACACAAAGTTCAGGGACGAATTTGAAAAGCGCCTTAAAAACAAGCTGCTCGTAAAATTTATGATGAGCTATATAATGAAGTGCATAAACGGCTGCGACGTGGTAACATCGGTTTCGCGCGGTACGGTGAACACTCTCGCCGAATACGGGTATAAGGATATCGACAGCGTAAAGGTGGTTCCGAACGCGACCAATATGCGGCCAAAGTCCGCAGATACGGAGGTTACGGCGCGCATACGCAAAGAGCTGGGGCTTGAAGGCACGTTCGCCTTTTCCTATATTGGAAGGCTTGCCGCGACAAAGAATATTGACTTCAGCTTAAGAGTGCTTTCAAAAGTAAAGCAAAGGGGAGGCAAATTCAAATTCGTTCTGGTAGGCGGCGGCGAATACGAGAAGACCTTGAGGAGCCTTGTAAAAAAATTAGGCATTGAAGAGGAAGTTGTGTTCGCGGGCGCGGTCAGCGATAAAAATTTGCTTGCATCGTACTATTCGGCGTTCGATTTACTGCTTTTCCCTTCCGTGTTCGACAATGCAAGCATGGTTATTTTAGAGGCTGCGGCAAACGGACTTCCGACTGCGACTATAAAAGACAGCTGCTCGGCAGAGAGAATAACGGACGGCGAAAGCGGTTTCGTATGGGACAACGACGAAGAAGTGTGGGCCCAAGAAATTTTAAAACTTTTAAGCGAACCCGAACGGGTTCGGCGCGCCGCGGACGGCGCGCTGTCGTCCGTTTACGTCGGCTGGGACGATATCGTAAAAGAGTACTCCGATATATATAAAAATACCCTATAAAAAAATAATTTAAAATTTATAAAAAACTTTTCAAACGCAATACAAAACGACTTGACAGAAATTTTATAAAATAATAAAATATGTCTATGTTTAAAAGATAAGCTCACGCATACGAAGTGCGCGTGAATAAAGAATTAAGGAGCGAACAATGAAAACCTATATGGCAAAAGCCGAGACAGTTGAAAGAAAATGGTACGTTGTCGATGCCGCAGGTATTCCCCTCGGCAGGCTTGCATCTAAGGTGGCTGCCATACTCCGCGGTAAAAATAAGCCCACTTTCACACCCAACGTTGATACGGGCGATTTCGTAATTGTGGTAAACGCCGACAAAGTAGTACTTACTGGCAAAAAGCTTGACGATAAATTCTATCGGTATCATACCGGTTATATCGGCGGGCTCAAAGAAATATCCTATAAAAAGATGATTGCCGAAAAAAGCGACCTTGCCGTTTACGAAGCCGTGAGGGGTATGCTTCCCAAGAACTCTCTCGGAAGAGATATGATTAAAAAGCTGCGCGTTTATAAGGGCGCTGAGCACAACCACGCGGCACAAAAGCCCGAACAGCTCAAATTATTTTAAGGTAAGAGGAAGGAAATTATATGGCAAAGGCTAATTTAAAGAAAAAGCTGCAGTTCTGGGGAACGGGCAGAAGAAAGAAGGCTATCGCCCGCGTTCGCCTCATTCCCGCAGGCACGGGCACCATTGAAATAAACGAAAGAGCTTTCGAGGATTATTTCCCTCAGGCGGTTTTGCGTTACGTTGTAAACCAGCCCCTCGCGCTTTTGGGCGTTGAAGCTAAGTACGACGTTCTCGTTAACGTTTACGGCGGCGGTTATACCGGTCAGGCAAA
>JAIDSQ010000046.1 GCA_029061155.1 Clostridia bacterium
GTTCTGTTTTATATATCTGAAATCTTGCTTGCACTTTTGCCGGTGTTCTTGATTTGGTTTTTTGTAAGCTTCTTTGTCGAACGTAAACGTAACAATAAGCATGCAGAAAAAAGTAAGGCTTTGCGTAAATTTATAAGTTTTGAAGTAAAGGTTTATATACCGGTTAAGAATTGGTTTATAGACTTCTACGGTTTTGTTCGGGAGCACGCCGGTTATTTAAAACTATTAGCCTGGATATGGGCGTATAGTTTTAATATCATAGCGATAGTAATTTCTTGCTTTGCGTATCTGTTTTATTTTGCGTGTGCCCGGACTACGTTTACGTTATATATTCAGCTTGTAAAGCTTTTAATGGATTTATCGGTAATGATAAATTTCATTCCCGGCTTAATGTGGGTGGTTATAATAATCGTTGCTCTGAACGTGTATGCAAGGAAAGTAGCTTATGACAGATTAGACCACCACGAACGTTGTAATTGTGGTTTTATAAAAGAACGCGGCGTATCGAGTGTAGTGGACGGCCCGATGGGTTCCGGTAAGACTGAATTAATCAGTGATATGTCATTGTCTTCTGAGGTTATTGAGCGTGATGATGCCAAGGATATTATTTTGGAAAATGATTTTTATTTTCCGAATTTCCCCTGGATAAGGCTTGAATTGTTTTTAAAGAAAATGTTTGAAAAACATAGAATTTATGACGTCGATAGTTGTAAGAAAATAATTCGCAGTAAATATCTTAAATGGCGCCGTAAGCCGTGTATTAAGAATTTGTTCTGCTATAACTATGAAATGTATGGGTTGACTTATGATAACAAAGTAAACATTATAACGGTATGGCAGGCGATAGAAGAGTATGCTTGTGCTTATTACATTTACACCCGTACTTGTTCGTTGATGATAGCAAGTTATTCTATACGTTCGGATAACGTGTTATATGATTCCGGGAATTTTCCTATATGGGATACTGATTTCTTTCATAGGGATAGCAAGACCATTGAAAGCATTTCCCGGCGCTCGCATATCTTGGACTACGACATGATGCGTTTGGGTAAGGTAATGGACGAAAATAATCCGCTTCGATATGCTTTCGGTTTCGGCGTTTATACTATATCCGAAATAGATAAGGAGCGTTCTAACTCTAAAAAGCTGAGAGAGAAGGGAGCGGACAAGGCTGCATGTAATCAAGAGAACGATTTGTTTGATTTAAACTTAATGATGAGTAGGCACGCTGTAACTATTGGGCATAGATGTTTTCTGAAAGTCTTTTCAGATTTGCAACGTTTTGAAGAGCTTGGTATATCTACGCTCGGGCTTGGTGAAAAGATAACTATTGAAAATAAGACTGAAAGAACGCCGGTTTTGCCGTTCTTCTCGTCATTCTGGTTATTCGATTTGGTCGCCGGGTTTATTATAAAGAAGTTTGATAAACGGTATATTGAATTTCGTGATGAACGAGGTGATTATACTTTGTCTATGTATCTTCTGAAAAATTTTGTATCGAAACTGAAAGCGCATAGAGATAGAGTAAATAAGCTTTTCGGCTGTTCTAAATTAACGTTAAGCATTGAACAGGGGAGAAAAGAGGGAGATACTTTAAAGCGTAAATATTATTTGCAATCTAAAAAGATATGGGCTGACAGATATTCTACTGATTGTTTAAGCGGAATTTATGAGGCACGAGCAAAGTTTAATACGGTGTCTATTGATGAAATACAAGAGTATTCAGGAATAAAGGCAACTGACGAAGAGTTGCAAAAACAGCATAGTCATTTCCAATATGAAGTACATAAAGTTTTGATAAAGTAAAGAAAGGCAACAAAAAAGAAAAGCGTGGGGGCTCGCAGCCGGGTTAGCGGAGAGCCCACGCGCTTTTTTGTCTGAAACGTGATAAAATAAGAAAAGCAAATAAAGAGAGGTGAACTCAATACAAAATGAACTTCCTTTTAATAGCTTAAAGGCTCCGCATAGCGGAGCTATGTTTGATGAGAGGAAAAGAAAATGAAGTCGCAAGACTTCCGGAAAAGAAATTAAGATACAAAAGGCATCGCCGTTTGAGATAATCAGCCTTTTTTGCTAAGCTTTTTTCTGAGAAAAAAGCGGAGTACGAAAACAGAAAACAGAAATAAAAGGGAGTGTACCCCTGTTCCCGACGTCGGGAATATAAGTGCATATAGACAAGGTGAATACTTATGAAATACTATCATTACAATACGCCTTATACGGCAAAAGAAAAAGAACGTGCATTGAAGTTATGGGAAACAAGTACGGCGGAGTGGGTATGTCATAGATACCATTGTTCTGAAAGAACGTTGTGGCGGTGGAAGTCGAAGTATAACGGAACTGCGGAGAGCTTGGAAAACAAGTCGCACCGTCCGCATACACCACACCCGAAAAGTCAGACGGAAGAAGAGGTTAAGCATATACACGATTTATTGAAACGCAATCCACATATAGGGTTAAACGAGCTGTACGGTAAACTTCGGCTTAATTATGGATATAATCGAAATCCGGTTACTTTGTATAGGTATCTGAGGAATAACGGAGTTTATGAGAGCTTAAAGAAGAAAGAGCCTTACAAACCCAAGCCGTATCATACACCGGAGCATATCGGCGTTAAGTGGCAAATGGACGTTAAATACGTTCCGTTCGAATGCCGGACGACGGCGGTCAGAGGGGATAGGCATTTTTATCAATATACCGTAATAGACGAGGCAACGCGTGAAAGGTTTATTTATCCTTATCAGGATCTATGCGGAACTAATACGGTTGATTTTGTAAAGCGCGCTATACGGTATTTCGGATATAAGCCGGAAATGATTCAGACCGATAACGGAACGGAATTTACATATTCGAAAGAAACAAAGAAAGAACATTTACTTGATAAATTTTGTTCCGAAAACAGTATAGTGCATAGATTAAATAAGCCGCGAACTCCGCGCCATAACGGAAAGGTTGAGCGTTCACACCGTAACGATAACGAGCGGTTTTACAGGTATTTAAAGTTTTATAACTATGAAGATTTGAAAAGGCAAATGCAAGCTTATCTTCGACGTTCGAACAATATACCTATCAGCACGTTGGCAAGCCGGGACGGACAAAGGAAGTGGCTTACACCGAAAGAGAAGCGAAAAGAGCTGATTTTGTTAGATTGGGGCGTGGTAGAGTAAAAAAATGAAAATTTTACTGACAAATCATTGACAAACCTACATTTTTTAAAAATTTTTTAAAAAATTTAAAATTTTTTTCATTATTTAAGATTTACG
>JAIDSQ010000047.1 GCA_029061155.1 Clostridia bacterium
AATAAGGCACCGAAGGAGTAATAATTTCGACATTTTTAACAAGTCTGTTTGAAATATGTTCAGCCGTGCCTCTTATCATTTTTATACCTTCACCCGTGATAAAAATAGGTTTGCCTTCAATATTCCTGCCCGAAAAGCTTTGCCTGCACTCCTCGATTGTTTCGCATATCCCGTCAAGTCCTTCACGTATCTTGTCACGCAAAGTGACTGTGGAGAATTTATAAATTTTTCCTTCGTAAGTAACTTCTTCTATGCCCTGTAAACTTTCTTTAGCATTAAGATTTACTTTTGAAAGAAATTCCGAGGCAACCTCAAACGGAATTTCAAGTTCTGTCATTAAGTATACAGCAATATGTCCTATACCTACGGAAAAGCTTTCACAAAACGACAACCCGTTTCCGCATACAACGCTGTAGCTCGAAGAGATATATCCTAAATCAAACAACACCGCGCACTCGTCACGCTGTTCGGGCTGAACCAAATATAATGCCTGCGCATAAACCGAAGGAATTAAATTGATATTTGCAATTGCAGGAAACTTTCTGAATACTTTTAAAAGAATATCTACAAGCAAATTTTTGCACTGATAGAAACAGAATTTTCCTATTAAGCTGTCGCTCAGCATACCCACGGGATCAATTACTTTACGCTTGTCCGACAATACATAATAAAGGCAACTGTGCCTTATATTCTGATACTCTTCAGTATCGGCAGGCGCTGACATCCCCGCCAAGTATGCGCAATCATTTTTGGATATCTTTTTTGCCGACTGAAAACTAATAACCTTATCGGTGTTGACTATCTTAGTAAATTCTCCGGGAATACCTATGTAAAAGGCTTTTACGCCGCCCATTGCGGAAACGGTACACCTGACAACTTCTTCAACAGCAGCCTTGAAGTTGTCCTCATCCAAAAGCTTACCTTCGGCATAGCCGTCGTATTCGCGTGAATATTTGCTTTTGATTATGAAGGTGTTGTTTACGCCTCTTTCACCGACAACGGCAGTGATTTCAGACGAACGGATATCGAGTACCGCAACGCTTTTTTTGCGCATTTTTAAAAGCCGCCTTTTACGGAATAATACTATAACAACATTATATAATAGACAATATATATTGTCAACTAAAACAAACAAAAAAGCGGTTGCACATAACCGCTTTTTTTATTAATTTTGCATTATCAATATATCGAATAATCGGCATTTACAATTCCGTCTTCACCGCCTATACGGTAACTTCTTAGCGTACCGCCAAGCTTTTGCCTGTCCGTAAGAGTGCAGAACTTGGAATAAGCATAATCGATTTTTTCGTTTGTGTATACGGTATAGTCATCAATCTGAATTTTAAGCCCGCAACGCATATTAAAAATAAGTCTTTCGGTATACCCTTCCACGTCTGGTCTGGAATCAAGATTGATACTTGTTACAATTGATCTTAAAGCTTTAAACTGTTCTTTGAAGTGTGACGCTATATTAGCGATTTTATCAAGATTTTCTATTGCAATTCCTGTAATTTCGACGTTTGGCGAACCATCATTGGCGTTTGCGTTATCGACGCTGCTCCTTAAAAACTTTCCGTCATTATCGTACATAGAGTAAAATCCGCCAACCGATACGGCAAACGTTTCAAGCCTTTCCTTTAAAGTAACGTTGATCGTACATGGAAAAATTTTTTCAAAAGATGCTATGGCGTACTTACTGTCCGATACAACTTCAGCAACATTTTCTTCACTGACGAACATTATCGATTCGCCCTTAAAAACGCTTAAAGCCTGTTTCGTTTCTTCATAGCTTTGAGTATATTCATCGGCGTATGTAATTAATTTGACATTGATATTTTTTATAGCAAAAATTAAGCCGAGGCTTATCACCAATGCGGCAAAGAATACCAACCCTATTAAAAACGCCACCATCTTTCGTAAAAATTTCATAGTTAAACAGTAACTCTGACAATATCCGCGCCGAGATTCCTCAGCTTATATTCAAAAGAGCCGTACCCCCTGTCTATATGGGAAATATCAATAACTTCACTTCTGCCTTCGGCGGCAAGCCCCGCAAGCACAAGCGCCGCTCCGCCGCGCAAATCCTGCGCCATTGTCGTTGCGCCCTTCAGTTTTTCGACACCCCGTACAAAAGCGTTTCTGCCTATTACAGTAATATCCGCCCCCATCTTTCTAAGTTCGGGAACATATTTGAAACGTGTTTCAAACAAGTTTTCCGTTATAATAGAATGCCGGTTACAAATTGTGCAAAGCGCGGTAAACTGCGCCTGCAAATCGGTAGGAAACCCGGGATATGGTTGCTTTTCAATTGATTTTACAGAAGTA
>JAIDSQ010000048.1 GCA_029061155.1 Clostridia bacterium
CTTATTCACAGGGCAAGAGCGAGGCGGAAGTTCTTTGCGGAAATATGAAACTGCACTGCAAACCTGCGGACTTGCTGATAATAGGCAATACCGACAAAAAGCCCGATAAAATAAAAGTTGTAAGAAATATCCCGCTTTCGCAGCCGGTTCTTGAAATTAACGTTTTGGGCTTGACAGTAGAAGAGGCGCTTTACGAGGTGGATAACTTTATCGACAGAGCCGTTACGGACAATCTCGAAGAGATAAAAGTAATTCACGGCGTGGGCACAGGTAAGCTTAAAAATGCAATTTCAGCCCACCTTAAAAGACATAAAAACGTTGAAAGTTTCCGCCTCGGCAAATACGGCGAAGGAGAAACGGGCGTTACTTTTATTAAACTCAAATAGCGTAATTAATTATTCCCCGACGTAATATTATATAAATAGTAATTTTATTTAGGGGTAAACTATTGAAGAGCAAGTTAATTACCGTAGTTACCAATTTACTTTTGATTGCCGTTGTCACAGCGGTATCGTTTATAGGCTTTTTCGGCGGAACGGTCGCGTCCGTTTCCAACGATTCTTCCAACCTGTTTTACAGCGCGAAGGAAGGTTCGGGCGTAAGCTTAATGTTCAACGTATACGAACATACTGATAACGTAATGAAAATACTCGATATACTTGACGAGTACGAGGCAAAATGTACGTTTTTCATAGGCGGCAGCTGGGCGGACGACAACGTCGACTGCGTGCGTGAAATTTATAAGCGCGGACACGAACCCGCAAGCCATGGCTATTTTCATAAGGACCATTCGAGAATGACTTCAAAGGAAGTTAATCTTGAAGAAATACGCCCGTCCGTAAAATTAATAAATATGATTTGCGGAACGGATATAACTCTTTTTGCCCCGCCGTCGGGAGCTTTTTGCGAGGCTACGCTAAACGCTTGCGCAGAGCTTGGTTTAAGAGTTATAATGTGGAGCAGGGACACGATTGATTGGCGTGATAAAGATGTAAATCTTATATACACCCGCGCCACAAAAAATCTTGGAAACGGAGAGTTCGTTTTAATGCACCCTACAGACTGCACGGTAACGGCTCTTCCTAAAATATTATCTTACATAAGAGACAACGGCTTAAAGGCCGTCACTGTTTCACAAAATTTGGGAGAATAATGGTACACTTCAAAACATTAAACAACGGAATAAGACTTATTGTAAAACGTATGCCAGGACTTATGTCCGTAACAATGGGTATTATCGTCCATACCGGCGCAAGCGTGGAGAGCGATAAAGAAGACGGAATATCGCATTTTATCGAGCACATGATGTTCAAAGGCACAAAAAAGCGCACCGCCTTCCGCATTTCAGACGAAATGGACGCAATAGGCGCGCAGATGAATGCCTTCACTTCAAAGGACATAACCTGCTATTATGCAAAATCCACTACTGGTCACGCAGCCGAGGCGTTTGAAATTCTTTCCGACCTCTTTTTAAACAGCACATTCCCCGAGGACGAAATGGCAAGGGAAAAGGGCGTTATAATAGAAGAGATTAACATGAACGACGATACCCCCGACGATCTCTGTCTTGATTTACTTTCAGAGGCATATTACGGCGAAAGGGGGTACGGCAGAAATATTCTCGGTAGCCGTGAAAATGTAAACGGCTTTACACGCTCGGATATCAAAGAATATATATCAAAACGTTATGTTCCCGAAAATATAGTTATTTCCATGGCGGGCAATATTGACTCCGACCTTGCCGAAGAACTTACCGAAAAATACTTTGCGGACGTTAAGCCTGCTAAAGCGGATAACAAGCCTGTAAAAGTGCAACTGTGCGCGCGTTCGCTGTTCAGGAAAAAGGATATAGAACAAATTCATTTAGGTTTAGCATTCCCTTCCGTAAAGAGATATGACAGCCTGTATGACGCAACGCAGATAATGAATTCTGTGCTTGGCGGAAGTATGTCGTCAAGACTTTTCCAAAAGGTGAGGGAAGAGCTCGGGCTTGCATATACCGTGTATTCTTATCTTTCGACATATGCGGAGGCTGGTTCGCTTGTGGTTTATGCAGGCGTAAACGCCGAAAACTATCTAAAAAGTGTGGATGCGGTTTTGGCTTGCATTGACGATATTAAAAAGAAAAACATTTCCAAGGAAGAGTTTATGCGCGGTAAAGAACAGCTTACCTCATCGTCTGTCTTTGCTCAGGAAAGTACAAGCTCGCAAATGCTGTTGTACGGTAAAGAACTTATTTATAGCGGAAGAGTGTACGACTTTGAAGAGAGGGTAAGAAAAATTGCGTCCGTAACTTTAGACGATGTAATGTCCGCCATCGAAAATAATTTTGATAAAACCCGCTTAGCCAGCGCCGTTGTGGGCAAGACGGACAAGCCCCTTCAGTTATGAGCGAAATAAAATACGGTTTTGACCCTGTTTATGATAAAAATAGTCGTGTGCTGATTTTAGGAAGTTTTCCTTCCGTAAAAAGCAGACAGACGGAGTTTTATTACGGAAACAAGCAAAACCGTTTTTGGCGTGTAATAAGCTCGTATCTTAAAGTGCCACTTCCCGTCACCGTACAGGAAAAGCGGGATATGCTTATTAAAAACAATATAGCGTTATGGGACATTGTTACCGAGTGTGAAATCGTTGGTTCGTCGGACTCAACTATAAAAAATTTTAAGGTCGCAGATTTATTTTGCCTCTTGCAAAATTCAAAAATCGGGTATATAATATTGAACGGTTCCAAGGCTTATTCTGTGTTTAAGGCTAACTATGTTAATATAAATATCCCTTACATAAAACTCAGTTCGACAAGTCCCGCCAATACGCGCTTTGACGAAAAGGAGTGGCTCAATGTCCTATCAATCGCTTTTAAATCAGCTTAATTGCTGTGCGGACGAAAGCTATAAAACATTTCATAAAAAACTTTTAAAGGACGAAAGCATAAAAGTCCTTGGTGTGCGTGTACCAAATCTGCGTAAAATTGCAAAGGGATATGTAAACAACATTGACGAGCTCTTAATTTATCCAGACGATTATTACGAAGTAACGTTTGTAAAGCTTACCGCCGTTTCATTATTAAAGTACGAAGATTTTGTAGAGTATGTTGATAGGTGCGTACCGCTTATAAATAACTGGGCAACCTGCGACTGTTTCGTTCCTAAATGTATTGAAAAACATAAAGAAGAATTTTTGCCGTTCATTTATACATATTCTTGCTCCGACGGCGAATTTTATCAGAGATTTGCGCTTACAACGCTCTTGCATTTTTATGTTGAAGAAAAGTATGCCCAGTTAATTTTTGATACTGTTCAGAATTGTGACAGACAAAAGTATTACGTCCATATGGCGGCGGCGTGGCTTATAGCCGAAATGCTTGTAAAACATTACGAAATTGCAAAAAGTTTTCTTTTGAAAAACTCTTTGGATATAAAAACTCACAACAAAGCAATTCAGAAGGCTGTAGAAAGTTACAGACTTTCAGATGAAAGAAAAATCTATCTTAAAGGTATAAAAAGATAATGGAAATTTCACAAAAACTAACTGAGGAATTTAACCTCAGACATGACCACGTTGAAAACATTTTAAAACTGTTGGAAGAAGGAAACACAATTCCTTTTATCGCCCGCTACCGTAAAGAAATGACGGGCGCTATCGACGATCAGGTGCTGCGTAATCTCAATGACAGATACGAGTATTTAAAGAACCTTGAAAAGCGCAAGGAAGAGGTTGCTAAAGCAATCACCGAGCAGGAAAAGATGACCGACGAAATTCAGGCAGCAATCGACAACGCTCAGACTATGACCGAAATAGAGGACGTTTACCGTCCGTTCAAACAAAAGAAAAAGACGCGCGCCTCGGTTGCAACCGAAAAGGGCTTAAAGCCCCTTGCCGAATTTATTTTGGCGCAGGCAGGGGATCCTTACAAAGAGGCGGAAAAATACATAGACGAAGAAAAGGGCGTAAAGGATATAAACGACGCAATTGCCGGTGCGAAAGATATTATTGCTGAAGTCGTTTCCGACAATGCCGAACTTCGTAAAAAGCTCCGCGGTCTTTTGGAAAAACACGGCGAAATGCAGGTTAAGCTTGTACAAGACGACGACAGAGGAACATATGCCATGTATTCCGACTATGCCGAGCTTATTCCTGAAATAAAAAACCACAGAATACTTGCAATAAACAGGGGCGAAAAAGAAGAGTGCCTTAAAGTTAAAATATATTTTGATCCCGATATTGCGAAACGCGTATGTATAGCAAAATTTGCAAAAACAAAAACTCAGCCCGATTGCGTAAAGCTTATTGAGGAGGCGGCAAGCGACGGTTACGACAGACTTATTGAGCCGTCGATTCAGCGTGAAGTAAGGGCAATTCTCACCGACCGTGCAGGCGAGCAGGCAATAAAAATGTTTGAAGTAAACCTGCGTCCTCTGTTGCTACAGCCCCCTGTTAAAGGTAAAGTAACTCTCGGACTCGACCCCGGTTACCGTACGGGTTGCAAAGTTGCTGTTGTAGATGAAACGGGTAAGGTTCTCGATACTTCGGTTATTTATCCCGTTCCCCCCAAGAACGATATCGAAGGAAGTAAAAAGATAATAAAATATCTTATTGCAAAGCATAAAGTCGATGTCATTTCCATAGGTAACGGCACGGCAAGCAAGGAAACTGAAATTTTCGTTGCCGACCTTTTGAAGGAAGTGGATGCAAACGTGTCGTATGCGGTCGTCAACGAGGCTGGTGCAAGCGTTTATTCGGCAAGCCCCCTTGCGGTTGAGGAGTTCCCCGATTACGACTTAACTCTGCGTTCGGCAATTTCTATTGCAAGAAGATTGCAGGACCCGCTTTCGGAACTCATAAAGATTGACCCTAAGTCCATAGGTGTGGGGCAGTATCAGCACGACATGGATAAAAAGCGTCTTGACGGTGTCTTGGGCGGGGTTTTGGAAGACTGCGTAAACAGCGTAGGCGTTGACCTCAATACGGCAAGCGTTTCGCTTTTGAAATACGTTGCGGGACTTAATGCGGGTATAGCAAAGAATATAGTTTCATACCGTGAAGAAAACGGAAAGTTCACTTCACGTTCCCAGCTTTTAAAAGTTTCCAAACTCGGCGCGAAGGCGTACGAGCAGTGCGCAGGTTTCTTGCGTATTCCCGACGGTAAAAACATTATGGATAACACTGCCGTCCACCCCGAATCGTATGCAAAAGCGCAAAAGCTTTTGTCGCTTTTCGGATATACTGAAGAGGATGTAAGAGCGCGCAGACTTGCAGAACTTCCCGCAAAGGTAAAAGAATTCGGCGATGATAAAGCGTCGGCTTACTGCGAATTAGATAAAGCTACAATGAACGATATCATTGCCGAACTTGTAAAACCCGGCAGAGATATCCGCGATAGCCTTCCCGCAAGACAACTCAGAAAAGACATTATGGGAATTGAAGATTTGGCAGTCGGAATGGAAGTGGACGGCGTAGTCCGCAATGTTATAGACTTCGGCGCGTTTGTGGATATCGGCGTTCATCAGGACGGACTTGTTCATATTTCCGAAATTACGGACAGATACATCCGTCACCCGTCAGACGTTTTAAAAGTCGGTCAGCAGGTTAAAGCCGTTATCATAAGTCTTGACAAGGGTAAGCAGAGAATAGGACTTTCCCTGAAACAAGTTAAAAAACAGGCAAATTAATTGAACTGAATAAACACTTGACAAATTATGTAATTTATTGTAAAATCAACAAAAACACCACGGAGGCGTAAAAAATGTTTGAAGAAATAGCAAAAATACTTTCAGAACAGCTTAATATTCCCAAGGATACTATTAAGCCTGAAAGTGATATAATTAAAGACCTCGGCGCAGATTCTCTTGACGTAGTCGAACTTTTAATGACGTTGGAAGAGAATACGGGTAAAACTTTCCCCGAAGAAAAAGTTACCGACGTAAAGACCGTCGGCGACGTTGTTAACATTCTCGAATCTCTTTAATTGAAAAATAAAAATCCACCCGCATAGCGGGTGGTATTTCATTTTCGGGCAATAAGCCCTAATCATTACTGGCAGCGCACAAGTGCGCGTATTATAGACCTGCCAGTCACGCAACTGTTACTTGCTACCCTTGAAAGGGTCATTCGGGTCAAACACGCTTAACTGGTCTGTTTCTTTATCGTGCTTTAATTGGTTTGCTATATACTCTTTTATTGCAACGGTGTCTTTACCCACCGTATCTACATAGTATCCTTTACACCAAAATTCGCGGTTGCGGTATGCGAATTTTATATTACCCCATTTTTGGTATATCATCAGACTACTTTTGCCTTTCAAATATCCCATAAATCTCGCAACGCTCATTTTGGGCGGTATACTTACCAACATATGTATATGGTCTGGACAGATTTCTCCTTCCAATACTTCTACACCTTTCCAACGACACAGTGTTCTTAATATTTCGCGTATATCTAACCGTTTCTCTTCAAAAAATACTTTTCGTCTGTACTTAGGCGCAAAAACTATATGATACTTGCAATTCCATTTCGTGTGTGTTAGACTATTTGTGATGTTATTTTGTTCACTCATTATAATATCCTCCGATTGTGTTAATTTTTTAGACTGGCAGGTCTTACTTAATTCTACACAATCGGAGTTTTTTATCAAGACTTATCGGTAAACCTATTTTTGAACCACGCGACTATCGCGTGGTATTCCATATACAATAAAACCGCCCTTGCGCTTGAGCGCAAGGGCGGTTTTTTAATTACACGATTATATTAATCAATCTTTTAGGGACGAGTATAAACTTCTTTATTTGCTTGCCTACGAGTAGTGGAGCAATAATTTCATTTGCTTTAACTATTTCCTCAATCTCCTTTGCAGGCATATCGGCGGGAACAGTAATTTTAGCTTTAATCTTGCTGTTTACCTGTACCGCGTATTCAAAGTTATCTTCACCGCATTTTGCGGGATCAAACTTCGGCCAGTTTTCATAAGCAATCGTACCTTTATGCCCTAAAACCGTACTCCAGATTTCTTCGGTAATAAAGGGAATAACAGGGTTCAAAAGCTTAATAAGTCCTTCGGCGTAAGGGAGAGGGAAGTTGCGCCCCTCGGCAACCTCTTTATAAACGGCGTTAACGAAAATCATCATCTGTGAAATTGCAGTGTTAATCTTCATTGCCTCGTAATCTTCGCCGACCTTTTTAACAGTTTGATTATACAGCTTTTCAAGGTTAGCGTTAGGCTTGTCAGAAATAACGTCCGTTTCGCAGTAAAGCCTGTAGACTCTGTCGATAAACTTTTTTATGCCTTCGATATTAGCGGTATTCCAGGGCTTTGTGTCGGCAACGGGACCCATAAACATTTCGTACATTCTCAGAGTATCCGCGCCGTATTTCGCAATTATATCGTCGGGGTTGATAACGTTGCCTAGGCTCTTTGACATCTTGTTTCCGTCCTCGCCCAGAATCATACCCTGATGGAACAATTTTTTGAACGGCTCTTTGCAGGGAACAAGTCCTTTATCGAAAAGGAAGTTATTCCAGAAACGCGAATATAGTAAATGTCCTACAAGATGTTCTTTACCGCCCATATAAAAATCTACGGGCATCCAGTGCTTTAACAATTCGTAGTCGGCAAACACTTCGTCGTTGTGCGGGTCGCAGTATCTTAAAAAGTACCAGGACGATGCCGCAGATCCGGGCATAGTTGTCGTTTCGCGCTTGCCCTTTACACCGTTAACTTGTACGTTAACCCAGTCCGTCGCGTTATCCAAAGGCGCACAGCCTCCGCGCGCTTTATAGTCGGTCATTGCTGGAAGGGTAAGGGGGAGCTCGCTGTCGCCAAGAAGAACAGTCTGTCCGTTTTCAAGATGAATAACAGGAAGGGGTTCGCCCCAGTATCTCTGACGTGCAAATATCCATTCGCGCAGTTTATATGTGGTCGTTTTTTTGCCGACGCCGTTTTCTTCAAGCCACTTCGCCATTTTTTCTATGGCGTCTTTTTTATTGAGTCCGTTTAATATCCCCGAATTGATGTGCAAACCGTCGCCGGTAAAAGCCTCTTTTGTAATATCGCCACCGTCAAGCACGGGTATAACAGGTATATTAAACTTCTTTGCAAAATCGTAGTCGCGCGTATCGTGCGCAGGAACAGCCATAATCGCGCCCGTGCCGTAAGAAGTTAAGACATAGTCCGAAATATATACGGGTATCTTATTTCCGTTTACGGGGTTAACGGCGTAAGCGCCTGTAAATTCGCCCGTTTTATCCTTATTTAAATCAGTTCTCTCAAGGTCGGATTTCGCTGCACAAATCTTTTTATACTTGTCAACTGCGTCGCGCCTGTCTGCCGTTGTAATTTTATCAACAAGCGCGTGTTCGGGGGCAAGTACGCAGTATGTCACGCCGTAAAGAGTATCACATCTTGTTGTGAAAACCGTAAAGCATTTATCTGTTCCGTCAACCTTGAAAACGACGTTAGCCCCTTCAGACTTGCCTATCCAGTTTTTCTGCGCTATTTTAGACGCCTCGGGCCAGTCTATTTCTTCAAGTCCTTCCAACAGTCTTTCGGCATACTTGTTAATGTCTATAACCCATTGTTTCATATTTTTACGGACAACGGGGAAACCTCCGCGTTCGCTTTTACCGTCTACAATTTCATCGTTTGCCAAAACGGTGCCGAGTTCTTCACACCAGTTAACAGGCGTTTCCACGTAGCGCGCAAGCCCTGCCTCATACAGCTTTTTAAATATCCATTGCGTCCACTTGTAATAGGAGGGATCACAGGTAGAAACAGTCTGATCCCAGTCATAGGTAAAGCCCAGCATTTTAAGCTGCTCGGTAAAAGTTTTAATGTTTTGCTGGGTGAACCCTTCGGGCTTGTTTCCGGTTTTAATTGCGTACTGCTCGGCGGGCAGACCGAAACTGTCAAAGCCAATGGGGTGTAAAACGTTATAGCCTTGCATTCTCTTCATTCGCGCCAAAATATCAGTGGCGGTGTAGCCCTCCGGGTGTCCTACATGAAGGCCCGCACCCGAAGGGTAGGGGAACATATCTAAAACATAATATTTGGGCTTTGAAAAATCGTGCAAATCGGTATGGAACGTCTTATTATCGTCCCAGTATTTTATCCATTTCTTTTCAATCTCGTTAAAATTCGTATATGCCATAACTTAAATCCTTGTTATTTTTTGTCCTCGTCGTCTTTTCCGCCTTCTTTCGAGTTGATGGAATACTCTATCTCAGTGTTGGTTTTACACAGAGCGTCAATAAATTCGTCATACCATTCTTCTTTCACAACTATTACAATAAAACTGCTGTTTTTAAAGTGAACGGTAAGCTTATTTGTTGTTCTGTCAAGTAAAACAGTATCTATGTCTTTTACGTTATACTTGCTTTTGATTATACCGAAACTCGTTTTCAACGTTGTATCATCTATGGAATAGTACGAAGAAACTAAAAGCGCGATTAAAATCACAAGCAGGATTATAGGAATTAAAAACATCAGTGAGTACTGAATAATCGGATAAACAGGGTTAGCTGCCGAGGCGGGGTTGCCTGTAATAATTGCAAAAACATTAACGCCGATTCCTATTGCGCAAAGTGCAATTCCCACGTAAATAAAAATAGTAGTTAGTCTTGAAAACTTATATTTAAAAACCTTCATAAATATAATTATACTTTGAGCTTGTCTAAAAAGCAACAAAAAACAATTGAAATATTATCAATAGTGATATATAATAGACACTATGATAAAGTTAATCAAAGGCGGAGTGTACTACTCCGAAGGAAAACTCTTAAAAGAAAATGTCGCGTTCATGGTAGAAAGCAAAAAGCTTAAAGCAATTAAAGGAACGCTTGCTTACGGCATTTTGCAATCGCACAATAAAGGTGACGATAACAACTTAAAAATTTCGTTTGATGAACTTGTTTCACACGATATAACCTATGTCGGCATAATTCAGACGGCTAAGGCTTCGGGGCTTAAAGAATTTCCCCTGCCGTACACGCTTACAAACTGCCATAATTCTCTGTGCGCCGTCGGCGGAACAGTCAACAGCGACGATCACTTATTCGGTTTAACGGCGGCAAAAAAGTACGGTGGAAACTATGTCCCTCCGCACCTTGCCGTTATACATCAGTTCATGCGCGAAACTTCGGCAAAGTGCGGTTCGATGATTTTGGGGTCGGACAGCCATACCCGCTACGGCGCATTTGGAACAATGGCGATAGGCGAGGGCGGACCAGAGCTTGTTAAGCAGCTACTCTGCAAAACGTACGATATTAACCGTCCCGAAGTTATTGCCGTGTACTTAAAAGGCAAATTGAAAAAGGGGGTAGGACCGCACGACGTTGCAATTGCATTAATAGGCGCAACTTTTAAAAGCGGTTTTGTAAAAAATAAGGTTTTGGAATTTATCGGGCCGGGAATAAAGAATCTTTCAATGGACTACCGCTCGGGTATAGACGTTATGACTACCGAAACGTCCTGTCTTTCAACCATATGGGAAACGGATGAAATTACCGAAGAGTATTACAGACAGCACGAAAGAGAAAGCGACTTCAAACCTATGCATCCTTCCGATCCTGCATATTACGACGGCGCGGTAGTGGTGGATTTATCAACAATCGAACCTATGATAGCCTTACCTTTCCATCCGTCAAACGCCTATACGATCAAGGAGTTCAAGGACAACGCGCAGGATATTCTTGCAGAAATCGAAAAGGCGGGCAATAAGCTTTTAAAGAACGCGTCGTTCAGTTTGCGTGATAAAGTAAAGAATAAAAATGTTTATGTAAGTCAGGGTATAATAGCAGGATGTGCAGGAGGAAGTTACGAAAATATTGCCGAGTGTGCTGAAATACTGCGCGGTAAAAGTTGCGGTAACGGCGAGTTTGAACTCAGCGTCTACCCTCAAAGCCAACCAGTGTTCAAGAGTCTATGCGACAATGGTTATGCGTCAACGCTTATGAGTTCGGGCGCAATAATGAAAACTGCTTTCTGCGGACCGTGTTTCGGCGCTGGCGACACACCTTCAAATAACGGGCTTTCGATAAGGCATACGACAAGAAACTTTGAAAACCGTGAAGGTTCTAAACCGAGCGAAGGTCAGCTTTCAGCCGTTGCGCTTATGGACGCCCGTTCTATTGCCGCGACAGCCGCAAACGGCGGCGTGCTTACTCCTGCAACCGAAATTGAATATACAAAGAAAATAAAGAAGTATTATTTCGATAAAAGCATATACGAAAACAGAGTTTATTATGGTGCAGGTAAGCCAGATAAAAATGCGCAAGTTGTGTACGGTCCAAACATTACAGACTGGCCCGAACAGATTGCATTATCTAAAAACTTACTTATAAAAGTCGTATCCGTAATAAGCGATTCTGTCACAACTACGGACGAACTTATCCCTTCGGGTGAAACTTCGTCGTATCGTTCAAATCCTATACGGCTTGCAGAGTTTGCGCTTTCACGTAAAGACCCTTTATACGTGCAAGAGGCTAAACAGGTAAAAGCTGACGAGCAAACGCGAAGGGATGAGGGGATATTACCTGAAAGCCTGTTGGGAAAAAGCGGGATAGAAATTCCTGCGGAAATATCATACGGCAGTTGTGTCGTCGCACAGAAAATAGGCGACGGGTCGGCGCGTGAGCAAGCAGTTTCTTGTCAGCGCGTTCTCGGCGGAGTGGCTAATATAGCCGTGGAATATGCAACAAAACGCTATCGTTCCAATCTGATAAACTGGGGAATGTTGCCGCTTATTTGCTGTAAGCAAAATTTTACAAAGGGCGACTATGTTTATATTCCCGATGTTGCTAAGTTAATCAAAGACGGTAAAGGGCTGTTGCCCGCAAAGTTAATATCAGGTAAAAAAGTAAAGGATATAGAGTTTAATATCGGCGAACTTACCGAAGAAGAACGCAATATAATTTTAAGTGGCTGCCTTATAAACTACAATAAAAATAATTAAAAAGCTTTCCCTGAATTATTTTCGGGGAAAGCTTTTTATATGTGGAAATTCAAAGTCGGGCATATGCGGTATAAAGACTTCGTTATGTTTTAAATGTGCCTCACGTGAAAATTTGCGGTTATCATTTCGCGGTAAAGAGTAAGTAATTTGATTATTATCTTTATTGTCATCATTTTTGGAATCACATCCGAAGGCAAATACAAGGCACAAAGCAAGCACAATAAAAATTGCATAGGTAAACTTTTTCATAAAAATAGTTTGTTTGTTATTTTAAAAGATATTCAATCGCTTGTAAACGTTAAAATATTGTGATAAAATATAGTCACCTGAATTCAAAAGATTTCTTGAGAGTAAAGGGCTTAATCCGTCGTCGGCTGTATGTCGGCTGTTTTTTGCCGCTCTCTCTGTAGGAGGCGTTTTTTTATGTCTGAAAAAAGACTTGCCGTAATCAGCATAATAGTAGAGGACAGAACAGTAAGTGCAAACATCAACTCGCTGTTATCGTTGTACGGAGAATACATTATAGGCAGAATGGGTATTCCTTACAGGGAAAAGAACGTTTCGGTTTTAAGCGTTGTCGTCGATGCGCCTGCCGAAGTTATAAATACTTTAACGGGCAAAATAGGAATGTTGGAAGGTGTTACGGCAAAAACGCTCATGTCTAAAATCTGATAAAACAAAAAAATATTTTTTAAGGTAAAAGGCAATAATTATTACCTGATACCGAAAGGAGTAATTATATGAAAAAATTTTTAACCGCGCTGTTTTGCGTAATTACAGCGACAGTATCACTGTGCTTTACAGCTTGCAGTCCCGCTGAAAAAGGCGGTGTAACAGTGTATGCGCCCGACGGCGCACCTGCGCTTGCAATTGCAAGATTAATGGCTGAAGATGTTGACTTCGGTAGAGAAGTAAGCTATCACATTGTTGATGCAAGTGAAATTCAAAGTACTGTAACCGCGCTTGATGATGCTAATAATGCCGATATATGTATTTTGCCCGTAAATGCGGCAAGCAAACTACTTGGAAACGGTGAAAGATATCAGATGTTAGGTGTAGTTACGCACGGCAATTTGTTTATCGCGGCTAACAAGGATAAAGCGGATTTAACTTCGGCAAACTTCGCTGAATCTTTAAACGGTAAAAAGATAGGCGTTGTTAACCTTCCTGCGTTCCCTGGTTCGGCGTTTAAATTAATTTTAAATAATTACAATTTAACGGAAAGTGTAACTTTAGAAAATGTTGCTGCAACTGCAGTAAGCGGAACATCCACCGACTTTGACTACTTTGTATTGCCTGAACCTGCGGCAAGCACAAGAGCGGGCAATGCAAATCTTGAATTAAAAATAGTAGGCAGTTTGCAGAGCCTTTACGGCGAAAACGGTTATCCTCAGGCAGTCCTTGTTGCAAAGAAGAGTTTAATAGAAAGCGACTCTAAGTTTATTAAATCGTTTATGAACGAAATGAAAACAAACGCTGATTGGCTTATGAAGGAGGAAGTGACCGCAGAAAGCATTATTTCTGCAATAACGACTCATTACCCTGAAAATACAAGTACAACGTTTAATGCTAAAAATCTTACAAAAACTGTCATAGAACATTGCGCGATATGGTTCGATGACTGTACCGCAAGCAGCACGGCAGTTAATAATTTTTTAATCGAACTAAAAACGGCGGGCGATGCAACGGCGACTGCTGTTTCCGACAATTTCTTCTATTACGGCTGATAATGCTGAAAAAATTTTTCACACAAAGAAAACTTAATATTATATTTTCGGTGCTTGCGATACTTGCAATGTGGCTTGCCTGGGTAATAGCCTATTATGTTGCAGGTAACCCTTTAGTCGTGCCGTCTTTTTCACAGACGGTTGCGAGCTTTTGGCATTACCTCGGCGACGGACAGTTTTGGCTTGCCGTTTGCAATTCCTTTTGGCGTACGCTGTTGGCGTTTTTAATTTCATTTGTTTGCGCCGTGCTTTGCGCGTCGTTGTTTGCTGTATGGAAATGGGCTAAGGCATTTTTAAAACCCATAATTATACTTATCCGCACATTGCCCACAATGGCGGTTATTCTCTTAATACTGAAAATGACGCACGGCAACAGAACGCTTTCACCCGTTATCGTAACTTTTCTTGTATTATTTCCTATAATTTTTTCAGAGATTATTTCTGCAATTGAAGGCATTGACGGCGAGTTAATCGAAATGGCGCAAGTATACCGCATAGGCAGGCGCAACCGCCTTCTGAAAATTTATTTGCCTGGCGTTGCTCCGAGTATATTATCACAGACGGGTGCAAATATTTCGCTCGGTCTTAAAATAATGATTTCGGCGGAAGTGCTTGCAAATACCGCCAACGGTTTGGGCGGAATGATGCAGTACAACAATATCTCCGCAGAAATAGCCAATCTCGCGGCGCTTACGTTAACAGCCGTAATTTTGGGACTGTTAACCGAACTTGCCTTTTCACAGATGAAAAGGATAACTTTTGCGTGGAGCGCAAAGGAGGATAGCAAATGATAGAAATTAAAAATTTCTCTAAAAGCTATTCCGATACCGTAGTATACGAAAATTTCAATCTTTTTCTCGAAGAAGGGGAAATTACATGTATTCTCGGTGAAAGCGGCAGCGGAAAAACAACACTTTTAAACGCTGTTGCGGGTTTGATTAAATACGAAGGGAGTATCAGCGAACTTAACTGTTCATATATTTTTCAGCGCCCCCGTCTTGTGCCCAATCTTACCGTATATGAGAATCTTAAACTTGTTTGTGACGATGTTGAAAAAATAAAAGATATGCTTGAAAGAGTGAGTCTTACGGACAAAGCCGGCAGCTACCCTATAAAACTGTCAGGAGGTCAGGCACAGCGTGTTGCCATTGCGCGTGCATTCCTGTTCCCGAGCGATATAATTCTGATGGATGAACCTTTTTCTTCGCTTGACTTAAAACTGAAAAAACAGATAACAAATTTGTTTTTTGAAATATGGCGGGAGGATAAGCGCACGGCTATTTTTGTAACGCACGATGTTGACGAGGCGGTAAGTGTTGCCAAACGCATAATTGTTATTGACAAGGGTAAAGTTGTTTTCGACAAACGAACGGAAGACGAGCCTCCGCGCGATTTTACCAAGTGTGAAAATTTGCGCAGTGAACTTATTTCCGTGTTGCTTGGATAATGTTTTTTGCTTGACAAGCTATAAAGTGTATTATATAATTCTTAATGAAAAAAATTTGGAAGGAGAAATCAGATGAAGAAATTTTTCAAAGAATTTAAGGACTTTATCACGCGCGGCAACGTACTTGATATGGCTGTCGGTATTATCGTAGGCGGAGCGTTTACAGCAATTATTACTGCGCTTGTAAACAATATTTTAAACCCTCTCCTCGCGATGATCCCCGGTGCTCACGACGAAACGGGCGCACTGCAAGTCGTACTCAGAGCAGTATACGATGAAAGCAACAACTTGGATGTTACTAAGTCGGTTATACTTGATTTCGGAGCAGTAATTACCGCAATTGTAACATTTATTTTAACGGCTTTTGTTCTCTTCTTAATAATTAAGATTATCAACTCCATACATAACCAAGGTAAAAAGCTTGCTGAAAAGCAGAAGAAAAAGATTGAAGAAAAGCGCAAGAGCGGCGAAATCACTGAGGAAGAGGCTAAGGCTGAAGAAGCTAAAGTTGAAGAAGTTGCCGCAGCTCCCGTTGAGACTACAGACGACTTATTGAGAGAAATAAGAGACCTTTTGAAAAACGCAAACGCAAATACAAACAGAGAATAAAAATCAAATTAAGCCCGCCGTTTGGAGGGCTTTTCATATATTAAAAAAATTTATATTAAAAATAAAAAAACTGTATTCAAAAAGGGTT
>JAIDSQ010000049.1 GCA_029061155.1 Clostridia bacterium
CGGCTCTTCTATAGCGTATGCGCTGAGAAGTCTTACGGAGGGGCGGGTATCCTCACAGAAGATTATATCCACCTCTTTTAAAACTTCGAGCGCGCGAAGTGAAATATCCTTTAAATTGCCGATAGGCGTTGCTACAAAATAGATCATAATTTTATCCGTTTATCAACTCGGGCAGAACTTCTACCCCTTCTTTCCCGCCCTTGACTGCCTCAATCATAACAAGGTACGGTTTCGCTCCCGAAACGCCCGTAACAAACTGTATGCGCTTGGGTTCGAGTCCGCGCGATTTCAATTTGTAAATAAGTTCCGCCGAGCGGTCGGCGCGGTTTAAAATACACAGACTTCCGCCGAACTTTAATTTTCTGAACGCGCTTTCTATAATTTCGGAAAGAGTCAATGTTATTTCCTTACGGCAGATTGCCCGCTCGTAAACGTCGTTTTCAAAACCCGACTTTTCGTACGGCGGGTTGCAGAGGATTAGCGAAAACTTATCGTCGTATTCGCGCGGAATATCCTGAAGTTTTACGCACTCCACCTTGCAGTCAAAACCGTTCATCTCAGCGGTGCGCCGCGACATTTCGGCAAGACTATCCTGCATTTCAAAGAGGGTTAAAGATTTTATCTGCGGGTTAAGGCACAAAAAGTGGAACCCCACTACCCCGCTGCCCGAACAGAAATCGGCAACGTTATCTGCATACTTTGCGCGCGCGAACTTAGACAGCAGAATACTGTCCGAAGTAAAGCGGTACAAATTTACGTTCTGAATAATTTTCTTGTCCCCGAAAAATTCCTCAAGGACTTCACCCTCTTTCAGCATAGTATAAAAATTATACTATTAAACCCCGAAAAAAGCAAGCGGAAAAAATATCCTTAATATGTGCGGCACATAAATATAACGCCCCGCGATGCGGGGCGTTATATTTATTAATTTAATTATTCAGCTTTGATTGCTCCGGTGGGGCAAACATCCTCGCATGCACCGCAATCGATGCAAACATCGGGATCAACAACGTACTTGTCAGCGCCCTCGGAAATAGCCTCAACGGGGCAAGTGCCTGCGCATGCGCCGCAGCTTACGCACTCGTCTGATATAGTGTGTGCCATCTCTCTTCCTCCATAATTTAATAGGTTAAATGGATTATATCACATATTTATTCATCAGTCAAGTATTTCTTTTAAATCCTCGGAAAGGTCGTCGTCCTTATCTTCGGGCTTGGTATGCTTGAATTTTATCTGTTCAACCGGGTAGTCGTGATAAGTGACGATATCCTTCTTTTTATCCTCTATCTTAACGCGGACCTGCATTTTGAGCATATTGATATTGACGACTGTGCCTTTGCCTTCGGGCGTTGATACGCTTTCACCTATCTTGGGAACGACCTTGCCCGCCTCGGCGTAATAGTCGTTTTCGTACGAAAGGCAGCACATAAGCCTTCCGCACATACCCGAAATTTTACTGGGGTTTAAAGAAAGCCCCTGCGTTTTAGCCATTTTAATGGTAACTTTTTTAAGGTCGGGCATACAGGTCGAACAGCAACATTCTCTTCCGCACGCACCGAGCCCGCCTATCATCTTAATCTCGTCGCGTATTCCTATCTGTCTCAGCTCGATTCGCATTTTGAACACCGACGACATCTCTTTTACAAGTTCGCGGAAATCCACGCGCGAAGGGGCGGTGTAATAGAAAACAACTTTCGTTCCGTCAAAAGCAAACTCGCAGTCCACAAGTTTCATATTCAGCTTGTGTTTTTCGATAAGTTCCTGAGTTATGCGCATGCTTTCGGGTTTGCGCTCCTCGCTCTTTTTGACGGCCTCCTTGTCGCGTGCCGTAGCTATTCTTATTATGGGTTTTAAAGGCGGAATAATCTGTTCTTCCGGAACCTCTAAAAGCGGTCTTTTAACAATTGCGTATTCGTGACCGCGCGCGGTATCCACAATTACGCCCATATCTTTTTCGTATTTTTCTTTTCCGGGCGCAAAGTAATAAAGCTTTCCGCCGTTCTTGAATACTACTCCTGTAACTTTAACCATTTGTCATTCTCCTCGACTATGCGCAGCATCAGATCGTACAAAAGCCCCTGAAAGAAGGCGTTGAACTTTAAGTCCGCGCAAGCCTTGTCCACACTTTCAACCGCGTATATAAGCGAAGGCATCTGCCAGAGTCTTGCAATTTTTCCAAGCTCTTTTCCCTGCACCCTTTCGCACAGCGCGCGGTGGTATGTAAGGGCTATTTCGGTTAAAAGTTCGCCCTTGTTTTTTACGTCGCCGTACTTTATCGCAACTTCGCCTATGTCTCCGACGCGTGTCACCGAACAAATTTCTTCGGCGCCCTGCACTATTTCCTTAAACCAGCCGCCGTCGACCATATTTTCGGCTGCGCCCAGAATTCCTCCGCAGCTTTCCGCGGCTTGTCTGTTCAAAGAATTTTCGCCCCGCCTCTCAAGCGCAAGGTAAATATCTTCCTCGGAAAAGGGCGGAATAGTCAGCGTCTTTACTCTCGATTTTACCGTGTCTAAAACGGGTGCGGGAGAGATTACGCCAAGTATAAAGTAAACGCCGCGGGGCGGTTCTTCCAATGTCTTTAAAAGCTTGTTCTGTATAAGAGGTGACGCGTCGTTAAACCCGCTTATAATATAAAGCTTTTTATCCCTCTCTAGGGGTTGAAGTGCGCTGTCGGCAATGAGTTCGGAAACGCCGTCGGCAGTCAGCTTTTTGCCCTCATCGGGATATATCTTGAAATCGGGGAAGTTGCCGTTTAATATGCGTTTGCCGTCGCGGCTTATTTCGCTTTCTCCGAAAAAGCGCAGCGCGAATATTTTAAGCGTTTCCATTAAGTTCTTGATATCGCTGAAGTGCAGCATATATGCGTGCGAGAGCGTATTTTTCTTGGCGTCGTTTGAAAACGTTGCGTATGCCGTTGTTCCTTCGATTAGCTGTTTCACGGTTAAATTATTCCCTTTTCTTTGAGAAGAGAGACTATGTTTTTTGACGTATCGAACTTGGTTCCGCTGCAGTCAACGGCACATATGCGGGGGTAAACGGCTAAAAGCTGCTTATATCCGCTGTACACGCGCATATGAAAATCCAGCCCCTGTTTTTCCATTCTGTCGTTTTCGTCCGCGCCGTGCTTTCTTTGGAACGCCTTGTCGGGCGGAATATCGAGAAAAAGAGTGAGGTCTGGCGGGCACTCTTTAAGCGCGTTTTCGTTAATAGACGCGACATATTCCATACCCAATCCGCGCGCGGCGCCCTGATATGCAAGCGACGAGTCGACAAATCTGTCGCATACTACAAGCTTGCCTGCGTTAAGCGCAGGTATTACGGTATCCTTTAAATGCTGCATACGCGAGGCGGCGTATAAAAGCGCCTCGCACTCGTCGCACATTTCCATATTCTTTCCGTCGAGAATAATCTTGCGTATCTGTTCGGAAATGGGACTTCCGCCCGGTTCCCTCGTCAATATATAGGGGATATTGTGGCTTTGAAGGTATTCGGATAACAGTTTTAACTGCGTGCTTTTACCCGAACCTTCACAGCCTTCAAACGTAATAAACTTGCCCTTTACCATTTTTTAACCACGCAGATTTTTCCGTCTTTAAGCCCGAAAGTATGTGCTTGCGAAAGCGCCTTTACGGCGGCAAGCGTAATCATCTCGCCGGACACAACCACGGGTATGCAGGGGGGAGCAATGCCCGCGTTTTTCGCGCACATTCTGCCAACGGCGTCGTCAAGCTCCACCCACTCGCAATTCTTTCTAAGTGCGTACTGAAATGAATACGAGCGGTCGCCCTCGGGTACGGAAGGTTTTTCCTTATAAGTGTTTTTAAGTTTTTTATTTTCGAGAACGGCGCCCAGTTTCTTTTTAAGCGCGTTTAATTCTGCGGGGTCTGTCATGGGCGACAGGTAGAATAGAATATATCTGCCGTCGGAAAATTCGGCAAAGACGCCCTTCTTTTCAAGCTGGCTTAAAACCTTGTCGGCAGACATGCCGAGGGGCTTGAAGTCTATTAACAGTTTTGTCCAATCGGCGGAAGGATATACGGTGAATCCGCTTTCAGATTTCTTAAATTCTTCGACCGCCGTCTTGGCGCGGGTTATTATCTTGGGATTGTTGGCGAGATACTTGACGCCGAACTCCACCGACGCCATTATAGGATAGCTGGGCGAGGTGGTGCGGAAAAGACTTAACGCCTCTTCTGCGTGTTCGATAAGCTCCGTTTTGTTTACGTTGACAATAGCGCCCTGCGTAAGGGTGGCAAGCGTCTTGTGCGCGCCGTCAACCCACATATCCGCGTAAGTACCCGCATATTTTTTCTTGTCGCCGAACGTGAGGTGCGCACCGTGCGCGCCGTCCACAAGTAAAAGTCTGTTATATTTTTTTGTTATTTCGCGATAACGCGCAAGCGGCGCAACATTGCCGTAGTAGTCGGGCGAAGTGGCAAGCACGCCCGAAATATTGGCGTCCGCCGAAAGGAGTTTTTCTATAATCTCGCTGTCGGAAGGCTGTAAAACCCCGTCGCTCTCCTTGCCCTGAATTACGAGCGGTTCAAGTCCGAAAAGCTTGCACGCGTTCCACACGCTTTGGTGCGAGTTTCTGAAAACGATAATTTTGTTTCCGCGCTTTGACGCGCAGTATGCCATTGCGTAAACGCCGCTGGACGAACCGTCGGTGGTTATGTAGCTTTTTTCCGCGCCTAAAATTTCGGCAATGTCGCGCTGTGCGGCGGCAATTACGCCGTCGGGGCAGTGAAGATTGTCGGAATAAGAAAGCTCGGTTACGTCAATAGTGGCGTCGGGGAATTTCGACTTGAAATCGCCGTGCGCCTTGTGACCGGGCATATGAAAACTTTTTTGTTCTTTCGCATATTTTTTTAAACGCGAATAAATATGATAATCGTACATAATACCTCTCACATATCAGACGTTATATACAACTCAAAATCAGCGATTGTACCCGTTTTTTATTTTTTAGGTTTCATCGTAGGGAATAATAACACATCACGGATTGTCGGGCTGTCTGTCAAAAGCATAACAAGCCTGTCGACGCCGAAACCAAGTCCGCCCGTGGGGGGAAGTCCGTATTCGAGCGCCGTTATAAAATCCTCGTCAACCTGCGCGTTGCAGCCGGGTTCCTGCGCCCTCTTCTCTTCGACCTGCTTTACAAACCTCTGCTTTTGGTCGATGGGGTCGTTGAGTTCAGAGAATGCATTGCCGAATTCATGCGCGCAAATGAAATACTCGAAACGCTGCGTGAACGCGGGGTCGTCCTCCTTGCGCTTTGCAAGGGGTGAATTTTCAACGGGATAATCGTAAATAAAGGTGGGCTGAATGAGTTTATCTTCGCAGAATTCGTCAAACAGCGCAATGAGCACGTGACCCTTGGTTGCACTTTCGCCCTCTTTGACTTCTGCGCCCAATTTCTTTGCGCACTCGCGCGCGTCCGCGTCCGTCGCCCATTCGTCATAGTCTGCGCCGCAGTACTTTTTGACCGCCTCTTTCATTGTCATTCTTACCCAGGGCTCGCCGAGGTGAAGGGGTATGCCCTGATAAGTAATATCCGTAGTTCCGCAGACGTTCTTTGCAATGGTTTTGTACATTTCTTCGACTAAGTCCATAAGCGAGAAATAGTCGCAGTATGCCTGATAGAGTTCGACCGTGGTGAACTCGGGGTTGTGGAAAGCGTCCATACCCTCGTTGCGGAAAATTCTTCCCACTTCGTAAACGCGCTCCAGACCGCCGACTATAAGCCTTTTAAGATAAAGTTCGGTTTCGATACGAAGATACATATCGATATCCAAAGCGTTGTGCTTTGTCTTGAAGGGTCTCGCCGCCGCGCCAATTTCAAGCGTGGTTAAAACGGGGGTATCCACTTCGAGGAAACCGCGGTTATCGAGGAAGGAACGGATTTCCCTGAAAATAAGCGAACGCGTTACAAACGCCTGCCTTACTTCGGGGTTTACGATTAAATCGAGATCCCTCTGGCGGTATCTTATATCGGCGTTGGTAAGTCCGTGCTGTTTTTCGGGCAGGGGACGGAGGCACTTTGTAAGCATTTCGATATGCGTGCAGTGTACGGAAATTTCGCCCGTCTGGGTCTTAAACACCCAGCCCTTAATTCCTATAACGTCGCCGAGGTCGTAATCTTTTTTGAACGAGGCGTAGTTTTCTTCGCCGACGTCGTCGCGGCGGACGTAAATCTGAATAAGTCCGTCTCTGTCGGAAATATGCGAAAATGACGCCTTGCCCATAATGCGGCGGGACATAAGCCTGCCGGCAAGACTTACTTCCTTGCCCTCAAGCTGTTCAAAGTTGTTTTTTACGTCCTGAGAGTTTGAAGTTGTATCGTAGTTGACCTTAGCGAAAGGATTGTTACCTTCCGAAATGAGCTTTTGCAATTTTTCGCGGCGTATTCTCGCCTGCTCGGCAAGCTCTTCTTCGGTAGGCTCTGCCGTCTTAATCTCGTCCATAAATTATACCTCTTTTTGTAATTGGAGCAAAAAGCGGAGGCGCACGCAAGACGAGGCGAACAAGGAAAACCCGAGGGCGCATACCCGAGAGTATGTAACCGAGGGTTCCCGCAGTTCAACAAAGTATTGCGCGATGCATACGCTTTTTTAGGAAATCTTGAGTATCTTCAGAATGTAGCTGCTTCCGTCGGGGCACGCTACTGTAACCTTGTCACCCTTCTTCTTTCTGAGGAGTGCGCTGCCGACGGGAGACTCGACGGAAATTTTATTGTGCATAACGTCGACTTCTGTTACGGACACTACCGTGTAAACAGCCTCTTCTTCCATATCCTCGTCGTAAACGGTTACC
>JAIDSQ010000005.1 GCA_029061155.1 Clostridia bacterium
TTCGCTGCCGTGATTAATCATTAGGTGATAAGTCCTCCGATTTACTTTTGTATATAAAAAGACTTGACCGTCTTTTACTACTCTTTCACTGCATATTTATTTTATAATTATAGCCCTTTAAAGTCAAATGAATGGGCGGGTTAAAATTTTACTTTTTCAATCTTTCACGCATGGACGCAAAAAACGATGATAAAATGTGCGAACACTCCTCCTCCATTATCCCGCCTTCCACTTCTATAGTGTGATTGACAAGGTTTGAGACGGAAAGTTCCTTTGTCATAGAACGCCCCTTTGCTTCGTATGCGCCGAAGTAGACTTTTTTTATGCGGGCGTTAAGCATTGCGCCCATGCACATGGGGCAGGGTTCTAAGGTTACGTAAATTTCGCACTCGGGGATACGCCAGCTTTTAAGCTTTTTGCAAGCTTTTTCTATTGCCTCGATTTCCGCATGGGCGGTGGCAATCTGTTTTTTTGTGCGCCTGTTGTGGCCGCGCGATATTACCTTACCGTCTAAAACGACGACGGCGCCTATAGGAACTTCCCCCTCTTCAAGGGCTTTCTGTGCGCACTTCAGCGCGCTTTTCATAAATTTATTTTCCGTATTCATTTGCAAATATCTTTAAAGCGTTATAGCATTTTTTTATGTATTTTAAATTTGTTATAGGGTGGGTCAAGCCGTCCGAACCGCATTCAATAGTATATGCGGGTATGTGCAGTTTTTCAATGCACCAGTCCTTGTAACCGCCTGCCGAGCCGTGTATTATTTTTGGGTTATAGCCGGTCACGGACGCAAGAATTTCGGCGCCGCGCTTATCTCCGAATCCGCCGTATTCCCAGTAAATTTCTTCACCTTTGGTATGGAAACTAAGCGTTGTATACGGTCTTATCCTTAAAGTAAAATCACGGAGTGCGGACGTTTCGCTTTCTGAAAAGGAATTTGCGCCTATGCAGTTTTCACTACCCTGTACTTTGGTGTTGAGCTGACCGCTACCCCAGCCCGCGTCAAAATTGCAGTTTAAATCTACTCCGCGCGCGTTAGCTTTCCAGAGCGCGTTAACCTTCTGACTTATCAGAGCGCCGTCGGGATTTACGAGGGGTATTATCCAGCAGCCCTTATCCCCCGTGCCGATATTGATATGTTTAAGCGCGAGGCGCGCAGTTATATACTCTCTGCCGTGAATTGCATAGGTTGATATAATCTGTCTGCCCGTTTGCTTGCCTGTATGCAGCGCGAAAATTTCTCTGCCTAAAAAGGAATAACCTATTATGCACTTTTTGCCTTGGTAAGCGTTATAAAAATTCTTTACTTCTTCAAATATCACATATTAAAGATATTCTTTTTTTATTTGTGATATTCACTGCCAGTGTTTATCATAAACGCGCGGTAAATTTGTTCCAATAAAATTACGCGCATTAACTGGTGCGGAAATGTCATATCCGAAAATGAAAGCTTTATATGCGCCTGCGCCTTGACGGCGTCCGCAAGACCGCAGGACGAACCTATTACAAATGTAATCTCTTCGCCCTTATCTGTGAACTCCTTTATCTGACCTGCGAGCTTTTCGCTTGAATATTTTGCGCCCTCAATACACAGCGCGATTATTTTACCGCGGCAGGCTTTTATTATCGGCTGCGCCTCGTCCGAAGGGGTTCTGCCCTCGGCAAGTTCTTTTACTGTAACCGAGGCAAAGCGCGAAAGGCGTTTTAAATATTCGTCCACCGCCTGCCTGTAAAACGATTCTTTTATCTTGCCAACGCACACTATATTTATTTTTTGCATTACATTATACCGAAAAGAGATACTATCCAAATGAGGGCTAAGATTGCTATACCGACGGAGGCATAAATGAAAAAGCTTTTAACTGCGCCCCTTTGACATTTTATTAAAGGCTTTTTATCGAGCACGAGCCAAACGAGTGCGCAGATAAGCGAAACAGCCGAAGTTACAATAAGCGCGATATTTCCGCCCGAAGATATGATAAGCGCTCCGCTTTCGTCAAAACAGCTGCACGCGCTGAGAATAACTATAATTGCATTGTTGATAAAATGCATTATCACGGAAGGGATTATCGAACCCGAACGCACGGCAATAAACGTGAACGCACAGCCCGCTATGAACTGGTATACGGTCTGTTCGGGCGAGCCGTGATAGAGTGCAAAGCAAAAACCCACTATAAGCACGGTACGAACCGTTCCCACTCCTTCCACACAGGAATTTAGTAATGCGCCGCGAAATAAAAGCTCTTCAAATAATGCGGGCAATACTGCTATTACAAGAATTGCGGGAATTACTTTCGCATCCGTAATATCGGGGATATAGCTTGACGACTCTCTCGGTTTATAGCCGAAAAGTTCAAAGAACTTAACAGAAACGTCGTTTATCCAGCTGAGTGAAAATAAAAGTCCGTAAATTAAAAGTATAGCGATTATGTAATATTTCCACGAACACTTTATGGGTATAACTTTTCTTACGCTGAAGTTTTTGATTTTCCATACGACGGCAAAACTGATAATTATTGCAATCGGCGAGGCGAGATAGCTTAAATATATGTAGCCGTCACTCTTTTCTTCAAGCCCTGCAAGCTTAATAATTGTTGACACTGCAACAGTGGCTAAGATAAAAGCTACTACCGCCGCGCTGTACGTAAACCCGCCCGTCGAAGGCGTTAACGGTTTATTAACTTCGGTTACCTGATTTTCTTCCATAATTTGATTATACCTTAATTTATTAATAAAGTAAAATATTTAATTTACTTTTAAGTTAAAATGTTATAAAATCAAAGTATGCGTAAGATAAACACAAAAATCATTGAGGACACGATTTACAAGCTGGCGTTAAAGGCTGGCGTTGAACTTACCCCTTCCTGTCTGCAAGCCCTGAACAAAGCTTACGAAAACGAAAGCGGGCAAGCCTGCGCATTTGCGCTTAAAACGCTTATTGAAAACAGCGGTATTGCCGTAAAAGAAAATATGCCAGTCTGTCAGGACACTGGTATAGCTGTTGTCTTAATGGAAATAGGTCAGGAAGTTTTTTTTGATGGTAAACTTTTATCGGACGCCGTTAACGACGGAGTCAGAAGAGCTTATGCCGACGGATATTTCAGAAAATCCGTATGCGACCCAATTACGCGCGTAAATACCACCGACAATACTCCCGCCGTTTTACATACGGAAATTGTTGCGGGAGATAAAATAAATATCACGTTTCTACCCAAAGGGTTCGGCAGTGAAAATATGTCGCGCATTTATATGCTTAAACCTGCGCAGGGCGTTGAGGGTATAATTAACGCGATAGTCGATACGGTCAGACTTGCGGGAGCGCGCCCCTGCCCTCCCGTTTACGTCGGCGTCGGGATAGGCGGAAGTTTTGACACCTGCGCCCTTCTTGCAAAAAAAGCAATAACGCGCGATATAGGACAATTTAATACGCGTGAAGATATCGCAGAGATTGAGCGCGAGGCATTAAAACGCATTAACGAACTTAACATCGGCTGTCAGGGATTCCACGGCGCCACGACCGCGCTTGGAGTCAGCTGTGAATGGGCGCACACGCATATTGCAGGTCTGCCCGTAGCCGTTAATATTCAGTGCCATTGCGTGCGCTGTGCAAAGGAAATAATATGATAAAGCTTACTCTTCCTTTAAATAAAGTCGATGTTTTAAAACTTAAGGCAGGCGACAGCGTTTCTATATCAGGTACTATTTTAACAGCACGTGACTGCGCGCATAAAAGGCTTACCGAGCTTATGGATAAGGGCGAACCTTTACCTTTTGAACTTAACAATGCGGTCATATACTATGCGGGTCCCTGCCCTGCAAAGCCCGATAAGGTTTCGGGTAGCTGCGGTCCCACTACCTCGGCAAGAATGGACAGCTATGCTCCCCGCCTTTTAGACTGCGGGCTGGGCGCCATTATAGGCAAGGGCGAGATGTGCGACGAAGTTAAAAAAGCTTTAATGCGCAATACTTCGGTTTACTTTGCGGCAATCGGCGGTGCGGGCGCGCTATACGCCGACACAATCAAGGCAAGCGAGTGCATTGCATTCACCGACCTTTTATCCGAAAGCGTGTATAAACTCGAAGTCGAAAACTTCCCCGCGGTGGTTGCTATGGATTGCTATGGCAATACTATATATTAAGTTCACGAAATTCTCGCGCTATTCTGCGCGCGACAATTTCCGTGATTTTTAGGAGCTCTGCTCCTCTGTCCGCAATTTTAATTGCAAACTTATTATATAATTGCGGACATTCACCACGGTGAGCCACAGGTATGTGCAAATTGAGTGCGCGACTCAAAAGTGTGATTTTGAGTCGCGCCGTTTATTAATGAAAACGGCGCAAAATAAGTTGACTTATTTTGCGCTTATTTATATAATTGTTGTAATAATTCAAAAAGGCGTTGAGCGGGACAGACGTTTCAAGCTTTCTTTTCAGAGAGAAAAACTCACGGGCTGAAAGGTTTTTCAAAGAAACGAGGCGGTATTCACCCGTTAGCCGGATATGCGAAAGGTTACGAGTAGCTTATCCCGTAGTTCTGCGTAAAAGAAAACAAGACGGCTTTTGCCGTGAAATCAGGTGGTACAGCGAACAAATTCGCCCTGTGTTCGGGGCGGATTTTATTTTATATTTTTGGAGTAATGATATGGACGTTAATGAAAAGATTAAAGTTATCGAACAGCAGATTGAAAACGCCGTAGACGACGTTAAGACGAGTAAAAGTCTGCAAGAGATAAAGATGCGTTTCCTCGGGAAAACGGGTGAAATTTCTTCGCTGATGAAGAACATGCGCGACGTTCCCCCCGAACAACGCCCCTCTTTAGGCAAGCTTTTAAACGCGCTCCGCCAGTGGACGGAAGAAAAGTTCGACAGCCTTGAACAGAGGCTTAAGGAGATAGAACTCAAAAAGCGCAATTCCGAAGAGAAAATAGACGTAACTATTCCCGGTCACGACTTTCCCGACGGCGCATACCACCCCAACACGCTTATCAGGAACGAGCTTGTTTCCATTTTCGCGGGTATGGGTTTTGAAATTTTCGAAGGCCCTGAAATTGAAAACGACTACTATAATTTCACCGCGCTGAATACGCCCAAGGATCACCCCGCGCGCGATATGCAGGATACGTTCTATCTTGCCGAAGATTTACTTCTCCGCACGCAGACTTCGGCGGGGCAGATAAGGGTTATGGAAAATAAGAAACCGCCCATCAAAATTCTTTCGCCCGGTAAGGTTTACCGCAGTGACGACGACGCTACCCACTCCCCCATGTTCTCGCAGATGGAAGGACTTGTTGTGGATAAGGGCATTACCCTTTGCGACCTTAAAGGTATGCTTGACGAGTTTGCAAGAAAGATTTTCGGCGAGAACGTAAAGACGAGACTCCGTCCCTCCTACTTCCCCTTCACCGAACCTTCGGTTGAAGTTGACGTAAGCTGTTTCGAGTGCGGCGGCAAGGGTTGCAGGCTGTGCAAGGGCACGGGCTGGATTGAAGTTTTGGGCGCGGGTATGGTTAACAGGCACGTGCTTGAGGGTTGCGACATAGACCCCGATGTTTATACGGGCTTTGCGTTCGGTATGGGTATAGAGAGAATAGCTATGCTTAAATACGGTATAAACAATATGAAACTCCTCTTCGAGGGAGATACGAGATTTCTCAAACAGTTCAAGGATTAAGGAGATAGATTATGAAAGCACCTTTAAGTTGGCTTAAAGATTATGTAGATATAGACGTTACCGCCGAAGAATTACAGAAAAAGCTTTTCGGATGCGGGTTTGAAGTTGAAGAACTTATAGAAATCGGTAAAGATATTTCAGGCGTTGTTGTCGGCGAAGTTATAGAGTGCGAACCCGTGGAAGGCACCCACCTTTCCGTTTGCAAAGTAGACTGCGGCGACAAGGGTATTTTTCAGATTTGCTGCGGTGCGGACAACGTTAAAAAGGGCATTAAAGCGCCCTGCGCTCTTGTAGGCGCAACCGTTTACGCGACGGCAAAAGACCACGTTACCGTTGAAGGCGTGATGACTATTAAAAAAGGTAAACTTCGCGGTATCGAGTCCGAAGGTATGCTTTGTTCGGGCGCGGAACTGGGTGTTAACGAAGATATGTTCCCCGGCGGTGATTACTGCGGACTTTTGCTGTTACCCGCGGAATGTAAAAACGGCGAGGATGTTAAGCCTGTTTTGGGACTTGACGATTATATTTTCGATATCGGTGTTACCGCTAACCGCCCCGACTGTCAGAGTATTTACGGCATTGCGCGCGAAGTCGGCGCAGTTTTAGGTAAAAAAGTTAAACTGCCCGATTTAAGTTATAACGCCGTTAAGGGCAATTACGAAAAAATTAAGATAACAGACCTTGCGCCCGAGCTTTGCCCGAGATATATAGGGCATTACGTTAAGGACGTTAAGATTGCCCCCTCCCCCGTCTGGCTTAAAAGAAAGCTTGCCCTCTGCGGACTACGTTCCATAAACAATATAGTTGATATTACAAACTTTATTCTTCTAGAATTAGGTCAGCCTATGCATGCATTCGATTTGAGGACGCTTGCGGGAAGGGAAGTTAAAATCAGGAGAGCCGAAAACGGTGAAAAGATAACTACTCTTGACGGAAACGAGTTCAAACTTACAAGCGATAACCTTGTAATATGTGACAGAGATAATCCTGTTGCGCTTGCCGGCGTTATGGGCGGACTTGACAGCGAAATAGAGAACGACACTGACGAGGTTCTTTTTGAGTCGGCAAAGTTTGCGCGCGACAATATAAGAAAGACGGCAAGGGCGCTCGGGCAACATTCCGACTCTTCAGCGCTGTTTGAAAAGGGCATTAACGAATACACAACCGAAATGGCTATCTGCCGCGCCCTTCATCTTATCGGCGAGTTAAAATGCGGTACTGTTACAGACGTGCATATTGACGTTACCACACAATATTCTAATCTGAACGAAAAGAAACTTGAAGTAAGCGTGAATAAAATAAATGCGCTTTTGGGCATTACCGTTCCCACGGAAAAGATGTGCGAGATTTTAAAGAGTCTTAATTTCGACGTAAAGCTTGAAGGAGATACGCTCGGGTTAGTAGTCCCCCGTTACAGGGAAGATATTGACGGCTATCCCGATATCGCCGAAGAAGTTATACGTATGTATGGTTACGAACATATAAACGGCACGTTCTTACCTTCCGCCTCCATTACGAACGGCGGTTTCAACGACGCGCAGAAAGCAGAAAACAAGCTAAAAAACCTGCTTGTCGGCAAGGGACTGTATGAGATTTCGACCTACTCCTTCTATTCGCCAAAAGATTTGGATATGCTCCACTTTGCGGGTGACGCCCAAGAGAGAAAGGCGATTAGGATTTTAAATCCCATCAGCGAAGAATTATCAATAATGCGCACCACTCTTGCGCCTTCTATGGTTAACGTTATCGTACGCAATTTAAGGCGCGGCAATCTTGAAGGTAAACTGTTTGAACTTGCAAAAATTTATATTCCCAAGGAATTGCCCATTAAAAGTTTCCCCGAAGAAAAATTAAGGCTTAGCCTTGGTATGTGGGGCAAATACGGGTTCTTCGATATGAAGGGAATTATTGAATCGGTTGCACACTCTCTTAATACAACGTTCGAGTTCGAGCCTGCGGAAAAGCCCTTCCTCCACCCCGGTATTACGGCTAAGATTTCGTGTGAAGGTGAGGAAGTCGGATATGTGGGTCAGCTTTCGCACACCGTTGCAAACGAGCTTGTAATCGACAGGGCGGTTATAGTTGCCGAGTTGGATTACGATAAATTGACAACGCACGCAAAGGCGTTCAGGTATACTCCTATCCCTAAGCACGCCGAAGTTGTAAGAGACTTGGCGCTTGTGTGCAACGAAGACATAACCTGCGGACAGATTACCAAGGAAATTTATTCCGCCTGCAAGTACGTGACGGACGTTAAACTGTTTGATATTTACGTCGGCGCTCAGGTCGGTAAGGATAAAAAGAGTATGGCGTTCAACGTGACGTTCACGCCCAAGGACGAACCTATTGAGGACAAAGTCGACGGATTTGTCAAAAAGATTTTGAACAACCTGAAATTCAAGCTTGACGTAACTTTGAGATAAGAACAAAGCAAAAAACCTGCGCTTTACTGTGTATTTTATAAGAATAAAAAAGCAAGGAAAGATAATTGATTCTTCACTTGCTTTTTTATTATGGTTTTACTATAATATAACTACAATAAACGGCAGTTTGGTATAATATGAAACAAGATAAATTCTTAACGGTTTTCGCTGTGTTTGATGATGCGACTCAGCAAAAGCTAAAAACTTTTCAAGATAAAGCATTAAGTTTAGGGTATCCCGGAACACAAACTATGGGTATTCCTTTTCACATTTCTCTCGGCAGTTTCAAGGTTGAAGATGAACTCGAACTAAAGGAAAGAATAAAAGAAGTTTGCTCACAAAATCATGGATTTGAAATAAATCTAAATAAAGTCAATCATTTCAATAATAGGGTTCTATTTATTGAACCGGAAGAAAATATAAAACTCAGTTGCCTACATGATTTATTCGATTGCAATTTTGCCGATGGTTTTCCTTGGCACGCGCACGCTACAATTTTCTGTGGCAGCGAAGAACAAGTAATAAAAGCAAAAGAATGTTTAAAGTTTATTTTTAAACCTTTAAAGGCAAAGATAACGGGAATTCAAATGGGAGAATTTTTCCCTACGAGAATGATAATAGAAGAAAATCTTTTAAGTGATATTAAAAAAAATAGTATAGCGCACTAAACTTCGTAAAAGAAGTAGTGCGCTATTTTTTTTGTCTACAAAAATCTACTATAACAAGCACCCTCTGCACGAGTCTTTTCAATTTTGCGGAACAAGTGCCGAGCCTGAACCGGCGAGCGAGGCTTGCAAATATGTATCGGGTATTTTGCCCGTAATTACACTTTCGCATATGAGCACTTCTATTGTCGAGGCGAGGTTAGTACTCTTTGACGGTAGAATTATAGAAATATCGGACACTATTTCAAGATATAGAGAGTGTAAAGTTTGGTTTATTCCCGCCTGCAAAAACTTTGTGACAAAGCGGCACTCCACGTTGCTTATCGGAATTATTTTAATATTGATTTTACTGCCGAAACCAGCCAGCGCCTCTATACCCGTAAGCGCGCCTATTGGCACCATTATGCCTTCCGCGCTCATCTTGTTGAGATTTTCCTGCGAAAGATACGCTGTGTCTCGCGCTATTCTGTTAATTTTAAGACTGTCCGTAGTAATAGAATTTACACTTCCGTCCTCCGCCCTGTCGATTGTAATTAGGTCCTCGTAGCGGATAGCGTCGTTAAGCGTGTAATAAATTGCGTCATTAACCGCCACGGTTGTTATAGAACGGATTGTCGCCTCACTGATGGAAATTAAGACGCGCGTGACGTTGCGCTGAAAATAAATGAGTGTTGCAACAGCAAAAATGCATATGAAAACTATTAAAATTTTGAACCTTTTGAATTTTTTGTTACCTGCCATACAATATTGTATGTCAGTTACGCTTAGTTCTTGATTTAAAAAGTAAAGCCATTATAAATGCAAATACCACCGCCGCTGTTACACCCGCGCTTGCCGCCGCCAATGAACCCGTTACAGCATAGAAAAAACCTTTTTCCGCGCCCTTCATTGCTCCGTTGGCAAGAAGATAGCCAAACCCCGAAATGGGTACAGTTGCACCTGCGCCAGCAAAATCCACAAGAGGTTGATAGACGCCTATTGCCGTAAGCACAACGCCGCCAAGCATAAAGTAGACGAGAATTTTGCCCGCGGTTAAATCTGTAAAGTTAATTACTATCTGGGCGATAAGGCATATTCCCCCGCCTACAACAAACGCCTTTAAGAACTGTAATAATATTTCAAGAAATTCCTGTCCCATAATTAAAACTCCAACTCGACGGCATGGCTTATGCACGGAATACTTTCGCCCTGCCCTGACGAAACTGTTGACAGAAGCGCGCCCGTAGCAGCAAACAATACACGCTTATACAGCCCAGACTGCAACCCAGACAGCACGTATGAATTAAAAACGACCGCCGAACAGCCTGCACCGCTGCCGCCCTGAAACTCGCTTTCGATAACCTTGTAGATTATTTCACCGCAGTCGACATGGTTTTCGGAAATGTCAAAACCTTTCTCCCACGTTAAGTCCTTTAAAATTCTACTGCCGAGCGCGCCCAAATCGCCTGTTAAAATCATATCGTAATCTTCGGGACAGGTGCCCGTATCTTTAAAATGCCCGATAATAGTATCCGCAGCGGCAGGCGCCATAGCCGCGCCCATGTTATTCACATCGGTTACGCCCAAGTCACATACCCTGCCCATTGTCGCACTTGTAATTTTTACGCCCTTATCTGCGGCGGCTACAAGACAGCCGCCTGCGCCTGTTACCGTCCACTGTGACTGCGGTGGGCGCGTGCAGCCGAGTTCGAGTGGATAACGGTACTGTCTTTCAGCCGAGGCGAAGTGCGAGCCTGTGGCGGCGACTGCATTTTTAACGTAGCCCGCGTTTACAAGCATTGCGGCAAGCATTATACTTTCGCTCATAGTTGAACAAGCCGAATACACGCCGAGGAAGGGGAAATTATAATCTCTTGCCGAAAAGCTTGCGGAAATTATCTGATTTAAAAGGTCGCCCGAAATCAAAAGGTCAATATCACTCTGTTCAAGCTTGCCCTTTTCTATTGCAAGCGCTATTGCCGTTTTCAGCATTTTGCACTCGGCTTTTTCGTAGGTTGTTTCACCGTACATATCGTCGTCAAGCGTCACGTCGGCATAACTGCCTATTATGCCCTCTTTCTCCTTACTGCCGCACACAGCCGAACCGGCAATTATGCGCGGGGCATTTTTGAAAAATACCGTATTACCTTTTTTAAACTCGCGATTATTCATTACCGTTAGTTTTTGTTAATATAAGGAAATTA
>JAIDSQ010000050.1 GCA_029061155.1 Clostridia bacterium
AGTACAGCTCAAAATAGCGAGCCGAGATTTCCGCATAGGAACAGTGGCGCATTTACGGGAGCGGAGTACAGAACGAAATGTAAAAGATTTTGTTTTGTATTCCGCTCTTTTTTTGTTTACCGAAAAAATCACATTAAACGGAGTAAAACACTATGCCCTATCAAAAAACAAAAGTCTATTATGACGGAAGTCATTTTATAGCGATACCGCCCGACAACTTTCCGAGATATAGGAAACGGCGCAAACCGAAACCCAAGAAAGAAGAGAAACGAGATACGCCAAAAGAAAAGTTTGAAACAGCATACACAGAAAGTCAGAGCCTACCGAGGCGGGAACGGAAGAAGTATATCAAAGAGCAAATGAAAGAAGTTATTTCTTCCGAGGAAGAAATAACCGCTTTTATTGAAAGTAATATCGAGCGAAAGAAAGTAAACGCCATGAAACGGCGAATACGGCTTATGCGGAAAGTTTATTTGCAAGAATGGAATTACTTTGTAACTTTTACTTATGACGATAAAAAACACGATAAAGAGACTTTCAAAGACAAACTGCGAAATACGCTCAAACACCTTGTAAATCGTAAAGGTTGGAAGTATATCGGAGTTTGGGAGCGTTCACCCGAAAAGCAACGGCTACACTTTCACGGGATTTTCTATATCCCTGATAAGAGCATGATAGGCGAACTTGTAGAAGTGAAAGATTACAGCACCAAGCAACACAAAGTGCAAACTACTTTGCAAAACACGCACTTTCAAAAGCACTTTGGAAGAAACGATTTTGAGCCATTGAATAGACAAGAAGATGTGATGCAGTCCGTTCGTTATCTACTCAAATACATAGAGAAAAGCAACGAAAAGCTGATATACGGCGGGAAACTGCCAACCTATATCGTCAGCGATATTTTGGATGACGATATTATTTGCCCCTACGGGGTGGACGATAGGAAAGCAATACTATTCGATAACTTTACTTGCATAGATGACGGTTGCATAATCGGGCAAGCAAGTGAAGAAGTGATAAATCAAATGCCCAAATGCAACTGAGATATTTGTCTTTCGATCGGCGGAGCGTAAACGAAAACGCACTTTTCCGCAAGGGTAAAATGCACTACCTGCGGTAGCCCTTGCAGAAAAGCGAACGGAAAAATTTTAAGTGAAAAGCCCATGCGTTTCCGTTTGATCGCCCCTTGTCGAAAGACAAAATAAAATCTATCTTAAAGGAGTTTTAGAACAATGAAAACAGCAGTAATTTATGCAAGGTACAGTTCCGAACGGCAAACGGAACAGTCTATTGAGGGACAAGTTCGAGTATGTGAAGAGTACGCACAAAAGAACAATATTCTTATTCTCAACACCTACATAGACAGAGCAATGACAGGAACAAACGACAACCGCCCCGATTTCCAGCGTATGTTAAAAGACAGCGGGCGACATGAATGGAATTATGTTCTTGTCTATAAGTTAGACCGTTTCAGCCGTAACAAGTACGAAACAGCGATACACAAAAAGACTTTGCGGGATAACGGCGTAAAAGTATTATCCGCTATGGAAAATATCCCCGACACGCCCGAAGGCATTATCCTTGAAAGTCTGCTTGAAGGCATGAATCAATACTATTCCGCAGAGCTTTCCCAAAAGGTAAAACGCGGTATGCGGGAAACAAGGCGCAAAGGCAACTATCAGGGCGGTGGCTTGTTATTTGGCTATAAGGTAGTAGACCATAAAATCGTCATAGATGAGGAAAGAGCCGAGCAAGTCCGCTATATGTATCAACAGTATGCGAACGGCGTTTATGTAAAAGACATAATAAAGACTTTGACCGAGAAAGGCGTATTATACAAAGGCAGACCCTTTGCAAGCAATACAGTTTACGATATTTTACGTAACAGCAAATATTCGGGCGTATATATCCACGGCGAAGAAGTGATTGACAATATGTATCCGATAATCATTCCCACCGAGATTTATAATAAAGTCCGTGAAATCGTAAATAAAAACAAATTCGGGAAACGTAGCACAAGAACAGTTTATCTACTTCGTCATAAAGTATTTTGCGGCGATTGCGGACGACCTGTAAGCGCAGACACGGGAACGGCACGAAACGGAGAAGTGATACACTACTACAAGTGCATCGGACGGAAGAAAGACCATAACGGTTGTACGCTTCCACCGATAAACAAAGAAGATTTAGAAAAACTTGTATTAGATACAACTATTGAAGAGTTGAGCAAGCCGCAGATTCTCAATTATGCTGTTCAATATTTGATGAAATTGCAGGAAAGTCAGTTATCCGAAAACACTAACTTGAAACTATTGACGAAACAAAAAGCAGCGATAGACAGAGCGTTGATAATCTTGTGAATGCGATTGAAAACGGTATCGTAAGCAATACTACAAATAAGCGGTTACACGAGCTCGAAAAACAGCAAATAGAATTAGAGCGACAGATACTCATAGAACGCAGTAAATGCGCTATAAAGATTCCAGAAAAGTTCATACGGGAGTTTTATGTACAGGCATTACAAGAAGAACCGCAAGCAATAATCAACTATCTTATAAAAAAGGTTGTGCTGTTTGACGATTATATCGAAATTCATTATAACAGCCCGATAAGAATAAGTCCTGACGACAGTCAGGGCTTTTCTTTTTATAAGATAGTTAAAAATATGGGCAAGCATAAAACCGTTGTATACTTGAAACTATAAGGAATTAAATCAACGGCTATTTATTCCATGTTCCGCTTGACATGAGCCTCGTAGGCGTGCGGTATTCAGGCAAAGAGCCAAACGTACCGCCCCTGCGGGGCTTTTTGTTTGCCGTTGGCAAATAGCCTACCGCACGCCTTTCTCATGTCAAGCGGCTTTCGCGGCATAAACCGCCGTTTTGCTCGACAATAAAAAAACCAACCTATATCAAACCTTTTGACGGTTCAATTTAGGTTGGTTGTGGAGCTGCTGAGCGGACTTGAACCGCCGACCTCATCCTTACCAAGGATGTGCTCTACCGACTGAGCCACAGCAGCAACATTTTGTTTACTTGAATATTATATTTTAAATATGTTGTATTGTCAATTCATTTTAACGATTTATTATTAAATTTTTGGAGTAAAAATGCAAAGCAAAGATTTTGAAAAAACTGCGGTGCGTGTTTCAATAGTAACAATTCTTATTAATGTCGCTTTAAGCGTTTTTAAATTGTTTGCGGGTATTTTCGGAAAATCATACGCCTTAATAAGTGACGCTATACATTCGGCGTCCGATGTGTTTTCTACAATAATAGTCCTGTTAGGAGTTAAAATCTCTTCAAAGAAAGCCGATAAAAACCATCCGTTCGGGCATGAACGGTTTGAGTGTGTTGCGGCAATTTTGCTTGCCGTGGTATTGTTTGCAACCGGTGTCGGGATAGGTTATTCAGGAATAAGCAACATTGTTACCGGCGAATACAATAATTTTGCTATTCCCGGAATTATAGCCCTTGTTGCGGCAGCTGTATCAATAGTAGTAAAGGAAGGAATGTTTTGGTACACGTACATTGCGGCAAAAAAAATAAATTCCTCTGCGCTTAAAGCGGACGCTTGGCATCACAGGTCCGACGCACTTTCGTCAATAGGTAGTCTTGTAGGAGTAATAGGCGGACTTTGCGGTGTTAAGATACTTGACAGTATTGCATGCATATTAATTTGTCTTCTCATTTTAAAAGCATCTATTCAGATATTTTTTGACGCAATCAAAAAAATGACGGACGAGGCATGTGATGAAAAAACTGAAAGTGAGTTCAGGGAATTAATTTCTTCTTGTGAAGGCGTTATCAGGATAGATAAAATGCTGACAAGACAGTTTGGCAACAGGATTTATGTCATTGCAGAAATTGCCTGTGACGGTGACTTGCCGTTATATAAAGCACATAGCATAGCGGAAAATGTGCATAAGAGTATAGAACAAAGCTTTCCTTTGGTAAAGCATATAACCGTGCACGTTAATCCGTATTCACCTGATACGAATGATATTGATGACGATATATGATAACCGTCGGCTTATTTGCCGACGGTTTCACTTATTTTATAGATGCCATAAATTTTTTCATACACTCACAGGGATTGCCGTTTGAGTCGTAGCCGCTGTCGTTACATTTTTTACAGGAATAGTGCGGGGTAAAATTATTTTTGTCAATACCCAATTCGTTAAGCCGAGTATCTCCGTCAAGCTCTAATTGCTGTATCTGACGCGATAAGTTTTCAGCCTGATTAGGGTTTTTAATTGTTGCGAGCGCGTAGTCAATAGAAAGTTCATTTATACGTTTGTATATTTTATTGTATGTTTCGTCAGCCAATGCAAGGTTTAAATGCTTTTCAGCAGTTACTTCTGCGTTGTGACGCAAATCATAGAAATGTCTTTCTATTTCAGCCTTATCAATTGAAGTATTTTGCTGGTTGTTTTTATAAGGAGTAGTAGCGGCGGTGTTGACTTTTATTTTGTCGAGACTGAAAATTTCCTCCGACTTCCAAGCGGATAAAATTCCGTTCATATACGCAACAGGATTAGACTTTCCTGCTGAAAGTTTGGCGGACTCTTCAAGCATTTCGTCAGAAAAACCCCAACTGCGCCATCTGGCAAGATTTTCTTTATCCCAGTCAATAACTCTTCTCGAAAGTCCGCAAAAAGTTAGGAGTTTTTTAATCAAGACTTCTTCGTTTGAAAGTTTATCAAAATAATCGTTAACGCAGTTGTCTGTTACAAGTCCGTCGCTATATAGCATTTTAATTAATTCGTGCATATCTTCAAACGATTTTTTATTGTGCTTGAAACAGTACGAGGCAATGTTTTTCATGCAATCGAAAGAATAACCGTAATCGTACCAAACATTGACGTAATTTTCCACATACGGTGCGGAATTCTGCATATATACGCCGATCGTGCGGGCGATATCCAATGTCGCATTATAGACGGAAGTCTTGTTTTTGCAGTAATCTTCTATTTCTTTAACGTCGAATTTCTTGTTTTTGTAAAGCTCGGTCAATGCTAAATCAAGTTTTTCAACAGTTTTGGCTTTGTAAAATTTAGCAGCTGCAATAATAGCACTTTCTTCAAAGCAAAGCTCGTTAATCCATTTCTTAAACAGTTTATCATCATCAATATCAGGTTGTTTTTTAATGCCAGCTGAGGTGAATATTCTTATCAACGAAGGGGTGGAAGAAGTGTATGCCGAAAGTTTTTCGTCAACTTTCTTTGCCGTAGTTATGTTGTCGTCTGCAAAACTTTTTGCAACTTTTTTTATGTACTGAAATCTGATATTATCGCCCTTTAAATTGACGCAATAATTGATTATCATGATAAGCGCATTCTGTTCAAAGTTATAATCTTCAAGTAGAAGGAAGTATTCTCTGAATTCGTTAGTGGAAACCATTCTGCCCTTAATAATATTCTGAACCGCTTTTGAAAAGTCAGCGTATTTTTCGGGTTTGAATTTTTTCGGCGTTCCGTAGATATTCTCAGGATCGAGAATTCTTATTTCAAAAGGGATCAAGGAAACAACATTTACAAGTTCAAATTCTTCAAGGTACTCAAAATAGCTTTTAATATCGTCTTCCGAAAGGCAAAGGGCAGTTGCCATATCTTCAAGCGTGAGCGCAGAAAGAGCGTTTTGATAGACATATAGCGAATACAAATATACTTTCACCGCCACAGGTTCGAGTATGGGTAAATATTTTGTTATGAATTTGTTTTCAACACTTGTAAAAGATTTTTTTGCAAGTTCGTCGGAAACCGAAATTAAAGGCATTTTTTCAAACTCCGTTTTAATGCTTGATTTCTTTCTTCAAAAGGACTATAATAGTTAAGTAAATTATATTATAAGTGTAAGTACAAAAAAAATCAATTACATTTTGTCGTAATTTGCCGTAAATTTTTGGTACATCGAATGAGAATATTGCATACGTCCGATTGGCACATCGGTAAAAAACTTATGGGAAGGGACAGATATGATGAATATCGTTCCGTTCTTTCGGAAATAAGCGATATTTGCGAACGCGAAAAAATTGAACTTGTACTTGTTGCGGGCGATGTTTTTGATACTTATACGCCTTCAGCCGAGGCCGAGCAAATTTTTTACGAGGGAGTTAAAAAGATATCCCAAAATTGTGCTGTAGTAATCATCAGCGGTAACCATGACGATTATGTAAGACTTACCGCTGCGTCTTCATTTGCAAGCGAACTAAACATATATATTGTCGGAAACAATAGTTGCAAAGTTTCGGACAACACATCTCGTTTTAATGTTAAACCTGTGGAGTGCGATTATGGTTATGCTGTTTTTGAAGGCAGACAAGGAGATAAGGTTTATATAAATATATTGCCTTACCCCAACGAGGCGCGATTTAAAGAGGGAAAGTCGGAAGAGCGCTTTGAAGATAAAATGTCGCGCTGGATAAATTTCGGCGAACGCGGTAAAAGGAAAAGCATACCTTCGATTTTTCTTTCACATATTTTTGTTGTCGGAGGAAAGGTTTCCGACGGTGAACGAGAAATAGAACTTGGCGGAACACGATTAGTAAGTCATGAGATGTTGCCGAAATGCGATTACTGTGCCTTGGGACATTTGCACAGAAGTCAGAAGATTGGTGAAAATGTTTATTACAGCGGCGCAATTATGCAGTTTACATTTGACGAGGCTGGCGCGGAAAAGTATGTTAATGTGTTTGACCTTGATAGTGCCGGCGTAAAAAATTTTAAAAAGATAGTCCTTACATCTTCGAGAAAACTTGTAAGACTTCAATCAAACGGTGCTGAAGAGGGGATTCGGTTATTAAAGGAAAATACCGAGAACTATGTTGAGCTTACGCTAAATCTTACAGAGCCTTTGAACCCTACTCAAAGTGCAGCTTTACATTCGCATGAAAATCTTGTTTCGCTTAAAGCTAATGTTGCGTTAGCCGACGGAGCAAACCTTCGCGTTTCAAATAAAGACAAAAGTTCTTCCCAGTTGTTTACGGAGTATTATAAGACTAAATTTGACTGCGAACCGTCAAAAGAGTTGTTAGAACTCTTTCTCTCGCTTGCGGAGGAAGAATGAAACCTGTAAATTTAAAATTCAAAGGTATCAATAGCTTTTCCGAAGAAACGGAAATTAACTTTGAAAAACTTATTAAAAACGGTATTTTTGGCATATTCGGCGATACCGGCAGCGGTAAGAGTACCATACTCGACTGTATCAATTTTGCCCTTTACGGAAAGATTGAACGCAGTAAGGAAAAATTGGATATAATAAATTACCGTTGTGATGTTGCGGAAGTAAAGTTTGAGTTTGATGTTTTAAATGAAGGTAAGAGAAGAAGATACATCGTAGAACGCACAATAAGGCGCAAAAGCGGTATGCATAAAGCTTTATTGTATGAGGATAATGTTTGCGTTGCGGACAATGTTTCTTCCGTAACGAAAAGAATTACTGAAATTCTCGGCGTTGATGCGGACGATTTCAGAAAGTGTATTGCGTTGCCTCAAGGAGAATTTGCCCAATTTGTTAAGTCGCAGTCATCTGAACGTATTGCGTTAATCGAGCATTTGTTTTCACTTTCCAAATACGGTGACAGACTTAAAGAAAGAGTAAGAAACTGTGAAAGCGAATGTGAAATCAATTATAAGACCTTACTTGCAAAACTCAGTGTTTACGAAGACGTTTCACAGCAGGTAATTGATGAAATTGAATGTCGCATAAAAGAGTTTAAGGAAAAGCTTAAAGAATCTGAAAGGAATTTAAAAGATTGCGAAAAAAACTATAATTCATTAAACAGTCTTTATGCCTACCGTTTGGAACTTGATAAAAATTACAAACAACTTACAGAGCTTGAAAACAAACTCAGCGAAATAAATGAGTTGCGCGCAGGACTTAAAGCAGCACCCATCTGCAAAAATGCAGTCGAAATCAATAATCAGCTTTTGGATAAGAAGAAACAAATTGAAGGCGCGGAAATCAAGTTAAATACCATCAGTACGGAAATTGAGGAAGTAACTGAAATTTTAGACGGGCTCTCTTTACGTGCACAGTATAATTATGACGATAAAATAGCACAGTGTATCGCGCTTTCTTCAAAGTATTCGGCTTGTGAGGGAAAACCAGATAAGCTGAGGGAGCTTGAAAATAAGCTCACTTCAAAGAGAGCGGAGTATAATAGCAAGGCAAAAGAATTAGCAAAGTTAAGGCACAATTTGGCTTTAGCTGAAGATGAAGTTCAAAAAGTAAAGGAAAATAAACTTAACAGTTCCTCTGAAGATTTAAACCGCTTAATAAATGTCGAATTTAAAGGCGCAATATTGAAGGAAGAATATATAAGCACTTTCGATTATTTTGTAGGTTTAAACGGTCAGGTAAAATTCCATAAAGATAATTCCGACCTATACAACTTTATGAGCCGTGAACTAAAACAGCAGATTGATACTTATAAAGACAGGGTTTTACAGGTTAAAGATTTTAATCTTGATGAGGCGCGTAAAAAACTGATAAATTTTCAGACAGAGGCGGAAGAAAGGGAAAAGATTTCAGCTGAGTTAAACGATAGACTCCTTAAATTAAAAGATGCTCAAACCGATGTTGAAAAGTGCGAATCGGAAATTCGCATTATTTTAAAAGACGGTGAACTGTTGAGAAAGCAAGCCGATGAAGTAAAGGAAGAACTTGATAAAATTTTCGGTCAAGCAGTAAACTATTCGGTTGTAAAAGCTCAGAATGAAAAAGAACTAAAAAAACTTAAAGACGAAAAAATTAAAATGGCTGAAGATACCGAAAGTGCAAATAAAAAGCTCAATAAATTGAAAGAGAGCAAGGTGGAGATACAGGCTGAAATTAATTCGGCGCGGAATATATGCAATGAGCTTGAAAAACGTTTAGCCGATTTAATAAAACAGTCAGGGTTCAGTAATTTTGATGAATGCAAACGGCTTGCTGACGAATTTTCGGTTTACACGGACGCTGAAAAAGCTATTTCCGAATTTGATTCGCAATATGCAACTGCTTGCGCGCGCAAAAAAGAGCTTGAAAATATCAAAGATATAAAAGAAGTTTCTAAAGAAAAGCTCAGTTTCGCAGAACAGCAGAAACAGGAATTTACAGCACAGTTAAATAAATTGCGTGAAAGTGTTGCCGTATTAGAAAGTGATAAGAAAAAAGCGTTGACGAGGCTAAAAGAAAAAGAACAGTTAAACACTTTACTTAAAAAAGCCGAAGGGGAAAGAAATTTAATTTATCAGCTTAAAGAGCTTACCAAGGGCAATAAGTTTATGGAATATATTGCAAACGAATATTTGTACGATATTTCTTCGCTAGCGTCCTCAACGTTGCTTAATCTTACCGACGGCAGATATTTTCTCACTTATACGGATAATTTCTATGTAGGCGATAACTTTAATTGCGGCAATTTGAGGGGAGTGAATACGCTGTCAGGCGGTGAAACTTTCCTTGTGTCATTGTCGCTTGCGCTTGCGCTTTCACAGACGATATGTTCATCTTTAAAGTCAATTGAATTTTTCTTCCTTGACGAAGGTTTCGGCACCCTAGACGGCACGCTTGTTGAAACTGTTATGAATGCATTGGAAAAACTTAAAAGTTCAAGCTTTACGATAGGTATTATAAGCCATGTCGAAGAGCTTAAACACAGAATAGATAATAAAATAACTGTAATTAAAGCGACTGAAAATCACGGTTCAACCGTAAAACTCAGTTGTTGAGGAGTTTTTGTGTCAAATATTCTTACACCGTTAACATTATGGAATAATTTCGACGATTCTCTGGCAATAAATGCTGAAAAGTTAAACAGCAAAACAGTCGACGGCATTGTATACGAAAGTATAAGTGTGCTTGGCAGAGAAACGGGAAAAGGCAGGGTTAAAATCTATGGCGTTTACGCATATGCCGAGGAAGAACCTTCAGAAGAAACTGTCTTAATCTTTCCCGATAGTTCAGACGGCATAGATGAAGATATTCTTAAATTGTTTGTGCAGAAGGGGTATTCGGCTTTAATGGTTGATTACCGCGGACAATGGGATACCGAGCATTTTACCGTTTATCCTGAAAATATCGAATATGCCAATACTGTTAAATGTGGAAGGCGTAAAGATTTTGTTGACGAGACGGCGGATAAAACAAGCTGGTATGAGTGGGTTGCAGTAGGTATATACGCCCGCAAATATATCGCCGAACGCAACGGCAATGAAAATATTGCGGTTGTCGGTATCCGCGACGGCGGTGAAATTGCATGGAAGCTTGCCGTGGCAAAAAAGTTCTCTTGTATAGTGCCTGTATGCGCAGCCGGCTGGCAGGCGTATGCAGGTATAAGCAAATTTAAGTCGGATGAACAGCGTCTTGACAGCGAAAGATACCGCTTTATTGCGGGTATTGATTCGCAGGCTTATGCGCCATATGTCAAGTGCCCGGTATTGCTCTTATGCTCAACGAACGATTCAAGACTTGATTACGATAGAGCTTACGATACATTTTCAAGAATAAATAACGAATATATTTCAGACAGCGTTATTGCTTATTCAGTATTATGTTCATCATCAATAGGTATGTACAGTACAAACGATATGTTTATGTTCCTGGATAAACACTTAAAGCAAAGACAGGTGTTTATTCCTCAGCCTGTTGAAATTACAGTAACAGTTGATGAAGAACAGAATCTTGTTGCATTGGCAAAATTCGACGACCAAGGCGTTGTCGAAGATTTTGGTATGTATTACGCAGAAGACTGTATTGACCCTTCGATACGCGATTGGACGCCTTGCGCTAATTCGGACAAAATTTCCGATACTGAACAAAAATTTTATCTCGACATTTATCAGGATACGTCTACGCTATTTGTGCTGGGATATGCCAGATATACTAACGGTTTTACAATTTGGTCAAAAATGGCAATAAAAAAGATAAGCGGCAGATTCAAAAATACTCACGGTAGGTGTCGCGTTATTTATTCGAGTAAAAACGGAACGGCAGGTTTATATGTGTCTGATCCGAGGTCGCTTGCAATAGGCGGAATATTCTTTACCGACAGCGTTATGGCTCCGCAGATAGTTACAAAGGCAAAGGGAAGAAACGGAATTTATTCCGTGAGGGGACTAACGACTTACAGAATGAATAGTCCTGCATATGCTCCTTTAAAGGATAATGTCTTAAAAATAGACGTTTTCTGTGATGACACGGCTGAAATAATGTTTGTAATTGAAGATTTTAATGACGGCGAAACGTACAAATACAGTCAAAGCATTTTAGGCGGGGTTTGGCAAAGCTTAATTCTTGAAAGCAAATTGTTCAAAACTGTTAACGGTGTTCCGCTTAGCGATTTTGTTCATAATTTCAGATTTTGTATAACGTGCGATGACAAGTACGCCGTAAATAATATAATGTGGCTTTAAGTAATGTTAACGGAAGTAAACGACAGCTTATATTCTATAAATAAGAAATCAAAACTTAATTTTATTCTCAACATATTTATTGCTATAGTTTTTGTTGTGCTTATTGCAGAGATTTTGTTTGCTGCAATTTATTCCGGTATATATGTTGTGGGTTCGTCTATGTATCCTACGTTGAAAGGTGCCGATGATGAGTCGTCCCCAGGCGGAGACTATGTGTACGTAAACAAGTACGCCAAGCCGGATTACGGCGATATTGTTGTTGTATTAAGGGACAATGAAACAACTATAATTAAAAGAGTTGTTGCGTTCGGCGGAGACCATGTGAAACTTGTCAGCGGTCGGCTCAAAATCAAGTATGTCGGCACAGATGAATTTGTTGATGTGGAAGAAAGCTATATTGACGATAATAATATCACGCCGATATTGCCCAAGAATAATTTTCATAACGATGATGAAGGTTATTACGTGAAAGAGGGATACTTTTTTCTCCTCGGCGATAACAGGGACGTAAGTGAGGATAGCCGAGCGCGTGGCGCTTACGAAATTTCGCATCTTTACGGCGTCGTTGTCGATTGGTCTATGACTTATAAAAGTTTTATCTCGTCAGCGCATAAATCATTATATTTTGATATTCCAAGGTTTTTAGGTTTAAGTTAATAAATAATAATCAGAGGTGCAAATTGAAACGGAGTGAAGTAAAAGAACAGTATAAATGGAAAACCGACGATATTTTTGTGTCGGACGAATTGTGGGAAGAAAGTTTTGCTGGTTTAGAAAAATCTATTAACTTTTCAAAATACGCAGGTAAATTACATGATAGTGAAAGCTTACTTCAATTCTTTAAGGAAGATGAAAAGTTCAGTATTCAGTTAGAACGTCTTGCAGTTTATGCACATCTGCGTTACTGCGAGGATACTGCTGTTACTAAATATGCGGCTTATCAGGCAAAGGTTGGTTCGCTTTTTGCCAAGTATTCGACAGAGCAGTCATTTTTCGAGCCTGAAATGGCAAGGTTAGATGAAAAATACCTTAACAAGCTGGTCGAGGATAAGAGATTCACCGATTTTGATTATATTCTCAAAAAGATAATTAAGCGCAAGCCGCACACAATTTCCGAACCTGAAGAGCGACTGATAGGTATGGCAAGCGAAATATTTGAAACTTTTAATGAAACATTCGGTAAAATAGACAATCTTGAATTACCGTTGCCTATGATCGAATGGGAAGGTGAAAATATAAAACTCAGTCATGGAACTTACGGAATAATTTTACATTCCGACAACCGTGAGAAGAGAAAAGAGGCGTATGAGAAATATTACAATGCCTATACGTCGTTTATAAATACGTTAACTTCAGTCTACAGTGGCAATGTCAAAAAGGACGTATATCTGAGTAAAGTTTATAAGTACAGTTCCTGCCTTGAACACGCATTGTTTGAAGAAGACGTTGATGCAAAGGTTTACGATAACTTATTAAAAGCCGTAGACGAAAATCTTACTTCTTTGCACCGCTATATTTCTGTGAGGAAAAAGCTGCTTGGCTATGATAAACTTTACTTCTATGATATTTATGCTCCGTTAGTTTCCGGTGTTGATTTAAAGCTTTCGTATGACAAAGCTTATGAATATGTAATAAAGGGGTTGGCTCCGCTCGGTAAAGAATATCAAGCTTTGCTTAAAAAGGGTTATGACGAACGTTGGCTTGACGTTGAAGAAACTGAGGGTAAGTGCAACGGTGCGTTCAGTGCGGCTTGTCCCGAGACTCATCCGTATGTCCTTTTAAATTATAAACCGACTACTGCGGATATCTTTACAATAGCGCATGAAATGGGACATTCTCTCCACAGCTATTTTTCAGGTAAATACCAGCCGTTCGCAAAGAGCAATTATACAATTTTCGTTGCAGAAGTGGCAAGTACGGTAAATGAAGTATTGCTTTTAAAATTTATGCTGAACGAGGCAGAGGATGAAAACTTAAAGAAGTATCTTTTGAATTACTATCTTGACAGTATCCGTGCTACACTGCATAGACAAGCTATGTTTGCCGAGTTTGAATACGGCGCGCATACAATGGCTGAGAAGGACGAGCCTTTAACGAAAGAGGCTTTATGTAATCTCTATGCGGATATCGGCAGGAAATATTACGGGGACGACATCGAACACGATTATAATATTTCCTGTGAGTGGGCGAGAATACCTCATTTCTATCATTCATTCTATGTCTATAAATACGCTACTGGAATAATTACAGCAATTAACATTGCCAATAGAATTTTGACGGAAGGAGATGCGGCGGTAAAAGACTATTTTAAGTTCCTTTGCGGTGGGGCGTCGACCGACCCTGTTTCACTTTTAAAACTTGCAGGCGTTGACTTAACAACAACCAAGCCTTTTGAGTTTGCAATGGCTGAATTTGATAAAACATTAACTGATTTTGAAAAATTAATGGGAATATAGAGTACTATGTCAGACAAAAATAACGTTATGCCCAATAATCTTGACGCTGAACAGGCGCTTTTGGGCTGTATGCTTATAGATAATGAAATACTTTCCGATTTGTTAGATCAACTTGAAACTAAAGATTTTTATCAGGAGTCGCATCAGTATATATTATCGGCAATGAAGATGGTGTTTGCCGAACGCAAACCTGTAGATATTGTAACACTATGCGACAGGCTTGACAGTGAAGGTAATCTTGAAAAGGCTGGAGGTATTACTTATGTATCCGAGCTTGCTCAGACCACGCCGTCAGCAGCAAATTACAAATACTATTTGGATATTGTACACCGCGACAGTGTTAACCGCAGCTTAATCAGGGCTGCAAGAGAAATTGCAGAATTCAGTAAATCAAGCGACGATAATATAAAAAGTATTCAGTTTGCCGAAGAAAAAATTTACGGAATATCCAAGACTAACGATACCTCCGCAGTTAAGGATATACGGGAAGGCAGCGGCATTAACGCTGTTTTGGATAAGTTTGAAAAGCTTGCTAAAGATAAGGATGCTTTCCGCGGTATACCTACAGGATTTACAAGATTGGACAGGCTTACCAACGGTCTGCAGAGGTCTGACCTCATAGTCATTGCCGCCCGTCCCGGTATGGGAAAAACTTCAATTGCAATGAATATTATTGAAAATGCCGCGCTTGGCAGCGATGCCGTCTGTGTAGTATTTTCATTGGAAATGCCCGAAGTTCAGATAATTCAAAGACTTTTGTGTAGTGCTGCTAATGTTAGTATGTCTTCGGCATTGTCTGGTAAGTTGACTACAAACGACTGGAAAAAAATATTTAAGGCCAGCGATAAACTAAGGCAGAGCAAAATTAATATCGATGATTCTTCAAGAGTTACACCCGCCGAAATTCTGTCTAAGTGCAGGCGCATTAAATCAAAGAATAACGGCAGGTTAGATCTTGTCATGATTGACTATATCCAGCTTATGTCAAGCGGAAAAAATCAAGGGGGAGACCAGAACAGAACTCAGGAAGTTGCGGCAATTACACGCGAACTTAAAATTATGGCAAAAGAACTTGACGTTCCGGTAATTGCGCTTTCACAGTTGAGGCGTATTCAGTCCGGTGAACCGCAGTTGTCTGACTTGCGTGAGTCCGGTGCGATAGAGCAGGATGCAGATATTGTTATGTTCATTAACCGCCCCGACGTTAACGCTACGGAAGAAGATATTGCTAAAAAGCATATCGTCAAGGGTATGGCTGATTTAATTGTTGCAAAACACAGAAACGGCGGACTTGACAGAATTAAGTTAAGATTTAAGGGTGAACTTACTAAATTTGTCAATCCAGAGCCTAACGAAGAGTTGCAGCCTCCTCCTGAAGGTGAAAGTCTGCCGGTACCGGAAGAGGCGCCGCCGCATTTTGACGAGAATTCTATACCGCCCGATGAAGAAGTTCCTTTCTAAATATGAACACTCACATTTTAAATATTGACGAAAATTCCTTAAAAATTTGCAAAAAGATAATATCAGAAGGCGGAGCGGTTGCTTTCCCTACCGAAACCGTATACGGACTGGGTGCAAATGCATTTGATGATACTGCTGTAAATAACATATTTAAGATAAAGGGCAGACCTAACGACAATCCGCTTATTGTGCACGTACATCAGGATTACGATATTTCAAATCTTGTATGTAATATCCCTGATTATGCGGTTAAGCTTGCAAAAACTTATCTTCCGGGACCTTTGACTATGGTCTATAAGAGTAAGGGAAAGGTAAGTTCCGCCGTTTCCTGCGGGTTGGATACTTTAGCAATACGCGTTCCCGAACATAAAGGTGCGCAAGAGTTTTTAAAGTACGTCAATTTGCCTATAGCCGCACCATCGGCAAACATATCCAAGCACGTAAGTCCCGTTACTGCGGAACACGTTTACTCCGACCTTAACGGAAAAATACAGGTCATTCTTGACGGTGGAAAGTGTTCGGGAGGGATTGAAAGTACTGTTTTGGACTGCACGGGAGATGTGCCGACAATTCTTAGGAGCGGGCTTATAACGCAGGAAATGATTTCTGCCGTTGCGGGTGATTGCCTTGTTTACATACCTAAAGATGGTGAGAAGGTTAAATCCCCCGGTATGAAATATAAACACTATTCGCCCAATTGTGACACAATGTTGTACGAATTGAGTGAGCTTGATAAAGCGCTTGAAACGTATGATAAATTTCTTGCCGAAGGCATAAAAGTGTGCTTTTTGTGTGATGAAATAACTTCAAAGCTTATTGGCGGTAGAAATTTTTTAAATCTTGGTAAAGACGGTAAAGATATAGCGTCCAACCTATATTTAAAACTGCGTGAAGGCGAGAAAAATTTTCAAATGCTTATTGCTGTTGCGCCACAGGACAAGAGTGGTGTAATGGTTGGAGTTATGAATAGACTTACAAAGGCGTGTAAAAATAAATGAAAAGAAAGAAAATTTTATTTGTTTGTACGGGTAACACTTGCCGTAGTCCTATGGCTGAGGCTTTACTTCGTGATAAAATAAAAAAGAACAAAATAAAATGGTGGGATGTTGCGTCGTGCGGAATTCAGGCCGACGTCGGCGGAACTATAAGTCCTAACAGTAAAATTGCTTTAAGCGAAGTGGGTATTAAAGTTGATAATTTCGAGCCTAAACAGCTTACGCAAAAGCGCATTTCTGCAAGTACGCTTGTAATTTGTATGACGGCTAATCAAAAACAAATGCTTGAAGACTGTGGTAACGTAGCGTGTATACGTGATATGTGCGGATATGATATCCCTGACCCTTACGGTTATAATCTGCAAATGTACAGGCAAACGCGCGATGCTCTTTCTTTGGCGTGCGATAATATAATAAGGAACTATATTTTAACATACAAAGATTGAGGATAGTGTATGAAAATTGCGTTAGCGTGTGACCATGGCGGTCTTAGCTTAAAAAATAAAATTATAAATTACCTAACAGAAAAGGGTTATGAGTACGAAGATTTTGGAACTGATAACACTGACAGCTGTGATTATCCCGACTTCGCGTTACCTGCGGCAGAGGCAGTTGCTTGCGGGAAATGCGATAGTGGGATTTTGATTTGTTCGACGGGCATAGGCGTTTCTATGGTTGCAAATAAGGTGCCTGGCGTTCGCTGTGCGCATTGCCACGATATTTATTGCGCTGAATTTACACGCCGTCACAATAATGCAAATGTTCTAGCTATGGGTGAAAAAATAGTGGGAGAAGGTTACGCATTAAAGATAGTTGAAACATTTTTATCAACGGAATTTGAAGGCGGAAGGCACCAGCGCCGGGTGGATAAAATTTCCGCGATTGAAAAAAAATACGGCAAATAATTTTTAAACTTCCTCACATAATAAGTGTACGGAGGTAACCTATGAAATTGAATTGCGGTGATACTTGCCCTAAGTCAGGTTCATATAAAGTTGTGGACGCTAAGGGTAACGTAATTAATTCTGTTTGGGTTGGCAAAGGCGAAACAATGCCCCCTACGCAGTATTCCGATTGTTATTACGAATCTGAGTCCTGATTGAATTACTTTCGATAAAAGCGGCGACCTCTTGCGGTTTTGCAAGAGGTCGCTTGTTTTATTTTTGATAATTAACCAAAGTCATTAACGGATTGATAATTTTAAATTTGTCTGTTCTCTGATAACCTGATTTCTCATATAAATGGCAGTTGCCTTTTTCCTGTAATATAGTTTCTAATTCCCAACCATAATCGCCGTGAATTTTTTCAACTTGTAGAATGGACTGTTGTGCGTAACCTTTGTTGCGGAAATCTGGCAGTATGAAAAGAGGGGATATACGCTTTTTTTCCATTTCGGATTTTTTATCTACAACCCTGATTGCGCCTATATTTTCATTATTTAGTTTTATAAAATAGTAATAGGTGTAAGGCTGCTTTAAACGAATTAATACTTTTTCCAATGGCTCGCTTGCAGGATTGGTATCAAAGTCTTTATATTTGTTAAGCAATTCGACAAACGCTGCTTTTTGCATTTTCCAAATTGTTTCGGCATCGTTTTCGTTTGCTTTTACCAAAGCAATATTCATATTAATTTTCACCGTTTGAAATTGATTTTAGTTTTTCAAGTATTTCTGATTTTTCTTTTTTATTACCTTCAAAGTTAATAAAGTTTTCAAATTCTTCGTCAGTCAAATTAATCGTCATACATTGCTCATGTGAAATAGTATCAAGTATACAGCGTTCACCGCAAAACACGATTAAATCTTCATATAACAAATTAATAATAGAGTCAAAAAATACGTAGCCCCAATCGTGGGTCCAGTCTTGCTCCCAAGTAGGTAATTCTTTGAGTGAGGAGTTAAGAAAGGCATGTTTTATTTCATTGCTAAGTTCAAAATCACATTCTTCGTGTAATATACTTGAATATCCGAAAGTAATGCGCGGGTTCAGCGTGTTGTGGAACTCAAGTAATTCTTTTGAGATATGCGAAAAGTCTACGTTTATTACATAACTTTTTGAGATAGTATTAAAAACGTCGCGTTCCTGTTTGATTAGAGCACGCATGTATTTTTTAAAATCTTCTTTTGAAGGAGTGCCTTCAAAAAAATCAATGAGCCAATCAGATAGTTTCAATTCGTCGTTTTGATAAAGGTTTATTTGCTCCTTAAATTTTGCAATTTGTTCAAGGTGGCTGGATTTCATTTCACGAATAGCGGTAGTGAGATATTTCTGTTTAAATGGACGCAAGACATTACGCGTAGAACATTTTGCCCTTGTGCCGATTGAGATACAGTAGCGGATAAGAGTGTTACGGTCTTTTGGCGTTAAATGTGTATTGTAAGATTGATCAAGATGTAGTTCGTGAACCATAATTTCCCCGCAATGAATTTATAAATTAAGCCCCCTCGGATATGATAATATCAGAGGGGGTTTTGGTGCGGACGAAGGGACTTGAACCCCCACGGTTGCCCACAGGAACCTGAATTTTAAAAGCATTAAAAATAGCCCCGTTCTGGTGGTTTTTTTATTAAATTTCATTAAAATTCGCTTAAACTGGTTGGGACTTAGTTGGGATTACTCGCTAAATCTATTATAATAGTCGATTTTTTGAGCCTCAACAAGCATAAATTCGTCCGAAAAATGCGTGTAGACATTTGATGTCATTGTATTGTCGGCAGAGTGCCCCGCCCATACCGAAACGACCTCGCGCGGAACTCCGCATTCTTGACAACGTGTAATAAAAGTATGGCGCAGTTCGTGCAGATGGTGAGAGGGGCAGAGGTCTTTAAAAGATCTGCTCAATAGATCGCAGCTATATCCGATAGATTCCTTAAAGTTATTTTTTGATAT
>JAIDSQ010000051.1 GCA_029061155.1 Clostridia bacterium
CACGGCCTACGATATCGTCGGACTTAACGGTAAGAATTTCCTGCAAGATATGCGCCGCGCCGTACGCCTCGAGCGCCCACACTTCCATTTCGCCGAAACGCTGACCGCCGAACTGCGCTTTACCGCCGAGGGGCTGTTGCGTAACTAAGCTGTAAGGGCCTATGGATCTTGCGTGGATTTTGTCGTCTACAAGGTGGATAAGCTTAATCATATACTGTACGCCTACCGTTACCCTGTTTTCAAAAGGTTCACCCGTTCTGCCGTCGTAGACCTGAATTTTACCGTCCACCTTGCCTTCGGGGTTCAAAATATTGTTTTCCTGGAATAACTTCTTGATATCCTGCTCGGTCGCGCCGTCGAATACGGGGGTTGCGATTTTCCAGCCGAGCTGTTTGCAGACAAGTCCCAAGTGAACTTCAAGCACCTGTCCGATATTCATACGCGAAGGAACGCCGAGGGGGTTCAGCACTATCTGCAAGGGAGTGCCGTCCGCAAGGAAAGGCATATCCGCCTGGGGAAGTACGCGGGAAATAACGCCCTTGTTACCGTGGCGTCCCGCCATCTTGTCGCCCACCTGAACTTTACGTTTCTGAGCGATATAAACGCGAACTAATTTGTTTACGCCGGGGGAAAGCTCGTCCTTGTTCTCTCGAGTGAAAATCTTAACGTCGACGACGATACCGCCTTCACCGTGGGGAACTTTCAAAGAAGTATCCCTTACTTCCCTTGCCTTTTCGCCGAATATTGCTCTCAAAAGTCTTTCTTCGGGGGTAAGCTCGGTTTCGCCCTTGGGGGTAACCTTACCTACGAGAATGTCGCCGGGCTGAACTTCGGCGCCTATTCTTATAATGCCGTCCTCGTTCAAATCTTTTAAAGCGTCCTCGGATACGTTGGGGATATCGCGGGTAATTTCTTCTTCGCCGAGCTTGGTATCTCTTGCCTCGGTTTCGTGTTCTTCAATGTGGATAGACGTGAACACGTCGTCCTGAACTAATTTTTCGGAAATGAGTATAGCGTCCTCGTAGTTGTAACCTTCCCACTCCATGTAGCCGATGAGAATGTTTTTACCGAGGGCAAGTTCGCCGTTGTTGGTTGCGGGACCGTCGGCTATGATTTCGCCTTCTTCAACTCTGTCGCCCGTGTTGATTATGGGGCGCTGGTTGAGGCAGGTGCCCTGGTTTGAACGCTCGAACTTTTTAAGTTTGTATTCTGTAACAAAACCGCTGTCTTATCTGATTTTAATGAGTTCGGAATAAACTCCTACCGCAACTCCCGCTTTCTTTGCGCGGACCATAACGCCGCTGTCGCGCGCGATTGCATCCTCGATACCCGTTGCTACTATCGCAGATTCCGTCTTCATAAGGGGAACTGCCTGACGCTGCATGTTGGAACCCATGAGCGCACGGTTGGTATCGTCGTTTTCAAGGAAAGGTATAAGCGCTGTTGCAACCGAAACGAGCTGTTTGGGCGAAACGTCCATATAGTCCATTCTTTCGGGAGGGAACTGCGTTATCAAGTCGCGGTGACGGCAGCCTATGTGCGAGTTAACGAAGTGGTTGTTCTCGTCCAAAGGTTCGTTTGCCTGTGCGACTATATATCTGTCCTCTTCGTCAGCCGTGAGGTAGTCAACGTGGTCGGTTACCGTAGGAACGCCGTTTTCGTCCTTGACAACTTTTCTGTAAGGGCTCATTATAAAGCCGTATTCGTTAACCTTGGAGAAGGTTGCAAGCGAGGAGATAAGACCTATGTTCTGACCTTCGGGAGTTTCTATGGGGCACAGTCTACCGTAATGCGAGTGGTGAACGTCGCGCACTTCAAACGTTGCGCGGTCGCGGTTAAGACCGCCGGGACCGAGCGCGGAAAGCTTACGCTTGTGGGTAAGTTCTGCGGCGGGGTTTGTCTGGTCCATGAACTGCGACAACTGCGACGAACCGAAGAATTCGCGGATTACAGCCGATACGGGGCGCACATTTACAAGACCCGAGGGGGTTACTTCCATTGCGTCCTGCGTTGCCATTCTTTCTTTTATAAGCTTTTCAAGCCTTGCAATACCTATTCTTAACTGGTTCTGCAAAAGTTCGCCTACAGAACGTACGCGGCGGTTGCCGAGGTGGTCGATGTTATCGATTGTGCCTATACCGTACTGAAGGTCGATATTGGTTGAAATAGCTGCAACGATATCGTCAACGGTGATATGCTTGTGGTTGAGCTTTTCGATAATGGGCTTGATTTCTTTCTTTTCGTCAGCGTCCAATACGGTCTTGTCGGAATTTAAAAGTTCGTTGAACTTTTTGCAAGCCGCAACAAACTTGACGCGCATATCGCGCCTCTTTTCCCTGTTCTTCTTCTCTTCGGGCTTTTCGTCCTCGGTTTCGCGGGTTTCAGCCGTATAGTAGATTGCGTTGATTTCGTCAATATATTTTTCCGCAACTTCTTCAACCTTTGCGTTTTCGCACTCGGCGGCAAGCTTTTGCATAAACTTGAAGTTGGGATAATATATTGTAGGCAGAAGTCCGAATACCTTATGGTTTTTATTGCATACCGATTTGAAGTTTACGGCGTTGTTTGCGATAATCTTGTGCTTGATTTCGCCGTCTACGGGGTCGATAACGAGAACGTATACTTCGTTTACGCCCGCGTCCTGAATTTCAATTGCCTTCTCTTCGGAAACTACGTCGCCTGCGTGCGCCATAACTTCGCCCGTTTCGGGGTTGAAGATATCTTCAGCAAGCTTACAGCCGGGAAGGCGGTAAGCAAGATTGAGCTTTTTATTGAACTTGTATCTGCCTACTTTAACCACATCGTAACGGCGGGGATCGAAGAACAGATTGTTGAGGTGCTGTTTAACGGACGCCTCGGTAGGAACTTCGCCGGGACGGAGTCTTCTGTACAGCTCTACAAGTCCGTCGGATTCCGACTTGGTGGTATCCTTGGCAATAGTGTTCTCTATCATCTTGTCGTTTGCGAATAAGTCGAGAAGGGCTCTGTCCGAACCGAAACCGAGGGCACGGAGAAGTACGGTTGCACAGATTTTACGCTTTCTGTCTACGTGTACCCAAAGTACGCCCTGTGCGTCCTGCTCAAGTTCGAGCCATGCGCCGCGGTTGGGGATAACGGTTGTCCCGAACATTTCCTTACCCGTCTTATCGCGCGACGATGCGTTGTACACACCGGGGGAACGGACGAGCTGGGATACGATAACACGCTCGGCGCCGTTGATAATGAACGAACCCGAATCAGTCATCAAAGGGAATTCGCCCATAAATACGGGCTGGTCGATAACCTCGTCCTTTACTTTATTGACAAGACGTACGGTTACGTGAAGAGGCAGCGCGTACGTTGCGTCGCGGTTCCTGCACTCCTTTTCGTCGTACTTAGGCTTGTCGTCAAACCAGTGATTGAGAAAATACAATTCGTAGTGATCGGAATAGTCGGTTATGGGAGAAAAATCCTCAAACACTTCGGCTATACCTTCGTTGATAAACGAATTGTAGCTCGCCTTCTGAATTTCAACAAGGTCGGGGATATCGATAACCTCGTTGATTTTACCGAATTTTCTTCTTTCGGTTTTGCCATACTTGTGAACCGGTAAATTCATTTAAGTAAAATACTCCTTTTGGCTTACGCCTGTTTTTTATATTTCACATAGGCGATTATCCGTATATATCTTTTCACCGGAAAAAATCTTAATGTTACGAAAGTAGTTCACAAAATTTAAGACGTTCGATGATGTCTTAAATTTTCGTGAGTTTGAGGAGCGCTGCTCCTCTGTCCGCGATTTCTTTGGCACACCGTTATATAATCGCGGACATTCACCTCGCCGAGGTGCAGGTATGCACAAATTGGGTCGCACTGCGCAAAAGCGTGGTTTTGCTTGTTCCGTAAATTATTCAGGATTAAAAATATTCAAATTCCCCTTTACAAACGGATAATTATGGTGTATAATCTCGTTAAATCCATGTAAAAAATATGGCGGATTTGAGGGGATTTTCGGGCAATTTTTGCCTGAATTTTGTTCATTTTGCGTAAAATGCGCATTCTGATACAGTGTATTATTATAAGGAATAAGTAAACCAAAGTCAAACGATTTTAAGGTATTTTGAAAAAGTTTTATGAGAATAGATAAATTTTTAAAAGTTTCCCGAATTTTAAAGAGGCGCACGCTTGCTCAAGAAGCTTGCGACAAGGGCAAAGTCAGCGTAAACGGCAAGGACGTTAAGCCATCCTACCGCATTAAAATCGGCGACGAGGTGTGCATTACTTACACCACTGGTTTGCTTAAATTCAGAGTTCTTAATATTAAAGAAACGGTAAAAAAGGACGAGGCGTCATCCCTTTATGAAATAATAGGGGAAAATAACTAAAATGAAAGTAAGCGCAATTATCTGCGCGGCGGGCAAAGGCGAACGCGCGGGATTTGATAAAAACAAACTGCTTGCCCCCCTTTACGGCGCGCCCGCACTTTGGCACACGCTGAAAAAATTTGATATACCCGAAATTGACGAGATTATTGTGACCTCGTCAGTTTGCGATTTTGAAGAAATATCCTCTATAACCGCGCCGTTCGGGATAAAAGTAGTTACCGGCGGTGCAACGCGCACGGAGAGCGTTAAAAACGCGCTTGAAGAAATTACGGGCGATATAGTTTTAATTCACGACGGCGCCCGCCCCTTCGTTTCCGAAAATCTCATTTTAAAATGCATAGACAGCGTAAAAAACTACGGCAGCGGAATTTGTGCTGTCAGGGCTACCGACACGATAGTTTATGCCGACGGCGATATTGAACAGAGGCTTGACAGAGACAAGCTGTACCAGGTTCAGACGCCTCAGGGCTTTTACGCCCAAGATATTAAGCGCGCCTATTCGCTTGCGGGCAACAAGGTTTACACCGACGACAGCGCGATTTACGGTGAATTTATAAAAAAGCCCCGCATAGTCGAGGGCGAAACGGAAAATATAAAGCTTACTTACAAATCAGACTTTATGCGCGGTATGCCTCCCTCTACTTCCCTTAGCGGAAATGCGATTGGGTTCGGCGTTGACGTGCACGCCTTCGGCGAAGGAAACCTTGTCACGCTTGCAGGAGTTAAAATTCCGTGCGACAAAAAACTTATTGCGCACAGTGACGGCGACGTGGTTATTCACGCCGTTATGGACGCGCTTCTTTCGGGGGCGGGACTTAAGGACATAGGACACTACTTCCCCGACACTGACGATAAGTTCAAGGGTGCGGACAGCGGTATTATGCTTAAAAAGGTTATAAGTATTTTAAGGGAAAACGGACTTACGCCCGTCAATCTTTCAATAAGTATTCAGGCGGAAAAGCCGCGGCTTGCAAAACATATTGATGTTATGAAAGCAAACTTAAGCAAGCTTACGGGCGTTAAAGAAGAACGCATTGCAATTGCCGCGGGCACCTGCGAAGGGCTCGGGTTTGTCGGCGAAGGGCTGGGGATATGCGCATACTGCGCCGTGCAATTATGTGATACCACACACACAAAATAAAAAGGATAATTTACTATGGCAAAGACTACTACGCAGTTTGTATGCTGTGATTGCGGGGCGTCAAGCCCGCGCTGGCTGGGCAAATGTCCCGCCTGCGGGAAGTTCAACACAATGGTTGAAGAGATTGTAAAGCCCGCTGAAGTCAAGACGGAAAGAAAGACAGTTTACGGCGGAAGAGCTAAACCCCTTTCACAAATAAAATACGAGAATTATAACAGAACGCCTTCGGGTATTTCGGAATTCGACAACGTGCTCGGCGGGGGAATTGTTACGGGTTCGCTCGTTCTTATAGGCGGCGACCCAGGCATAGGCAAGTCCACCCTTCTTACGCAGATTGCCTCCCACCTTTCCGAAAGTAAAAAGGTACTCTACTTTTCTGCCGAGGAAAGCTGTTCGCAGGTAAAGCTGAGGACGGAGAGATTGAACCTCAATTCCGACCAGATGCTTATTATCAATGAGACGTGTATCGACGGACTCGAAAGCGAGCTTGACGGCGTGGAATTCTGTGTTATCGACTCTATACAGGCTGTTTATACCGAGGACTTATCCTCCTCCGCGGGGTCGGTGGGACAGGTAAGAGAGTGCGCCGCTAAGCTTATGCGCATTGCCAAGGGTCGGGGAATTACCTTCTTTATCGTAGGTCACGTTACCAAAGAAGGCGCGCTTGCGGGTCCCAAAGTTCTCGAGCATATAATGGACACCGTACTCTACTTCGAGGGTGAAAATCAGGAAAATTTCAGAATACTGCGCGCAGTTAAAAACAGGTTCGGAAACGTTCAGGAAGTGGGCGTTTTCGAGATGACGGGCGAGGGAATTATTCCCGTCACCGACTATTCGGGCGTATTCCTTTCGGAAAGCCGCGGCGAAGAACCCGGGTCGGTAGTTACTCCCGCTCAGACTGGTGCAAGGTGTATGAACGTTGAAATTCAGACGCTTATTGCAAAGACTTCCTTCGGCGTGCCGAGGCGTATGCCGCTTGGCGTTGATTATAACAAGCTCGTGCTTTTAATTGCCGTGCTTGAAAAAAGGTGCGGTTTAAGCTTGTCCTCTTCCGACATTTATCTGAATGCGATGGGCGGTATTAAGCTCAACGAGCCTTCCTGCGATTTGGCGGTGTGCGCCGCCCTCGCCTCCGCCTACTACGGAAAGCCTATCGACAAGTATGTGGCGGTGTTCGGCGAAGTTGGTCTGACGGGCGAGGTGCGCGCCGTTTCCTACTGCGAAAAGCGCGTTTCGGAATGTGTTAAGATGGGCTTTAAAAAAGTGCTTGTCCCTGCGAAGAATATGAAGTCGGTTGCAAAGTTTGCCGATAAAATTTCAATCGTGCCTATACTGTACGTAAACACAATGATAAAGAGTTTGTTTAAAGATTGAGTTTCATAAATTAAATACGTGCCCCGCGAAGAATTTCGCGGGGCACGTGCTTATTTATTTGTTAATTTAAAATACTTCTTTAAAGCCTCATTTTCTTCATCGGTCAAACCTTCAAAATTATCATTATATAAAAAACGTTTTAGCGCCTCTTCACATTTCAAATTCAGTTTATAAATCTCAACAGCTTGTTCAATGTTTTTAGCGCCGCATAATAATTCAAATCTTATTTTCGATAAGGCTTTATAATTCCATAACTCTTCGTCTATGATATTACTGTAAGCCGCCTTATACTCTTCTAAAAACCTTTTACTATATTCGTATTGTGTTTGACTGACATTAGTAAAAAGTGAACTTCTTATCTGTTTCTTTTTTGATAAATACTTTTTATCTGAAGTTAAGGCATAATCACTTTGTGCTTTTTTTAAAGATTTTAAAAGTACCATTTTACGGAGCCTGTACTGCTCGTCTGTCTGCGGTCTTTTTTCATAATCAAGAATATTTTTTGCCCTTGCTATAAGGTAGTCTAACAATTCGATATCCACACAATTTATCCTTTGTAAATTCAAAAATTAGCTTTATACTTGTTGACATTTAGTGAATGTCAACAGATGGATTGTAACATACTAAAATAAGTTTGTCAATCACTGAATGTCAAACGGGTAGTTATGTTTAAAAACAAATCTGAAAGCGGAAAGAATAATATTTGCGGGCGTAAAGTTTGTGAACTTAGAATGGGCTTAGCCACTAAAATGTCACAGAGAATGTTAGCTGAACGCCTGCAACTGGAAGGCATAGACGTTGATAAAAACGCTATACAAAGAATTGAAAGCGGTCAAAGATTTGTTACCGATATAGAAATTAAAGCATTGTGCAAAATTTTTAATATTTCTTGTGATGAATTATTAAACTAAATTTTAAGCGCCCGCGGATTTAATCCGCGGGCGCTGTTCAAATGTCTATGGTAAAACGCAGAGATGCGAGCAAGACAAGGCGAACGAGCATTTACGACGGGGAGCGTACACTGACGTACGTGACCCTAGGAAAGCGCAGTTCAACACAGTATTGCGAAGTATATATGCGTTTTTATTCGTTATAGGCGCGTGGAACTGAATATAAGTCGAACTCCTGCTCTATATCAAACTCACAGTCCTCGTCAAAGGCGGCGAGCTTGGAAACGGAAACTTCGTATGCGGTCATTGCAACGAAAGTTTCGTCGGGCTGTTTCTTCTGATATTCACGGCTCTGTATTCTGCCCGAAAGCGCAACCCTGTCGCCCACCTGAAGATTGCGTACAAAGCGCGCGTTTCTGCCCCACGCGATTGCGGGGATATAGTCAGATTTGTTATAACTGCGGTTAACGGCAATTAAAAGGTCGGCAATTTCCCTGTTGAAGGGCGTTGTGCGGTACACGGGCGGTTTGCATATATAGCCCGAAAGCACTATGGAATTGGGATTTTTACCGGGGGGATTGGGCAAAAGTTCCCTTATGAATACCGTAAGCATAAGGCGGGACTTACCTCCCTCCAGCTTGTTATACGAACGGAACTGACCGAGCGCACATATGGTTGCGCCCACCTTCATATCCTCCGTCATTATGCGCTCCGACACCGTTACGGGAAGTATGTCAGCCTGACCCGAAAGGCGCATTACCTTTACTGAAAATTCGTAAAACCCCTCTCCGTACACTTCGTGCGAGAACACCGCCTCCGACACGATTTCGCCGTTAATATATACCTTATTGTTTTTTTCCGTATTGTAGTTCATTTATGCCTCCAAAAAATGTATTTCTTTTACTGTGTTAAGTTGACGGCTTTTGACGTCCTGTCCCGTCGATTGTATAGTTCTCTCTATATATCAATTCACCGATAGGTACGAAGGAATAGCCCTTGTTTTTAAGAGTTTCCAGAATTATGGGGACAGCTTCGGCAGTATGGAGGCCGTTATTGTGCATCAGGATTATCGAACCGTTTTTCGCATTATTAATAACGCGCATTGCGATGTCCGTTGCAGATAGGTCTTTCCAATCTAAACTGTCGTTATCCCACTGTATGGTATAGTACCCGAGCTCCGACGCGGTTTTTATGAGTTCGTCGTCGTAATCGCCGTATGGCGGGCGGAAAAGCTCCACCTTTTTGCCCGTTAGCTCCTCTATGACTTTAGAGGACTGGGTAAGTTCGAGTTTGATTTCTTCGGCGTTCTGCTTGCTCATATACGAATGAGTTGAAGAATGTGTGCCTATCTCGTGCCCCGCGCTATCAATCTTTTTTACGTAGTCGGGGTATTTTTCCGCCCAGAACTCCACCATGAACCAGGTCGCACGGACGCCCGATACTTTCAAAGCTTTTAAAATTTCGTCGGTGTAGTCCGTTCCCCAGGCGCAGTCGAATGAAATGGAAACTACTTTATCTTCGCGCTCCACACTGTATATGGGAACAAGCCTCGGGGTGTTGCCGTAGTACACGGCGTATGCTCCCGTGAAATATACCGAAACCGACAGAACTGTCACAAGCATTACGGCAAGCGCCGTTAAAATTAACGTTTTAAGCTTTAATACGCGTATCAAACTCTTCTCTCCGATAATAACATTTTAAGTATGGCGGAAAAATTGTATTTTTGACTTTTTTAGTCTTTTAAAGTCGAAAACAAATTTCTGTCCTCTTGAATATGATATTTATTAAGCCTTGCGAATATGCAAAAGGCGGAACGGATTTTTTTTATCCGTTCCGCCTTTTATTATTTAAGTTTACCTTTGTCTTTTCTTATTTGTTTTACCGTCTTTTCGTATCCGTAGTCCGACGGTTTGTAATATATCATGTCTTTGAGCTTGTCGGGAAGGTACTGCTGTTCGACGTAGCCTCCCGCATAATCGTGCGGGTATTTGTACTTTCCGCTCTGCGCCTTAGTCTGTTTATCGCCGAAGGTGTTATCTTTCAGGTACGGCGGTACCCCCTCGTCGTCGCGCACTTCCCTTGCGTCGCGCTTGGCGGCGTTCATAGCCGTGACTACCGAATTGCTTTTTGGCGCCTCGCAGACATATATAATAGCGTTTGAAAGGGGAATCAACCCTTCGGGGTAACCCGTATTCTGCAATACGTACATTGCGGACGACGCCACGACAAGCGCGTTGGGGTCTGCCATACCCACGTCCTCGGAAGAATGAATTACAAGGCGGCGGGCTATCATCATGGGGTCGCAGCCGCCTTCTATAAGGCGCATTGCATAGTAAAGCGCGGCGTTGGAATCGCTTCCCCTAAGCGATTTACAGAACGCCGAAAGATAATCGTAATACGCGTCCTCGTTATAGGACATTGCCTTGCGCTGAATGGACTGCTCGACGTCGGACAGTGTTACTATTATACTGCCATCGGCTTGGGGAGGAGTTGTCATTACGGCAAGCTCCAAAGCATTGTAAGCCGTGCGGAGATCCCCGCCCGATACGCGCGATATGTGGTTTAACGCGTCGTCCTCTATTTCCGCTTTGTATTCGCCGAGCCCTTTTCTCTTATCCTTTAACGCCTTTAAAAGCGCGCCTTTGATATCTTCAACCGAAAGGTGTTTAAACTCGAACACGCGGCATCTCGATACTATTGCGGGCGTCATTGACGCATAGGGATTTTCCGTTGTGGAGCCTATGAAAATTATCGTGCCCTGTTCTATTGCGGGAAGGAGAGAATCGGACTGCGTTTTGTTGAAACGGTGACACTCGTCAAGCATTAAATATGTACGCTTGTTATACATTTTGAGGCTTGAACGCGCCTTTTCAACTGCCTGCTTTACGTCCGCTACGCCTGCCTGAACGGCGTTTAATTTTATAAATTCGCCGTGGGTTGTTGAGGCTATTATGTTTGCGAGCGTGGTTTTGCCCGTGCCCGGAGGTCCCCAGAAAATACAGCTGCCCAGCCTGTCGGTGGATATTGCGCGACGAAGGAGCGAACCTTCCGAAACGATATGCTTTTGTCCCACAAACTCGTTTAAGTTGTTGGCGCGCATACGTTCGGCAAGAGGCTTTGCCCCCTCTTCGTTGCCGTTTAAATCAAAAAGGTCGTAAGACATTTATTTTAATAG
>JAIDSQ010000052.1:0-2541 GCA_029061155.1 Clostridia bacterium
ACCGTATGCCGTCCTGAACAATATAAATCCTTCCGTCGGTTGCAACGTCGTTATTTTCGTAATCTAAAACCAATGGACAATCACCGATATACCACTTCTCCGGTTTTTCCTTAAGCGTTGTATAAATTGTTGTTGATTCCGCTTCAAGCCTGCTCGAAGTGGACACCCAATACTTAGGGTTAACGGAAGCATAAGTACAGGTTGAAGGAATGACTAATTCCTGTAAGCATCTGGATTCTACACGATATAAAGTTATTAAACCTTCATTCAAAGTAAGTTTTCTTAAGTTCTCACATTCAAGCTCAGCTATGTAGGTTACGCTTGAAGGTACTTCAAGTTCAATAAGATCGTTTTTTCTGTAGCCCGCAACGCTGGTAACGGGTAAGCCTTCATAAGCAGACGGAATTACCATTTTTCCCGAGGCGCCCACGCTGTTTATGACTGCCGTGTAAGATGCTTTATTGCTGGCAAGATTAAAAGTCAGATGAGACGAGTAATTTTCACCGTATCCGCAAACGGAACAACCCAAATCAGGATCATCTGAATATGTATGTTCCTCTTTAGTTTTCAAAACTTCGCCGCAAACACTGCAAACGGTAGAATGTCCTTCCGCATCCGTTACAACTTCCTCTTCATGCTGTCCTCTTCCTAAATAGTGAAGATCAACCTCCCACGGACCCGATAAAACCGTAGCGTCTTCGTCTAAATAGAATCTATCACAGACGGAACAATTCCAATACTCCATATTTCCCTTAGTTAAGCAAGTAGCCTCTTTCGCCTCGGTTTTAGTCAACGTATGGGGAAGCATCGGATAAGTAACGTCTTCTAAAGTTGTTTCTTCCGTGCCCTCTTCATCTGAGAATATCTTTTCGCATATCCTGCATTTATAGTACGTATCGCGCCCTGTCTGGGTACAGGTTGCCTCTCTTTCAATATATTCGGCCAAATTATGTTGAACGGGAAGAATGACTTCCTCTTCAGATAACTCCGTTTCACATTCTTCGTTGTCAAAATACTTTTCGCATTCCTCGCACTGCCAGCAATCTATATTTCCCGTATTTTCGCAATCGGGCGTGACGGCGTAGATTTTAACGGGAGTATGAGGAAGAAGGTCGCCGAGAATAACGTCTTCGATATTTATTTCTTTGTTTCCTTTACTATCTCCGAAGGTCTTCTCACAAACAGTGCAACAATAGTATTCTTTATTTCCCGCTTGTGCACATGTCGGTGATTTTGCGTCAACCTTTTCAATTTTATGTCCTGCCGGATCAACGAGGTCGCTTTCCTTCAATTTAACGGTTCCGTTTTCATCGGCAAAAAGCTTTTCGCACACACTGCAAACGTAGTACTCTATAGTACCGTCGTTTTCGCAGTCTGCAGGGTGCGCCTCTTCTTTTTTAAGTTTATGTTTTGCCGGAATAATAACCTGACTTTCGATTAATTGCTTTTCTGCATTTTTATCTGCAAAATACTTATGGCAAATCCGACAAGTCCAGTATTCTATGTTTCCGTTATTTTCGCAGCCTGCGGACTTAGCGTCTACTTTTTCAAGAGTATGACTTGCCGAAACAATAGTCTGATTCTGGGTTAACTCATTTTTGCCGTCTTTATCTGAAAAATATTTATGGCAAACCTGACAATCCCAATACTCGATATTGCCCGCGTTGTCGCAATCCGCTTCAACTGCGCTATGCTTTGTAAGAGTGTGACTTGTTATTTCAAGCACCGTATCGGAAAGACTCACGTTGTTTTTGCCGTCCGCATCCAAGTAGTACTTATCGCAATCTTTACAGTGCCAGTATTTAACGTTGCCTTTGTGGGTACAATCGGCGGCGACTGCCTCAACCACTTCAAAGTTATGACTGTGTCCGCTTTCACAAGCAAAAAGCAACAATCCGCTTGCAATCACTATTGCAAAAACTACAATTAATGAAAATAGTTTCTTCATAACGACCTCCTGTTTATAATCAGATTTTTTATATGGGCTTGCCTTGGCTGACAAGCCGCAACTGTTCACTGATATTATAAAAACTACCAAATTGGTAATTATTAAGTAATATACTACCAATTTGGTAATATGTCAAGTAAATGGAAATGGATTATGAAAATTAATTTAGGACAGCGATTAAAAGAATTGCGCGAAGAAAAAAATTATACTCAAAAACAGCTTGCCGAAATGCTTGGTATTAATAGTGTAACTTATCTGCACTATGAAAAAGAACAGCGGGAACCGCCGCTTGCTCTTCTTGCAGACATTGCAAAGTTTTACGGTGTATCCGTCGATTATCTTTTAGGCTTATCCGATTATTAAAAATTTTAAACAGCCCGCGCAATGCGCGGGCTGTTTTTTTAATGTACTCGATTAATTATATTTTACAAATAATATGTGCCTGTTCGACTGCGTAACAACAAAGTACGATAACCGCACGACAAATAAGCAGGTTATTCGTTGTCGTTTTCTTTTGTATCGTTAACAGTTTCACAACCTTCTGTGCTATTTTCGCCGCCGTCGATTTGCGTAACCGTTCGCCGTTTTTTGAA
>JAIDSQ010000052.1:2551-9648 GCA_029061155.1 Clostridia bacterium
AAAATGCTATTACGAAACAGCACTACGTTCAAGACCGCGAACGCCGCGCCCACTATTAAGCAGGTAATCAACGCATTTAAATCGCTTTTCGGTGCAAAGTTTGCAAGGAACATAAGCGGAAAGCCGAACACCATTGCAGGCAGATTCTGATACACAAGATTTTCGCTTGCTGGCGTACTGTATGTTCCGTCTATTTCACGCAATAAAATCATACCTGTACTTGCCGTACCCGTAAGCATACCGAAGAATGCAAGAAATTGCTCGTGGCGGTATGAAGAAAACAGCCTTTTGCAAACAAAATTCACGTAGAAAAGCGTAACAAGCGCACCGATGACCGCCATAATAAGCAACACGCCCCAGTACGATACCAAAAGCGGAATCTTGATTGCCGCTACTCCCGCGACTATCATCATATCGAACGCAAAACCGCTTATCCTGTCCATCATAAAGTTATTGACAATTTGCTTTTTGATAACTTTTTTATCGTAAAGCTTATTTAAAACGGCCTTTACTGGAATAGTCAGAAGTACGCCTATCAGGAAATTGAAACCGAACAGCGTAGTTGCAAGCGAGGGAATCAGCTTTGAAAGCCCGTACATTATTCCGAACGAAACGGCATAAACCGCAAGCACAATAGCCACTTGGACGGTAAATTTGTCCATTGACGAAACAACTGAAATTTCGTTTTCGTCCTCGTAGTCTGCAAGGCGGTTACCCCTTTCCTTCTCTACAATTACAATCTTTCCCTTGCGGCGCATAACATTTATATAGATAACGCCGACGATACACGCAACGAGAAAACCGAGCGCGGCAACCGTTAAGCCGAAATTTCCGCCGCCGACAAAACCGTATTCTTCAAAGTTTTTGCCGAAGTTCATTGCTTGTCCCGTACCCTGACCGAAACCGAAGGCAAGCAATATTCCCGCCGCTGATATAAGTCCGTCAACGTGGCATAAATATGCGGCAATCAGAGTTATTGCCAAACCTACGAACGCTTGGATGAGATAACCGTTGACAGTCGTAAGTCCCGAATTGAACACTTCACCCGCACGCTGTTTGTTAAACTTCTTTTTGGACGTGCGCATACCCGAGGCGACGAAGCCTATGCCGAGGCAGTGATAGGTAATAAGTTCGAGTATGTCCATTCCGCTGAATCTACCTTCGCCGCCGTTTCCGCCGAACAAAGCTAAATTGAAGAAATAGTCGCCCGCACAATAATATGTAATAGTCGAAATCACAAGAAGAATCATTCCGCCCATAACCGAAACGGGTATCAGCGATTTTTTTAATGCGGGGACAGCCCGCCGGAGAATATTGCACAGCAACATACTGAAAAGCAAAATAGCTATAATAATCAGAAAAGCCCATACGCTTAATTCGGAATAACTCATTTTAAATCCTCCTTTGCATCTCCGCCGTTTATCTGCCGCAAACCGTCGAATATATGAACGTATTTGATAGCGCAAAACCGTTTATTGCCTTTAACCTGCAAAATTTTACCGTCATAGTAAAAATTGAATTTCTTCTTCCCGACCATAGTCAAAGCCGTAATATCTTTTATTGGATAGACGGATTTTTGCTTTTTATCGGAAATTATAAGGTTTTCTTTATTTATTAACACGCGGTTACCGGCAAGTTTTTTCTTTTTACTGAATTTAACGCTTTCACGGAAAATAATACCGTCATCGCCGACCTCAAAGCCGTCTGCTACTTTTTTAACTATTTCGGCGCGCTCCCACTCAAACCATTCGTATATACGCGTATAGCCGTTTACAAGCGGTGATATTAAAAGTTTTTCAGTGTAGGTCGAAACTGTGTTACAATGCCTGCATTTAAACCTGTATCTATCCGAAACTATTCCTGAAACGCCGTTACAAATGGGACACAGATAAAGCGCCCTTTCTATAAACTCGGCGCGTTTACGGCTGCGGTATTCTATACCTGAAAGAGTATCGTCAACCGAAAGCTCGTCTTTTATTATGTTAAATAATTCTTCCGTTGTTTTGTCTTTGAGTTCTTCAGGAGATATTATTCTGCGGACGCATCCTTCACTACGGCCTTTTCTTATAGAATGACCCCAGCGCGGATCAGTACCGTAACCGCCCTTTATATTGTAAATTACCAGCGGTACTTTAAGCGATTTGGCAAGTTTTGCAATAGCGTCGGTCATTTCCCACTGTTTACCCGAAACAGTACGGTTGCCCTCTGGAAAAATTCCTACCGCTCCGCCCTCCTTGATTACCCTGAACACTCCCATCATTGCGGCTACGTCGCGCAAGGATTTGCTTTTGGGAATGGGCGCAACCAGATATTTTATAAGGGGTGAAATTTTCAGATTGAATATATCGTCGGACGCTATAAAGTAAACAGGGAATTTAAACGACAGAGAAAGCATAAAAGGATCCATCGTCGTCTGATGGTTTGAAATTATCAGATACGCGCCCTTTTTCAATCCGCTCGGATTTGCTCTATAGTTGTATCTCAGTCTGAAATAAAAACGCATAATGGGTCGCAAAAAAGCAAATATTCTTGCATGTCTGCGCTTAGTCCAGGTCGATTTCTTCTTTCCCTTCAAAATTGCCTCAATATATGTTGATATATCAATTATACCAATATCCGCCTCAAAAATCAAATTAAATCAAAGATTTTACCCTCGGATATGTTCACTAAATTTTATTTGGTCTGCAATAAATGAACTTTCAACTGTCCGACTTATGTGAAAGCTCGCTTTAATTTCTATGTTATATAATTTCCAAATTAAAAAAATATGCACTCCGAAGGTTAACTTCCGGAGTGCATATAAATTTATTCGTTGTAAATTGCAAATGAGTCGGGCTGCATAAGGTTGTCTTTACAGTTGAACACATAATCGGGTTTGCCCGAAAGAGGCGCGGCTTTTGGTCCGTGATTAACTGCAAGCGTCATTTTTTTACCCGCGTACGAGCGGACTATGTACGCGACGCCGTCTTTTGAGTAAATTTGTATATCGCCCTTTTTCAAAACGTCGCCTTGGCGCATTTTGAGCAAATCGCGTATTACGGCGTGCTCTTTGCTTTCATACTCCTTACTGTCCCAACGCATACATTTGCGGTTGTACGGGTCGTTCTTACCGTCCATAAAAATTTCGTCGCCGTAATAAAGCATGGGGCAGCCTTGATAGAACATAAGACATGCAACGGCCGAAAGCATTGTGTTTTTGTTTAAACCGACGCAGTTAAGAAACCGCTCTATATCGTGCGAATCCAACAGGTTGAGCATCATACGGTTCGTGCCGTCCTTGTAACGCATTAAAATCATATTAAGGAAGTTACTGAACTGCTCTGCATCGTACCTGTTCTCCGCAAAATAGCGTTGGCACGCATACAGGAACGGATAGTTCATAACGCTGTCCCATTGGTCGTTGCCAAGGAACGATTCGCTGTTCTGCCAATCTTCGCCGATTATAAACACGTCGGGATTGATATCCTGCAGGCGGTATTTGAAGATACGCCAGAACTTGTGGGATACGTCGGATGCAACGTCCAAACGGAATCCGTCTACGTTGTATTTAGAAAGGTAGAACTCGCCGACCGAGCAAAGATATTCCCTCGTTTCGGGGTTATTTGTATTGAGCTTGGGCATCATTTTTACGTCGCAAAAGGTTTTATAGTTGCCTTTCTCCCACGTCGGTTTGTCTCCGTCGACAAAGTACCAGTCGTAGTACTTGCTGGCTTTGCCGTGCTTTACTACGTCCTGAAACATAGGGTTATAGAAACTCGAATGGTTGAATACCAAATCCATTACTATTTTAATATCTTGCTGATGAGCTGCGTCGACTAACTTTTTTAAGCTGTCGAGATCGCCGAACATTTTATCGACAGACAGATAGTCGTCAATGTCGTATTTGTGCGCGCTTATGGATTGGTGGATAGGGGTCATATAGATCGCGCCTATGCCAAGCTTCTTTAAGTAATGTAATTTTTCGCGGATACCGTCCAGATCGCCGCCGGCGAACTTGTCATTTTTAGGCTCGTCGGTGTTCCAATCCATAGTGATGTAGCTTGTGTCGCGCTTGGATGAGCCGCGCGCAAAGCGTTCGGGGAAAATCTGATAGAAAACTCTGCCTTCAAACTGCTTATTCGGCATTACTATATCGGACTTGTTGGGGAAAATCACCATGAAATTGTCCTTGAACGACTCCTCTATGCGCAGAACCGTGCTTATTCCGCTTTCGTTGTAGTAATACTTGGTTCCGTCGCCGTCGATAATTTCGAATATGTAGGAATAGCCGGGCGCACCGTTGTCAATCTCGCCGACATAGTAATCAAACAGGTCGTCACTGTATTTGACGAAAAGCTCAGTTCTGAATTGTTTGAGATAATACTTGTGTCCCGTGTTCCAAAGTACGTTGACGTGCTTTATTGTGTCGTTACGCTTGGCACGGAGGCGAAGCTGAGCTTTTGTTTCGCTGACGGGAAAAGAAAATTTAGAATCGCATTGATGCAAAATTGAGCATTTATCCATTGCATTTCTCCTTTTGATTGAAACTTAATTAATTGACAAGACGCTAAAAAAGAGTATAATAGCCTTTGAGATGAAAAACCAATATCCTCGTAAAAATTTAATTTTTAAGTCCGTTTACCTGTTCTGTTCCGCCGCACTTATGGGGTATCTGTTATATTTGTTGATAGATTTTATCGCGTACGGGTTTAAAAGCGGCGTTACATTTGACGATTGCATTGTGCTGATATCCTCAGTGATTGCCGCGCTGTTTCACGGGTCGATGATAGGGTTTATCGTGCGGTCATATCGCGCGCCGACGCTGCTTATGAAGAACTTGGTTTTCAAAAACGACGGCACTCCGTATAAGCCAGGAATAATAGTCATATCCATAGGCGCAGTCATGGCTTTGGCTATAAGTATCGTGTTCGGGATTTCCGCATATGGAACGAAGTTTATAGACATTTCGATGCGGGCGCAGTACTTCATATTTTCGGTCGGGCTGATTATGCTAACGCACTTAGCCTTTTCGGACGCGTACTTTGTCGTGTACCGACACGAATCGGGAACGTTTACGATAATTTAACAGATTTTTAATTGCAAGCAGTCGACAAGAGCCGACTGCTTTTTTTGTGTTTAAATGTAGTGATAAGTAGCTTCCACAAAACTTATAACCGTGCGCGTGCTGTCGTCGCTCACGTACTTTTCGTAATCGTATTCCAAAAGCCCCAAACGGTTTATCTTTGTCGTTTGATAAAGGCGCACGTCACCAATCGATTCGTGTTTTATGTGCATTTTTTCGTCAAACACGCACAAATCACTCTCCTCGTCGACATAGAACGATTCGGGCGGGTATTTATATATATTGAGCATAAACGTGTCGCCATAGTACAGTCCGCCCCCGTCGTACGCGCCGTTGTCGATAAACACAAGCGACGAAATGAGGTCTAAGGCAAACTTATCGTCGACTTGCCGCTCCTGGTTTTTGGAGGGCACGTTGGTTTGCGTGCAATAGATATACTGCCCGTCGCGCTTACTGAGCGTCAGCGTCTGTTCAGTAACCCCCTCAGATACGTACGTACCCTGAAAGGTCTGCTCCATTACAAGAGTTAAGTTCTGCTTGTCCTCAATACTGAATGTGGTGCGGCTGACCTGCCGACCCTTCTCCTCGTCGTCCTCGCCGAGAAAGATTTCCGACGAGGTGTACTCGCAGGACGACAGCTTGTCGAATGCTTTTTGTGCCGTTAACCCGCTGTTGAGGTATTCCTCAACAGCGGGATCTGGTACATATTTTTTTTGGCAGCCGACTGAAAATACGCATGCCAAAATAAGTGTGGCTATTATAACAATTTTTTTCATTATTTGTAGGCTATAATGGTCTGGTACGGCGAGATTGCAGTTGATGAAGTCAGTTGCACGCCGCTCGACAAGGTGTCGAGATACAGCGTATAACCGCTGAAATCTGTATTGAAACTGCCTACGGTGCCGTTGGCGTGAATGATTTTATATGTGCGGTTGTTCTTCGTATCCTTTACGGTAATCTGAATAACCGAGCCGTTAGCAAGTGATTCCGCCGTGTAGTTGCCCTCTATCTGGTCTTCGTTGAGATGAAGTCCCGCGCAAGAAGTTTTGAGAGCGATAAGTTTTTTATAGTTTTCAAACGTTTTAATGTTCTTGATTTTGAGCGCATAGTCGAGTTCGTTGACTTGATAGCTCGATTCGTAGGAGTTGTCGTCGCCGCCTTTTGTACGCATAAACTCGTCGCCCGCAAGCATAAACGTTGTACCGTTGGAGGTAAATACGACTGCGTTGGCAAGGTTATGCATTCCTTCAAGAATTTCCTTGTCCTTAGTAGGTCTTACGCCCGACGCAACGATTCTGTCGTACAAGGTATAGTTGTCGTGGCAGGTTACGTAGTTGACCGTCTTGTTGGGGTCGGCTATCTTATAACTGCCGCAGTCTATGATACCCTTTAAACCCGACAAAATAGCTGTAACGTCAGAGTTGTTGACCTTTTCGTCGTTGGTTATCCAACCGGTTGCAGACTTGTCGTTGAGTCCGCCTTTTATGAGTGCGTCGCGCATTTTGTCGTTGAATTGACCCACTCCCTCCAATGCGTTGCCGTTCTTCTGAATGGCCTGTTTGTCGGAAGAAAGCGCAGAGGTTCCGCCCGTCCAAGGCTCGCCGTAAACCACAATGTCGGGGTTAATTTTTTTGAGTTCTTTGGCGAGGAGGTTCATTGTTTCAATATCGTGCAGACCCATTAAATCGAATCGGAAACCGCCTAATTTATATTCGCGTGCCCAGAAACATACGGAGTCTATCATAAACTTTTGGAACATTTTATGGTCGCTCGCCGTTTCGTTGCCGCAGCCTGAGCCGTTAGCAGCTGAGCCGTCGGCGTTGTAACGGAAGTAATAGTTGGGCATAAGCACGTCGAAATTCGAGCCTGTGGCCGCGCTTACGTGGTTGTAAACGACGTCCATAATTATATTGATATCCGCGCCGTTAAATGCCTGAACGACCTGCTTAAATTCTTTGATGCGGACGTAGCCGTCGGTTGCATCGGAGGAATACGCTCCCTCAAGAACGTTGTAGTTTAAGGGATTGTATCCCCA
>JAIDSQ010000053.1 GCA_029061155.1 Clostridia bacterium
CTTCCCTGGATGCTTTGCGGAACGGACGAGATAGGCAAAGCAACCGCAAAGAAGATGGAAGAGTTCCGTCTTGTAGTGTGGGCAATGCACGGCATTTACGGCGCAGGCAAGACAATGGACGAAACGTTCGGACTTATAGAAACGGTAGAGAAGGCTGCGCAGATATATATGCTTACGGCGCACCTTCCCCGCAAAAATACCATTAAAGATGAAGAGATGTTACAGCTCGTAAAACTCTTCGGCGTTAATTACCGCAAAGACTTTTTAAATATTAAATAAGGAGTGTATTATGTCAAACCGTATAGTATTAAACGAAACAAGTTACCACGGCGCAGGCTGTATTAAGGAAATCGTAGGCGAGGTTCACAGGAGAGGACTTACAAAGGCTTTCGTATGTTCCGACCCCGACCTTGTAAAGTTCAAGGTTACCGACAAAGTACTTGAAGTATTAAAGGGCGCAAATCTTGCTTACGAACTTTACAGCGATATTAAACCCAATCCCACTATCGAAAACGTTAAATCGGGCGTTGCTGCTTATAAGAAGAGCAAGGCGGATTATATAATCGCTATCGGCGGCGGTTCGTCTATGGATACCGCAAAGGCAGTAGGTATTATAATCAATAACCCCGAATTTGAGGACGTGCGTTCTCTGGAAGGCGTTGCGCCTACAAAGAAACCCAGCGTTCCCATAATTGCCGTTCCCACAACGGCAGGTACAGCTGCGGAAGTTACAATAAACTATGTTATAACCGACGTTGAAAAGAAGAGAAAGTTCGTCTGCGTTGACGTTCACGATATTCCCGTAGTTGCAGTTGTTGACAGCGATATGATGTCTACAATGCCCAAGGGCTTGACGGCTTCCACGGGTATGGACGCTTTGACCCACGCAATAGAGGGCTATATAACAAAAGCCGCATGGGAAATGACGGATATGTTCCATTTAAAGGCAATAGAAATTATTGCAAGGAGCCTGCGCGGTGCAGTAAACGGCGAAAAGGAAGGCAGAGAGGGAATGGCTCTCGGACAGTACCTTGCGGGAATGGGCTTTTCAAATGTCGGCTTGGGAATAGTTCACTCAATGGCGCACGGGCTCGGCGCGGTTTATGATACTCCCCACGGCGTGGCAAACGCAATACTTCTTCCCACGGTTATGGCTTACAATGCGGAAGCTACGGGCGAGAAGTACCGCAATATCGCAAAGGCAATGGGCGTTGAGGGTGTTGACAAAATGTCTTTAACCGAAGCAAGAAGAGCCGCTTGCGACGCTGTTGCACAGCTTTCAAAGGACGTAGGTATTCCTCAGAACCTTAAAGGCATTGTAAAGGAAGAGGATATAGACTTCCTTGCGCAGTCTGCAATGGACGACGCCTGCCGTCCGGGCAACCCCAAAGACCCGACAAAGGAAGATATTATAAATCTTTATAAGTCTTTACTTTGAAAATAAACTCATTAATTTAATAGGCAGTTAAAGGAAGTTCAGATAGTGGACTTCCTTTTCTGTATGTCGAAATAAGAAAATTTGTACAGGACCGTAAACATAAAAAAGCCAGATTTTGAGCCTTTTTCACTCAAAATCGGGCTGAAATAGTTGAGGCAGACGTACCGGAGGCGTTCGCCTTACGGGATTTGAACCAGTGACAAATAAAAAGTCCAAACCGAGAAATTCGATTTAGACTTAAATTGGTTGACTATGCGCGACTGTGTTTGAATCTTACATAGATAAATGATTTTATCAGATTTAGAATATTTATTGTTTATTTTATTTTGCAAATATGATATTTAGTTGATTAATTTATAAGAAGTATTAAAATAATTTACACACAATAAACACATTTAGCAATAAAATATTATTAAAATCATTAAAGTAAGTATAAAAATTTACGCAAATAGTGTTGACAATAATAAAAATTTAATATATAATACACACAACAATAAGAACAAGGAGAAATATCATTATGGAATGGCAAGTAGTAAAAATCAAACAAGCAGATGGACGTTCATCAGCATTTGTGAGCATAGGAAGAGGACAGTTCGACTTTAATGCGGAAGCGTGCAAATTGGTTGGAGATACAGGAAATTTTAAATTTGCTCAATTATTAACAGCACAAGAAGATGGAAAAGTAGTAGTTGCTGTTAAATTTCTTGAAGAAGATGGGGAAGACCGTGTAGCCATAAGAAGAAAAAATATTGACGGAAAGATTATACAAGGAATGACTGTAAGACATAAAGGTACGATAGAAAAATTGTTTGGAAAAAATGGAGTTAAGCAAGGTATGACCCGCTATCCTGTTACGTTAGTAGCAAAAAATACACTCAAAATTATAGATTAATTATGTATTTCGTATTTGACTAACACATTATGTAATCAATTATTAGTTTTACTTTACGCCACTATGTAAC
>JAIDSQ010000054.1 GCA_029061155.1 Clostridia bacterium
GGTAGAGCAGCCAGGTAGCTCGTCGGGCTCATAACCCGGAGGTCGCGAGGTTCGAATCCCGCCCCCGCAACCAAAAGTAATTTCGGGGATATCCCTATTAAAATACAGAGGTACGAGCAAGACAAGGCGAGTGCGGATTTGTTGCAGAGCGTGTACACAGACGTACACAACCAAAACAAAATGCAACTCAACGCCGTATTGCGAAGTAAATATGTATTTTACGATGGCGACGTAGCTTAGTTGGTCTATAGCGGCCGGTTCATACCCGGCAGGTCGGCGGTTCGAATCCACCCGTCGCTACCAAAGAAAATAACGCCGGAAGGCGATAATATAAACAATTAAGCGCAACGCTTAAATTGAATAAGGCCCGTTGGTCAAGAGGTTAAGACATCACCCTTTCACGGTGGTATCGTGGGTTCGATTCCCGCACGGGTCACCAACAAAAAAGAGACGGTATGAAACCGTCTCTTTTTTGCTGCGCCATGTGCGGGATTGAAAAGGCAAACGCAGTTCGTGCGAGGAGCGTTAGCGACGACGCTCTGCCGAGAGATTCCCGCTTGCGGGAAACGGCAGATTTCCACGTACTACTCCGCCACTTTTATGTCAAGCCCCCGCCACAGTGCCATTTTACTTTTTACGGCTTTATATGGTTGAAAAATCGTGTTGTTTGTGCTATAATACCTTTATTCAAATTGTGCGATAAACAGTAATTTGGCGGAAAATAATATGGAAACGATAGAAGTATTTAAGTATCTGCAAGAGCAAATTCATACAACAATAATAGCCACAAATGATGAGAATGGTTTGCCCGTTACTTGCGCTATCGACCTTATGGACTATGACGAAAACGGTCTGTACTTTTTAACAGCAAAGGGCAAAAACTTTTATAAACGGTTAATAACAAACGGCTATCTTTCTCTTACGGGAATTAAAGGCGAAAATACTATGTCTTGCGTTGCTGTGTCCGTTCACGGAAGCGTTAAAGAAATCGGTTTTGAACGGTTACAGAGATTGCTTGATAAAAACTCATATATGTATGAGATATATCCTACCGAACAGGCACGTTCTGCACTTACCGTATTTTGCTTGTATGCAGGTAGTGGAGAATTTTTTGACCTTTCTAAAAAACCAATCGAGCGTTTTTCGTTCTCTTTCGGTGGGAATATAATGCAACCCAACGGATATGTTATAACGGATAAGTGTATTGGCTGTGGAAAATGCTTATCCGTATGTCCGCAAAATTGTATAATATTAGATAAGCAAGCAACGATTATGGAAGTGAATTGTTTGCACTGTGGAACTGTATGCAAATATGTCCGTCAAAAGCAGTTGCAAGGAAATAATAATTGAACAATAAATTTCAATTCAACGGAGTATTATGAAAAAATTTGTCATAAACGATGCAAACCTGAAAGCGCGTATATCTAAACTCAAGCGCCCCGAAGACGTGATGAAGTTCTTTGATGATTTTATTCAATATGGTTGTGTTGATGTTGATTGTAAAGAACATATCAATAGTCTTGGTGGAAATGAATTTAGGGAAAAATATAGAACACTTGGTTTAGAAGATACTTTAAAATATAAGATTGGTGCGTGTATTGAACAAACAAATGTAACAAAATATTTACTTAATTGTATGGAAATAAGAAATAGAATGTTTTGCACGAGAGGGTATAATGAGGAACACAAAACTTTAAATGACCCATACCTTGTGCATTGTTTCACTTTGGCGTATTATGGCGACAAAGTAATAAATATTGAACATTCAGACAGTGAAAAAATGGGCGTTTACGTATACGATATGGAAAAAGAAGCAATCAAAGCGACACATAAGATATTCAGTGATAAATTTATTTTTCACGGTGCAAATCGAACAGAATTATATGAGTACTTTGATTTTGTGCCGAGCAGACTCTCATTTTTGGAGTTCAATAAATTTATTTCCGAAAACGGAATTAAAATAGTTATGCAATAGATTAGTATTATATAAATTTCAATTTATCTGGGGCGTTTCGGTTTAGTCATTAGGTCGTTCACCAACAAAAAAGAGACGGTTTAAACCGTCTCTTTTTGCTGTGACACGTGCAGGATTGAAAATGCAAGCGCGATTCGAGCGAGCGTAGCAAAGCACCGCTTCGCCTTGGCACCCGAAGGACAACAGCAGATTCAGCAAGTTTACAAAAAGCAGCAACGCCGAAACCTCATTAGTTATGAGGTTTCGGCGTTGCTAAATGTTTACTAAAATAATATTTATTTTTTTGAGGAGCCGAAGAAACCGTTATAAACGGACTTGCTTTCGCTGACAGACACAAAAGCCTTTTCGTCCATTGTATTAAGAATGGTTCTGAGCTCTTTTAACTTGTCACTGTTCGTTTCTACGAAAATCATATAAGTTTCTTCGTTTTTGTGTGCGCCCTTTGCAGTTAAAATAGTCTGTCCGAAACCCTTCTCCCTCAACTCACTGACAAGGTCGTCGTTTTTACTGCTTAATACTATCTGTACGTGAATTTTGGATTTAACAAATAATTTGGAAAGAATTCCGCCGAGCAGGGTTCCGAGCGCAAAACCGAGAGAGTATGCCATAGCAAGAACAATAGTGTCTACTATAGGGTTGGCAATGGCATAATCAAGAGCAGCCTTAACAATCATAAACCAGAAGAAAGCCTCTACAAAACCAATAGGCGCGGCGTATTGAGGCTTATTCTTTACGGTAAATACCGTTCTTATAGAGGCAAGGCTCATATCGACGGTTCTGCCTAAAATAACAATAAAAAATACTATTACCAAATCAAGCTGGGTTCCAAAAAACATAATAATTTTCCTTTTTAATAGATTTTATGATTATATTTATTATACATATAAAATATAAAAGAGTAAAGAAAAAAAGCACTTTTTTAGTAAGCAAGATTAATTATCTTTAATTTAAATTATGATAATATTAACAATAATAAACCCGACTTCAAAAAAGTCGGGCTTTTAATTACTCAAACAGATGTAACAGAAATATTCAGATTATTAAACAATTTGAGTTGCATAGGCTATTCATTCACATTCGGTGAAATTAATTTGCCTGCACCGCCATAATCTTTATGAAACAGTTTATAAAGCAATGAGCAGGCTGCGGAAGATTTTACGTCATCGGACTTAGCCAAAAATTCAAGCGAATACTTTATAAGCATAACGTTTTTAGTATCAAGAATATATCTGTTAAAACTGAAACATGCGTTGAGTTCGACACCTCCGCCCTTCCCCGCATACGTAAAGATTGGAAAATGGTATTGCAAGTCGGCGATATCGCGCTTCACCGTATGTACGCACACTCCCAATTCACTTGAAATATTATCGATAGTAACTCTTTCGCACCGCAAAAGCAAATTTAATAATTGGATTTGTCTGTCGTATTTTTTACTCATTATCGTCACGCTACAAGGCTTATTGGCGGGGCGCGTCTTAATTTGCGCACGGAGTTCACTTAGTGAATGCTTTAACGAACTCGCAAAAATCTTTTATAAATATATCCCTTTTTGTCTTGAAATCAGGTTGATAGTCTTTATTGAAGATTTTTCTCAGTTGCTCGTTATAGGTCGTCTTGTTCCTTATTTCGGCGACGATATAATAGTCGGACGGCACTCTTTGCACTTCCATTTTTTTCGGACGTATCAGTCCGCTGATTCGCGGCTCGTCATAGTAACAAATATCGCTGTTATCCATCTTTTCATTTGCGTTATTTATTAATATCTGATACAAGCTTTCCGCAGAATATTTATCGTTTCCATTGCCGTAAAGATTTATTATGCTTTTAAGAGTTCTTTCCAATTCTCCGTATTGCATATCGAGTAAAATTCCGAGCTCCTCAGCGCTGAATACTTCATGTATGATATCAGCCTTACTGACTTTAAAAAGAACGTTGAATTTTTCTTTGGCAACGTCATTTATTACGCGCCCGTTAGCATCATTTATTACTTCTTCAATATAGTTTTTATAGTTGGTAATGCGAGGCTCTCTCTTTGGTTCTTTTTTTATACTATTTTTGATATATACAATGTTTTGGTATAAAAACAATGCAAATAACGACTTGATTGTGTCCGGGTAACCGTGGAATATTTTTTCAGCCAAAATATATGCATGTTTAAAGGAGGTACTTTTTTTATCGTCGGTAGTTCCATTTTCATACAAGCTGCTGTTTGCAAAATTTTTAAGCTTGTTGAACGGAACATCAAGGTTTATATGAATACTGTTGGGATTTACTTTAACACCCGGTAAAACTTTCAACGGCAAGTCTGCCGTAACTCCGTTTGAATATTCGACTTCAAAACCGCGTAGAGCCGGTACATCAAGCAACTGTGACAGCTTTTTTGTACTTGTTTTGACCGAAGATAAAATATCATTTATTATATTTAAGAAATTTTTGATACCTTCCTGTGTTTTCTGAGGCTCAGAAACAAATTCGATATACGGTTTATTACTGCCAATGCCGCCGTCGGTTACAAGTGTAATAAGTTTTACGCCGTTTTTTTTAATGCGTGCAAGCTCGGTTTTGTTTTTATAATCACCTTGCGGTAATTGAATGGGCGAAACTTCGACTTCAAAACCTACCTGTTGGTCGGCATATCCCCGGTTCTGATTTAAAAATGTCATAAAATTTTCTTCCTTAATAATTTTTTACGCCCGCCTGCGGCAGGACGGAATCGAACACCGCCCTCAGATTGAATATCCCCACAACGCCGACGAGCTGGGCGTAGTAAGGCTTTAACGCGTCGGTTGAACGCGCAATGGAAATCATAGTATCAACGGCGTTTATTCCTTGCGGGATATCGCCGTTGTACGTTATGATTTGCGCCGCCAACTGACGGCAGGCGTCCGCACACTCGGTAAAAGTTTTATCGTATTTTTCAAGAAACGTTTTGACTTTCTGCTGAACGCGCTCGACGCATCCGACCGCGAAAATATCGCGTTCTTTTCGTGCGCTGTGGCGCGTCTGCCCCTTTCCGTCAAACGACATAAGCTTTTGCAGTTCCACCGCTACGTCCGAAGAAATAGTTAATCTCTGTCCGTCCGCAATGTTCTGCAGCTCATTCAGATACTCTTCAACCGAGTACGCGTATGCGCCCACCGCGTTTTTTAGTCGGGGCGTAAGGTTTGAAATTTTGCCAAGCAGCTCGTTAAGCTGCAAGTAAACCGCATAATTGAGCATTTATGACAGCGAGAGATAGCGCTTTTCGCGTCCGTTCTCTCCCTCCTCCACAATCAGAGACAAATCCTGTTCCTTGACTTTCAGCTTTATGTGCATAAGGCAATCCTTAGTAGCGTACTCGTTCATCTGCACCGTGTTTGTATCCACCTGAACGGCGGCGTTGGAGCGCATAATTTTCTTGAACTCGAAGAACATCATATTGCCCACGTACTTTGCCGCCGACACAACCGCATCGTCTTCCGCAAACGGACACAACCCCTTTTTATAAGTTGATACGTCAAGCTTGATTTCCCTTTCGAGGCAGCGTTTAAATTCGTCCGACAGCTCAAGAATCTTGACTATATCGTAGTTATATGAATCCAGATAGTTTTTGATATTCACTACCATTTTTTCAGTGATTTGCTTTGACGACGACGCAAATTCTTCTAACTGCTCGTCCGTAAACGACGCATTATAATACACGGCAAGGACTTGCTTTTTCTTGTCTCCGGCGCCGTTTGTTTCGATGCGCATTTTTTCGCGCGAACGGTTTTCTTCCGCCTCCTTCTGCTTTTCATCCTCCCTGCTTTTCGCAAAGAAATACTTATAAGTCCGTATAAGCAATATGGGAAGTTTTGTTTTTATTGCATTGAAAAGCTGTTCTTTCTGCCCCTCAAACTCGTCGGAACTTTTGGTTATTCCGACTATCATAACGGGGACGTCGACTTCGGCGCTCTCGATTATGTAGTGCGGGATAGGCAAGTTTTTTACGAACGGGTCGGCGTGATATAATTCGCTGGTGCTTGCGGCGTACCCGTCGGCGTTGGTGCGTGCGGTTGCTATATCGGAAATTATCTGACCTATAAATGTGGAAAGCTCAACCATGGTTTACCGCCTTTACGCAATTGCTTTTTCGCGTGTGAACTTAGGAACTATGCTCTCTTCAAGAATGTCGAGTATTCTTCCCATACCGACAGGCACGTCGTCCTGCACGGCGTGAATCTTGATATTGAGCGAGTACTCCTTTTTAACCTCTTCGGAAGTCGAAGACTTTTTCTGATTGGAAACGGACGCATTGATATTGATACTGCCCTTGAAGAAGAAACCCCTTGTCGAAGCGCTTGCATGCATATCGCCGCCTACTTTCGTATCGTTCGATTCTTCCGAGTTGTAAATGGAGTTGATTTTGACGTTCAGTTCGATATCCGTAGATTGAACGCGGATAAAGGGTATGGGCACGATTGTAAGCAAAGGTACCTGCAGCGTCATATCCTGATAAACCGCGGGTTTTGCCTTTACCTCTTCGTGCTTGATGATTTTGAATTTCGCCACTTCGGTTTCACCTTTTAATACCTTTATCTCCTCAGTGCCGTTCCATTGCGCGGCTTTTAAAATTTCCACTACGGTTATTTTGCCTTGGGAATTTACCGTGAATTTAAAAGAGGCGCCGCTCTTGTCGTCTGTGGTATAGCCGCCGCCGTTGAGTTGTTCCTCGTCCAGATCCTCATCGCTGCTTATTACAGTAGCACTGAAGTACTCTTCCCTGCCGGGCTGATAAGCCGAGACTTCTTTGGGATACTTGAAATCGACGTACACGGGTTTTACCGTATTGCCGTTTTCATCGTTCTGGAAACCCACGTTCTTTATAAAATTCACCGTTGTCATCGACGAATTGTTCTGTGCGCTTACTACTGCGTTGAGCGCACCGCCCAAAATTTTGTCAAACGCAATGCTTGACATTTCCTCTGCGGGATTAAACATTTGTATTTTCCTCCGATTTTTATTTTGCTTTCCGGATAGCAATTAAAGTTTAAAATCTAAAGGTGCCACACGTTTGCGACAATAAGACAATTTTCGACAAAATTTTACAGACGGAATTTGTTTCAACACTTCTTATTTCTCTCAAATTAGAAGGAATGAGTCCTGTACTCTAC
>JAIDSQ010000055.1 GCA_029061155.1 Clostridia bacterium
GTGCCCTTCTTAAGTCCGTTAAAAGCCGTAGCGTCGTCCTTGTAAGACACGATGACGTAGTCTGGATTTTCAGTTGCGAAAACCTTTTTCGCCTTGCCTTCGTAAAGCTGTTCCTTTTTCTGCATAATATAACTCCTATAAAAAATTTATTTTTAATTAAGATACCCGCAGGGTGTACTGCGGGTATGGTTAAAACTGCTTCGATTCTTCTTGAAGCGCCAAGTCGTCTGCGTTGATTTTGTCTTTCATTTTTTTCTTATATTCGCAAAGTTTTAAGGCAATTTCGGGATATTTCAACCCGAGTATTTGCAGGGCAAGAAGTCCCGCGTTTTCTCCGCCGTTTACACCTACCGTAGCGACAGGTATGCCCGAAGGCATCTGAACAATTGAAAGCAAGCTGTCAAGCCCACCCATCATATCCGTTTTGACAGGAAGTCCGATTACGGGGAGCGTGGTACTTGCAGCGATGACACCGCCGAGATGCGCTGCTTTGCCTGCGGCGCAGATTATTACCTCGATACCCCTTGATATAGCTGAAGTGGAAAACTCGTGAGCCTCTTCGGGCGTTCTGTGTGCGGAAATTACGCGCGCCTCTACCTCTACGCCAAAGCTTTTTATAAGGCATATAGCCGGTTTCACCACGCCTAAATCTGATTTACTGCCCATTACTACTGCCACTTTTGCCATAAGCAAAACCTCACTTGTATTAATCGGATTATTTTCGGCATACTTTTAATATGCTGTTTTTATATATAATTTTTATAGTATATATTCTTGCCGTTAATTTTTACGCCGTTATGCTGTTAAAATCTCTGCGCGACGATTACGGCGAGGACCAAACTAAATCTAACAGCGGAACAGGCAAAATTATTTTGACTGCTATACTCGGCGGAGCGATAGGCATTTACGTCAGCATGTTTATACTGCGTTTCAGAACAAATAACTTGCTTTTAATGATATTAATGCCTGTAATGGGTGTAGTTAACGTTTATTTCTTTATAACCGCTTTCCGTTCGGGATTTACATTTTTTGTGTTTTGAAACACAACATCTTCTACTTACTCAATAAGTATAACACAACATATTGATA
>JAIDSQ010000056.1:0-1792 GCA_029061155.1 Clostridia bacterium
TATCTCGTTGCATATTACTCAATGAGAATCTTCAAAGGTTCTATGCAGGTAATGCTGTTATATTTCATAATAATAGGCGTCATTGTTTTGCTTATAGCCGCGTTAATTTCGTTCAGTGCGTCGCAAAAACTTTCCGACGGTCTGAAAAACCTTTCTACAACGGCAGTCAAATTTTCAAAGGGCGACTTTAACGTACATTTTGCAAACGCGGAATATCAGGAACTTGCCGACCTTTCCGACACATTAAACTCCGTCCGCGACGAAGTAAAAAAGAGCGAGGACTTTCAGCGCGAAATTCTTGCAAACGTTTCCCACGATTTAAAAACGCCTCTTACCATGATTAAGGCGTACGCGTCCATGATACGTGAAATTTCGGGCGACAACCCTGAAAAGCGCGACAAGCATTTGCAGGTAATCATAGACGAGGCGGACAGGCTTACGGGTCTTGTAAACGACGTTTTAAGCGTTTCCAAAGTCACCTCCAAAATGGACGAAATAAATTTCAAAGTATTCAATCTTACGGAATTTCTCTACGGCATAATAAACAAGTTTGAATACTTACAGGAAACGCAGGGCTATAATATTATGGTAGACATTGACGCAAACCTTTACACCCGAGCCGACGGGGAAAAGATAGGTCAGGTCATATACAACCTTCTGGGTAACGCGGTTAACTATACAGGCGAGGACAAAACGGTTTATATAAGCTTAAAGAGCAGCCTCGACAACAGAATAAAACTTAAAATAAGGGATACTGGCAAGGGTATACCAAAGGACGAATTGCCCGATATCTGGAACAGGTACTACCGCGCAAAGGAGAACCATTCCCGCCCCGTAAAGGGCACAGGTCTGGGGCTTAACATAGTCAAAATAATTTTGGAGAACCATTCGTTCGACTTTGGTGTTGAGGCCGAATCCGGTAAAGGCTCAACTTTCTGGGTAGATTTCCCCGCTGTACCAGCAGAGATAGAATAAAATAAAGCGCCGCGTTTTTTGCGGCGCTTTTTTAATTGACAATAGCGGGATAATTTTTTATAATATAAACGTATGTTTAATATGCAAATTGTTGTAAAATCTTTTGTAATGGGTTATAATTTTTAAGATGAAATTCGAGCTACATTCAAAATTTAAACCGACGGGTGATCAGCCCGAGGCAGTAGCAAGCTTAACGGAAGGGGTTCTTGACGGCATACGTACACAGGTACTCGTGGGCGTTACAGGCAGCGGTAAAACGTTTACCATGGCAAACGTAATAAACAACGTAAACCGACCTACTTTGGTAATTGCTCACAACAAGACGCTTGCAGCGCAGCTTTGCAACGAGTTCAAGGAGTTTTTCCCTAACAACCGCGTGGAATATTTCGTTTCGTATTACGACTATTATCAGCCCGAAAGCTACATACCTTCAACCGATACTTATATCGAAAAGGATATGAGCCTTAACGACGAGATAGACAAGCTCCGTAACTCTGCCACAAGCTCGCTCGGCGAAAGAGAGGATGTAATAGTCGTTGCCTCAGTAAGCTGTATTTACGGTCTCGGCGCGCCCGAAGAGTATTTCCGCCTTGCAGTTTCGCTCCGCCCCGGTATGCAGATGGAGCGCGACGCACTTCTTCGCAAACTTGTCGAAATTCAGTACGCCCGCCGCGATATCGACTTCAAGCGTTCGTCCTTCCGTGTGCGCGGCGATACCGTCGATATTTTCCCCGCAAGCAATTCCGAAGTCGCAATCCGCGTCGAGTTTTTCGGCGACGAGATTGACAGAATTTGCGAAGAGGACGCGTTAACGGGC
>JAIDSQ010000056.1:1802-2818 GCA_029061155.1 Clostridia bacterium
TTTTCCCGCAAGTCAGTACGCCGTAGGTTCCGACAAAATGTCGTGCGCGCTTTCAATGATAGAACACGATATGCAGGACGAAGTCAAAGCCTTTAGAGATGAAGGCAAACTTTTGGAGGCGCAGCGGCTTGAACAGCGCACAACCTACGATTTGGAGATGATGAAGGAAATAGGTTACTGCACGGGCGTTGAAAACTACAGCCGTTACTTCGACGGCAGAAGTCCTGGCGAACCGTCGTTCACACTCTTGGACTATTTCCCCGCAGGCAAGTTCCTCGTGTTCATAGACGAAAGTCATATGACTATTCCGCAGATACGCGCAATGTACCACGGCGACCGTTCGAGAAAGGAAAACCTCGTCAACTATGGTTTCCGTTTACAGTCGGCATACGACAACCGCCCGTTGACCTTTGAAGAATTTGACGAGCGCGTACCGCAACTGATATGCGTTTCGGCTACGCCAGCGCCTTACGAAATGGAACAGGCGGGCAATGTTGTCGAACAGATAATACGCCCCACGGGTCTTGTCGACCCCGAAGTAGTAATTCGCCCCACCAAAGGGCAGATTGACGATTTGCTCGGCGAAATAAACACCGTAATTTGCCAAAGCGGAAGGGTGCTTGTCACTACTATGACAAAACGCATGGCGGAAAGCCTAACCGACTACCTCAAAGAAAACGGTCTGAAAGTGCGCTATATGCACAGCGATATTGACGCGTTGGAGCGTATAGACATAGTCAACGGATTGAGGAGCGGAGAATTTGACGTTTTGTGCGGGATAAACCTTTTGAGGGAGGGGCTTGACCTTCCCGAAGTAAAGCTTGTGGCAATTCTCGACGCCGATAAGGAAGGTTTTTTAAGGAGCGAAACTTCGCTTGTTCAGACGATAGGCAGGGCGGCGCGAAATGCTGAAGGCAGGGTTATAATGTATGCCGACGTAATTACGGGCAGTATGAAGAGGGCGATTGACGAAACAAACCGCCGCCGCAAAATTCAGTCGGCTTACAACAAAGAAC
>JAIDSQ010000057.1 GCA_029061155.1 Clostridia bacterium
TAGCACAATATGATAATTTCAATTTATGTTTTTCTTTTAAATATTCATGTACTGCTTGAATTTTTGAGTATGTTTTCTTATTGCATTTAACAAGGTGCTGGTGTAATCTATTTTTAACATTTAGCGATTTTCCAACGTAAAGCAATGCTTTTCCATTAAAAATAAAATAAACATTTCCTACTACGTCTATATTGTCATCCTTACAGTTCAACTCATAAGAATTATTATCGGTTTTCAATTCAGTTGAAAGATAGGTCATTTCTTTTTTTGACATTTTTTTTACTTTATCAATTATTTCATTAACATCAATAGCCTGTTCGTTTTCGTCGCTAATGCTACATTCCACATTGATTTTCATTGGTTCCTCCATTAATATTTTATTTCGTAAGGTTTAAATATCTTTAAATCACGGTGCATCATACTTCATTATTATAACCAAACTGCCCAATCGCCGTAATCGAAAGTGCCCGCGCCGTGATGAAGCTTGCCTTGTGCCTTCAAATCACTAAAAGCATTTCTCATTCTGAGTGCAATGTCGGGTTGTATATCCAACGTATGATGTGCAGGAAATAGCCTTTTAGACGGTAATGCGGCTATCGCTTCGAGCGATTGCAAATACGCTTCGGGATCGGTGGACGGATAGTATGCATACAGCGTGCCCTTATAAATCAAGTCACCCGTAAATATATAGCCGCGTTCTTCTTCCCAAAAGCAAAGATGTCCAGGCGAATGCCCTGCGGTGTGTAAAACTTTGATTTTTCTATCTCCAATATCAATTATCTCACCACCGTTCAGCACCTTTGTCGGTGCACCTTGAAACAGGTTATAAGTGCTTACATCAAAGCCTACGGGCAAATCACAACGGTCTATTACCATATTCAAAACAGTTTGTATCGGCAACGGAAATTTGCCATTCAGCCAATCCAACTCGGCTCTGTGCGCATAGAAATCGGGAAAATATTTATGTCCGCCTATATGATCCCAATGAATATGAGTTGCAACGGCGGTAACAGGTTTATCTGTCAGTTTACGAACTTGCTCATATATATTGCAAATTCCAAGTCCCGTATCAATCAAAAGACAACGCTCTCTACCGATTAAAAGATAGCAATGCGTTTCTTCCCAATGCAGGTATTCGCTTATTATATAAGTCGTATCGTCTATTTTGTCAATCGTAAACCAATCATTCATAAACTGTTCTTTAACACCATACAAAATTACTGTTTATCGTACGGTCATTATATCAAAATTAAAAAGAAAAAGCAAGGATGATTATCTTATCCTTGCTTTTTATACCCGTTAAACACGCCGTAAATCTCCGTCTTTCAAATTATTCAGTTACCGTTGATTTTGCGCTCGCTCCTTGCGAAATATTTTGCGTAGGAACGCTTGCAGTAATTTTTATGCGACTTCTGATACGTGCCTTCGGGGTTGTTGAAGTTATACGCACCGTTGACCTTCCACTTCTCAAACCAGCCTATTTTAATCGCGTTTGCGGGGCATTGGAAGGAGCACCGCGTGCACATAAGGCACTTCTTCCCGAACACGAACTTGCCGTCTTTAACGGAAATATTCTGCACGGGGCAATTCTTAACGCACTTTAAACAGTTAATACAGCCCTCTTTCACCTTGTACTTTTTGCCGTTAAACCTGCCGCCCCAGTGCTCGATTCTGAACAGCCACGCCAAAAACCGCCCCATAAAGATGCGTTTAAGCTTTACCGTCTTACCCGATAAAATTTCTTTACAGTCGATGGGTATGAGCTTTTGCGCCGTATCCCACATCTTGAACGCCATCGCGTCGGAATGTCTGAAAATCATATTGTACGGCATTACGTAGTGATATTCGTTGTTGAGAATATAGTTTTTGCGCTTTAAAATAGAGGCGATTTTGTACGACGAAATATTGTTTATCGAGAGCGGTTCGCCAGAAGATTTTATGATAAACAGCTTTTTTGCGACCTCGCTTTTGGGAAGAGTTTTTACGAAGTCCACTACGATAGACGGAGCGTTGAATGCGTGTATGGGATAGCCAATGCCCAACGCGTCGTACTGCGATAAATCGAAAGCAAAGTTTCCGTCCTCGATTTTATAGGTATCGACCTCGCACCCGTTCACGTAAAATTCTTCCGCGTACTTTTCCACGACCATTCGGGTATTGCCCGTGCCCGAAAAATAGCATATCAGCACTTTCATATTTCTTTCCTTAACCCGGCGTTGAAGTCCTTATCCAAACCGTAGAAATTGTTTTCGTCCTTTTCGTGAGAATCGTACCAAAGTTGTGCGTACAGCTTATCCTTTTTGGAAAGTCTGTCAAATTCCCAAACGTTTTCCGCATAGGTTTTATTTACCCAATGCCCCGCGCGAAGTACGGAATATGCCGTTGCCGTAAACACCTCTCTATCCTGGTTTTCCCACTGCAACTTTGCGTACATATCGCCCGTCTTGAAATCTTGGGTAAGAAGCTTGCCGCCGTGCGCTTCGGCAACGTTTTTAAGGTCGGCAATATCGACTTCTTCGTCCGCCTTATTAAAATCGAAGAAGTAATCAATAAGTCTTGCGCCGTCCTTATCCTTTAACTTTTTATAATCGAGCTGTTCGCCTT
>JAIDSQ010000058.1 GCA_029061155.1 Clostridia bacterium
TCCTTATACCATATCAATGCTGCAACTACTTCAACTACTTTTTCCATATCAAATAACTTCAAATCCAATACTCTTTAAAAATTCAAATGTACTATCGTAAAACTCCGGCAAGCGCGTTGCGTCGTCGGGATTGCCTTCAGGAACGCACAACACCATGCCCTGACGTGCACGCGTCAATAAAACTCGGTAAGCATTTGTCTGATAGAGTTGGCGTTCGGGTTTATTTATATTGGTCCACTTTGAACTTAAAAACTCTTTATGTACCCAGCCGCTGGGCGTATAGCGGAAGTCTCCATCCCACACAACGCAAGTCCAATCAAGTTCAAGCCCTTGTACCTGAAACTCCGTACAAGCTTCCTCTAGAAATAGTGAAGAGCGCACATCGTTTTCGTCATCCAAAAACCAATGAACGTGGTCTGGGTTAACCCTCACATCAATGGCCAGCGGTTTAAGACGATACGCCTGCGAAGAACAAACAATTCCATAGCGCTCGCTTCCCCTTGCCCTTTCCTTCAACCACGCCTTTGCCTTATCTAAACTGCGGGTAAGTACTATGGGGTAACGTTCTCTTATTTGATCATACTCTGCCCTTGCGTCAGCGGCATCCAATTCAAGAATATCATGTACTATCTTTGACAAACTCTCCGCGCGAAATGAACGCATAGATACAGCAAGATGAAGCGAATTGTCAAAACATACATTAGGATTATCCCTTAATCTTTCCGCAACTTTTCCTTCGTCGTATTCCCTATCGGTAAGATTCGGAGACATATAAATCTTCCAATCTCTGAATTTACCATTGAGAGCATTTATCCATTCACTGATACCCGCTTCTCCGGTATTTATTTCCTGACCGCCTCCGACAAGGCAAACGATAACCGCCCAATCGTGGCGAAGGTCAAGCGACCAAATCAAAAATTCGGGCTCAGAATACGGGAAGTTTGGAATACCTTTCTTTCTGCTTAGCCAACTAGCCAACTGTTCTTTCGTCCACGCACGCTGTGCCTCGTCGAATATTGCGACGCTCTCTACACCTTCAAACTTCTCACCGTTCAGCTTCTTGTATTTTGTTTCATCTACTTGCAACTTCCCATCTTCGAGCGCAAGCTTTGAGCCATCGTCTTTTAAAACCGCAATATAGTCATTACGGTAGTGATGGATAATTTGAATAAACGATTTTACCCGTCTGCGCGCGTCGGTAATATTGCACTTCTCACCCTTCTCATCGGCTTGCCTCTTTTTATCGCGAGCCAATGATTCGGTTAATACATCAACAAGCGGGCCGTTACCGGAAAGATAAACAGCCATTTCGTTGTCACCATTTCCAGACTTCTCAAACTGCTGTATGGCGACATTCAGGCCAACCAGAGTCTTGCCTGCACCAGGGACACCTGTTACAAAACAGATAGCTTTTTCTCCGCGTTCTCGTGTTTTCTTGATTATCTCAATAATGCTATCCGTAGTGTTCTTAAGCATTTCGCCCGTCGCTTCAGTCTTTGTTATATCTTCCACGCTGTGGTGAGTGTACATATAGCTTGCCGCCTGAATTATTGTTGGCGTGGGCGAATAACGCGAGCATATCCATTGACTATCGTCTAAATCGGTTAATTCTATATCGTGCTTATTATCTGCTAATATGTTTTTAACTAAATCTTGAAGCAAAGTCGAGTTGGTGCAAAGAGGCTCGTAGACATCATCGTCGTAGACACTCTTTTGCCATTTAATCGAAATTGATTTTGCTTCCGTTGCAACTAATATAGGAACTATCATTCTGTCGTGACTTGCTTCCTGAAAGTTCTTCAGGTCAAGCGCATAGTCACAAACCTGTTCTATATCGTGGCGCAAAAATTCGCCAGACCCAACTTTGAATTCCAGAACAAAGACAACACGATTAAGCAAAATAATTACATCCGCACGCTTGCCAAGTCGCGGAATATCATATTCCATAATAACTTGACCGTGCTCGTAAGATTGAAGCAAATCTTTTAATATTGCAATTTCTTTTTGCCAAGCATCCCGTTGCGCAAGATTTATATCAAACTCGCTGCCCTGACACAAAACTTGCAAGACAGTATTTGACTGTAAGAATTCTTTAATTGTCGATGCGTAATAATATCTTGCCATAAACTTTAGAGACCTTTTTAGCGCTCAAGCTTGATTCAATGAACGTTGACGTTAATAATTTATTTCCGAACCATATAAGTGTCGCGATAACTTCTACGAACAGATAATTTTTTATCATACATAATTACATTTATTAGACAATAATTTTAGTTTATTTGTGACATTATTGGACAATATCATTCTTCCAACAAATTCTCCATTGTGCAGCCAAGGACCTTCGCCAAACGATGAAGAGACTCGGACTGTGCTTTATTTATGTTCTTGTGTCTTTGCTCGTACATCTGAATAGAACGCAAACTCACGCCAGACAGTTCGGCAAGCTGCTTTTGAGAATAGCCTTTAGTCATTCTGATAATTTTCAGATTTGTTTCGTGCGATGTGGTTAATTTCATAAAAATCATTATATCACAAAACACCGTATACAGTCAATATTTATTAAAAATTTTATATCACCATAGTGATACAAAAAGCGGGTTTCCACTTGTTCCGAGCGAGCGATGCGAGCGGTGTCGAATGTGGGGGAAATACCACCTTCCTTATCCTGCTTAGGCAATCATTTTTGTGGCACTTTTATCCCATGTTTTTGTCGTCAAAATAAAAGGCGCGGGAAGCTGGTTTAACCGCTTTCCGCGCCATATATTCCTTATCCTTTTACTTCTTATTCAACCGCTCGTTAAATTTGTCCAAGCCCTTTTCAACAAACTCTTTCTGGTAGGGTGCAAGGTAATACAATAACCCCAACAGCTCGCCCACATGAGTCAGCTCCTCGTCCCGAATGTTCTTCCAGGTCTGCTTCGCAATATCGATATTAGTCTTATGTAAATGCTCATCGTATTGAATAATCGCGTCAATCTCTCCGACCAAATCACGCCGCGCGTTCTGCAAGGTTTCAAAAGTTTCAGCGTTGCCCTGATTAGAGTTTCTTCCGTTCGGGTTATTGCCCATGTAGTTGCCGTTTTGATTATTATAATTGAACATAATGCACCTCTTCCCAATGTATTCTTCACGGGCAAAAAAGTTACTAAGAAAGCGCCGTCCGCATTTCGCGGACGGCGCAAATATTACTTCAATTTACTCAAATCTCCTGATTGAATAGCGGATATATTGAGGACAATTCTGTCCTCATCCCAAGCCCACCATTTAAGCTTTAAGAGCTCGTTTATTATCTGTTCGGGGAATCTCCTTTTTATCTGCCTTGCGGGAACTCCGCCCACAACGGTATACGGCGGTACATCCTTAGTAACTACTGCTCGCGCGCCTATAATTGCTCCGTCACCGATAGTTACGCTCGCAAGTATAACGGCTTCGTACCCTATCCAGACGTCGTTGCCAATTACGATATCGCCCTTATTATCCCACGCCGACGCAACTTGCATTTTATCCAGCCCCCACTCATCGAAGAAGATCGGAAACGGATAAGTCGGCAACGACTTCATAGAGTGGTTTGCGCTGTTGAAAAGAAACTTCGCTCCGCAGGCTATTGAACAGAATTTGCCGATAATCAGTCTATCGTTGTTTACAGGGTAATGATAGAGAACGTTATTTCTTTCAAACTCCGTCGGATCGTTTACGAAATCGTTGTAAAAGGTAAACTCTCCAATCTGAATATTCGGGTTGGTTATAACGTTTTTGAGTTAAACGGTCTGATTATCCCCCGTCCTCGGATATATTTTGTTTTGCAGAATAGTCATTTTAAAATCTCCTTTTTATTTATTTTTTTTACTATCCCGCCCGATACAATGCAACATTTCATATTTTCTCCTTTTTCGTATTTTTCAACCACACAGCCCAATGGCGATATTCGTTTATTATAAATATTGTATCGTCATTATAATC
>JAIDSQ010000059.1 GCA_029061155.1 Clostridia bacterium
ATACAGAGTGCAATCTTAGCCCTTTCACCGACTGACAGCGCGCATACTTGTTTTTGCATATCCTCGGCGAACAGTCCCGAGCGAGCTAATGCCGAACGTATTTCCGTCTGGGTAAACAGTACGTGGCGTTCCCACAGTTCGCCTATTACGGTGTTTTTTGTGTTGAGATTTGCGCCTTCCTGATCATACACGGCAAAATGTACAAATCTGCCTACCTTAATGCTCGGGTTGTTTCCTTCTACTATTTCCTTTAAAAGCGAGCTTTTGCCCGTACCGTTTTCGCCTACTATTGCGATTTTTTGTCCGCGGAGCACGGTTAAGTTTCCGTCCGAAATAAGTTTTTTATCGCCGCGTACAAGGTTAAGTCCGTTTATTTCAAGCACACGTTCGTACGGCTGTACTTCATAGGTGAATGAAAAACAGGGCGGTTTGGGCGGGGTGTACGGCTTTTCGGGCATGGGCAGTTTTTCAAGCTGTTTCACTCTGCTCTGCGCGGACTTCGCCGTAGTTGCGCGAACTATGTTTCTGTCTACATAGTCCTGAAGTTTTGCCCGCTCTTCTTTTAACGCCTCGTATTCCTTCCACTTTCGTGCAATGAGGTCGGCTTTTAAAATTTTGTATTTTGAATAGTTGCCCGAAAATGAGGTTAAAGTTTTGTCCTCAATTTCGAGTATTCGACCCGTTACCGCGTCGAGAAAATACCTGTCGTGCGATACGACGAATATACTGCCTTTGAAACTTTTAAGATATTCTTCAAGCCAGAAAAGCGTTGAAATGTCGAGGTGGTTTGTGGGTTCGTCCAGAATGAGAAGGTCGGGGCTTTCCAACAGAAGGCGGGCAAGTTTGAGCCTTGTCTTTTCGCCTCCCGACATTGTGTCGATAACCCTGTCGTACATTCCCGAAAAGCCCATACCGTTTAAAACGGTCTTAATTTTCACTTCCACGTCGTAACAGTCGCGCGCAGAAAGAAACTTATTTAAACTTTCGATTTTTGCAGACAGCACGTCGTAATCTTTGCTTGGGTACTCGGTAACAGAAAGCTGCGCGGACAGTGTGTTTAGTTTATCTACGGCGCTTAGTTCTTCTCTGAACACTTCGAGCATTTCGCCATATACGGTATTACCGCTTACGTAACCGCCGTTCTGTTCGAGGTAGCCCGCTTTCAGTCCGTTCTTTTTTATAATACTGCCCTCGTCTGCGTCAAGTTCGCCGAGGATAAGTTTTATAAGCGTGGTTTTGCCCTCGCCGTTGGCGCCGATAAGTCCTATGCGCTCGCCCTCGTTTACGGCAAACGAAACATCTGAAAATATTAAGTTGTCGCCGTAGCCGAAAGCCACGTTGTCAAGAGTTATCAGCATTTATCAGTAGTCCCATTGAGGTATAAAATTTTCGTCCGCGCTGTTCAGATCCTGCAAAAACACGTTTTTAAGTCCGTATTCTTCCACAGCCGAAAGCACTTTATTGTATTCGCGTTTTGTTATTCTGCGCTGTAGTTCCTTATAATTCTGAATTTCCCCGAAAGGCGTGTACTGTCCCATTAAACTGAAATATACGCTGTCGGGCAGGGTGGAAACAAACTTAACTATATTGACGGAATCATATGAGGCGAGCGGTAAAATGAGGTGCCTTACAATACAGCCCGAAAGCATTTTGCCGTCTTCGCGCAGTTTAAGGGGCTTTTCCGCCATAAACCTTATTGCGGGCAAAGCGTATTCTGCGTAATCCGCATGCGCCGTGTATCTTTTGGCAAGTGCGGGGTCGATAAATTTAAGGTCGGGCAAAAAGATATCAGTGAATTTATTTGCGCATTCAAGACTTTCCAAAGTGTCGTAGCCGTGCGTGTTGTACACCACGGGTATATTCGGGCGGTAAATGTAAAATGCCTCTTCTATATCGCTTAAATAGTGCGAAGGATTGACGAGGTTTATATTTTCCGCGCCCATATCTTCGAGTTCTTTGAAAATATCTGCAAGCTCACGCGCCGTTATATCTTTACCGCGGGTATTGCGCGAAAGTTCGTAGTTCTGGCAGAACACGCATTTTAAGGAACAGCCGCAGAAAAATATGCAACCGCTGCCATTTTTAAAGGATATAGGCGGTTCTTCAAAGGGGTGAAGATAGTACTTGGCTATTCTTATCCCCTTTACTCCGCACGCGCCGTTATTTAACGTTCTGTCCGCGCCGCACTTGACGGGGCACTGTGTACAATTCATAAGATTATTATAATTTAAAATTACGCAAAATGCAACTTTTGATTGACACAGGTTTTGCAATGTGGTACAATTATTTCAAACCTATAAAGAGTGTGCGAGAGAACGGCTCTTAGACCACACAGCAACCTGCCATCATGGCAAGGTGCTAACGCCGAGAACTATGGGATTATAACAATGACAACCCCGCTCGGCACGAGCGGGGCTTTTAAGTTATATCGCGCAAAAGAGAAATTGATATGAAGAAGTTATTTACGAGTGAAAGTGTTACCGAAGGACATCCCGACAAATTATGCGACGCGATTTCAGACGCGATAGTTGACGAAATTTTTACAAACGACCCCAATGCACGCTGCGCAATAGAGTGCTGCGCAGCCTATGACAGACTGATGATTATGGGCGAGGTTACCTCCGCCTTTAAGGCAGATTATGAGGCGATTGCGAGAAAGACTATAAAAGAAATAGGTTACGACTTCGGAACGTTTTCTTTCGACAAATGCAATATTACGGTTGCCGTTCACAGACAAAGCCCCGATATTGCCATGGGCGTGGACAGTTCGCTTGAAAACAAGGCTGGCGGCGAAAAGGAAGATTTAATCGGCGCGGGCGATCAGGGTATGATGTTCGGCTATGCCTGCCGTGAAACCGAGGAGCTTATGCCCCTTACTATTTCGCTTTCGCACAAGCTGGCAAAGAGGTTGACCGAAGTCAGGCGTTCGGGATTAATGCCATACCTTCGTCCCGACGGAAAAACTCAGGTTACCGTTGAGTATGAGGGTTCTACCCCCAAGCGAATTGACACGGTTGTAGTTTCCGCTCAGCACGACGAGAAGATCACGCAGGAGCAACTGAAAGAAGATATTAAAAAGTACGTTATAAGCATTATTCCCGAGGAGCTTATAGACGAAGATACAAAGTATTTCATTAACCCCACGGGAAGGTTTGAAATCGGCGGACCCGAGGGCGACAGCGGACTTACCGGCAGAAAGATTATTGTTGACACTTACGGCGGAAGGTGCGCACACGGCGGCGGAGCATTCTCGGGCAAAGACCCCACAAAAGTCGACCGTTCGGCGGCGTATATGGCAAGATATATCTGTAAAAACCTTGTTGCGGCGGGACTTGCCGACGAGGTTCAGATTCAGCTCGCTTACGCAATCGGCGTTTCGCGGCCTGTATCCGTATTTGTTGACACATACGGGACGGGTAAACTTTCAGACGGCGAAATTGCGGATATAGTCGTTAAGGAGTTTGATTTAAGACCCTACTCCATTATTAAAAATTTAAAACTGCGCGCGCCAATTTACAAGCAAACTTCGGCTTACGGACACTTTGGCAAAGACGGACTGCCCTGGGAAAAAACCGACAGAGTTACAGACCTTAAAAAGTATTTATGAATGTGTTTTTAAGGTATTTACAGGACATACTGTTCCCCGAGAATTTTACCTGCGAAATATGCGGTGCGGAAACGTTTGATAACCATTTGTGTCCGCGTTGCCAAAAAGAAGTTACTTTCAATAACGGTATAACCTGCCCTGTCTGCGGAAGGAAAACCCAAGTTACAGAAATTTGCATAGAGTGTAAACATACTCCGCCTTTATTTGAAAAGGCAGTTTCTGCGTTAGTTTACGAAGGCGCGTGCGTTGCGCTGATATCAAAATTCAAAAACGGCTGTAGCTACTTAAAAGATTATTTTGCGCAGTTAATTGCACAAAAACTTTCCTCCCTGCCTCCGTTCGACAGTATCGTCTATGTACCTATGACCGACAAGGCGGAAAGAAAGCGCGAATACAATCAGGCGCAACTTCTTGCGGAAAGTATTTCGGAAATAACGGGAAAGCCTGTTATTAAAAATGCGGTTATAAAGACAAAGGACACGCCCGAACAAAAGACGCTTACGCAAAAGGAACGTGCAGAAAACCTGCGCCACTGTTTCAAGGTGGAGAAACCCGATGAGATAAAGGGCAAAAGTTTACTACTTGTTGACGATATTCTGACAACGGGCGCAACGGCTGACGCTGTTTGTAAAAGGCTTTACAAAGCAGGCGCCGCACACGTCTACTTCGCCACGGTTGCATCTGTTGAATATCGTGTAAAAACAAATGCAAAATAATTGACAATAAATTAATTATCGGTTAAAATATGAAAGATGTTTGAGTTTTAAACATCTTTCATATTTGGAGATGGATACATTAATGTCCCGCTCCCACTAAAACTTAATATACTTGGAGAGATGGCAGAGCGGTAAGTACTTCGTACTTCGGTACGACGAATGCTCCGCATTCGCCCGCTCCCACTTTAAAACTGAATATTATTTGGAGAGATGGCAGAGCGGTAAGTACTTCGTACTTCGATACGACGAATGCTCCGCATTCGCCCGCTCCCACCTTAAAACTGAATATTACTTGGAGAGATGGCAGAGCGGTCGAATGCGGCGGTCTTGAAAACCGTTGATGGGCAACTATCCGGGGGTTCGAATCCCTCTCTCTCCGCCAAA
>JAIDSQ010000006.1 GCA_029061155.1 Clostridia bacterium
GGTAATATGCCCCTTCCGCCGTACATAAAGAAAAAGCTTGAAGACAAGCAGCGTTATCAGACCGTTTACGCAAAGACGGACGGTTCTGCGGCGGCGCCTACCGCGGGACTTCATTTCACTCCCGAACTTTTACAAAGCCTTAGGGAAAAGGGCGTTGAAATAGCCGAAGTTCTTCTTCACGTAGGGCTCGGCACATTCCGCCCCGTAAAGGAAGATATAATTACCGACCACAAAATGCATTCCGAATATTACGAAGTAGACGAAACTGCGGCGGAAATAATAAACCGCGCCAAGCGCGAAAGGAGAAGGATAATAGCTGTCGGCACGACTTCCGTAAGAACGCTTGAAAGCGTTGCGGACGAAAAAGGCTTTTTAAAACCGTGCAGCGGCAATACCGAGATTTTTATTTATCCACCTTATAAGTTCAGATGTGTGGACGCGCTTATAACAAACTTCCACCTCCCCGAAAGCACGCTTATAATGCTTGTATCCGCTTTGGCTGACAGGGAGAAAATACTGTCGCTGTATGAGTTGGCTGTCGCCGAGAAATACAGATTCTTTTCCTTTGGCGACGCAATGATGATTTTATAATTATGAGTAAATATTTTTCATTTGAAGTACAACATATAGATAAACACACGGGCGCGCGCGCGGGCGTATTTCACACCCCGCACGGCGACGTGCTTACACCCGTGTATATGCCGGTCGGCACTCAGGCGACGGTTAAGGGCGTATACCCCCGCGATTTGAAAGAGGCGGGTTCGAGTATAATACTGTCCAACACTTACCACCTTTTCGTGCGCCCGGGCGACGAGCTTGTAAAAAAAGCGGGCGGACTTCACAAGTTTATGAACTGGGACGGTCCTATCTTAACTGACAGCGGCGGGTTTCAGGTATTTTCTCTGACAAAACTGAATAAAATCAGGGAAGAAGGGGTATATTTCAATTCGCACGTGGACGGCGCAAAACACCTCTTCACGCCCGAAAAAGTAATAAGCATAGAGGAAAACCTCGGCGCAGACATCATAATGCAGTTTGACCAGTGCAGCGAATACGGCTACACCCACGCGCAGGCGGAAGAGGCTATGCTCAGGACTGATAACTGGCTTAAGCGCTGCCTTGACGTAAAATCGCGCGAAGATCAGGCGCTGTTCCCCATAGTTCAGGGCAACTTTTACAGCGACTTAAGGCTTGAAAGTCTGCGCCGTGCAAAGCCTCACGCAACCGACGGTATCGCGATAGGCGGTCTTTCCGTCGGCGAACCCAAAGAATTGATGTACGAAATGCTCGACCTTTTGCGCCCCGGACTCCCCGAAGGCGTGCCCCGCTACTTAATGGGCGTAGGCAGTCCCGACTGTCTTATAGAAGGCGTAAAGCGCGGTGTGGATATGTTCGACTGCGTGCTTGCAACAAGGGTGGCGCGCAACGGAACGGCGTTTACTTCAAAGGGCAAAATAGTGGCGCGCAACGGCAAGTACCGCGAAGATTTTTCCACGCTTGACGAAGACTGCAATTGCTACTGTTGTAAAAACTACACCAAGGCTTATATAAGACATCTCATCAACGTTAACGAAATGCTGTCGTCAATGCTGTTAAGCCTGCACAACATAACCTTCCTTCACAAGCTTATGCGCGATATGCGCGAGGCAATCTTTGCCGACAGCCTTACGGATTTTGCAAACGAGTTTTATGCCAGATATGGGGAAAATTCGTGAAAGTTTGGTGCAATTAAAGTTTGACCTTTAAAATTGCTTGCCAAAAACCGGCAAAAAGTTTATATTAGAATAAATAAAATTTGGAGCAGTATTTATGTTAAATTATCTTTTGGCAACTAATAACGAATCAACAGGCACGCCGTGGTTATCGTTCGTAATTCTCGGCGTACTCATTGTTGCAATTATAGTTATGTTCATTTTTTCGGGCAGACGCCGTAAAAAGCAGGAGCAGGACGCTAAAAACCTTATCGACGCGGTAAAGCCCGGTAACAAGGTAAAAACTATCGGCGGTATCTGCGGAATCGTAGTCGAAGTCGATACGGAAGAAAACACCTTCGTTCTCGAAACGGGCACCGAACAGTCGGGCAAATGCTTTATCAAGTTCGACAGACAGGCAATCTACCAGACGGACGCAGTAGTGGAAAAGAAGGAAGAACTTCCTGCGGAAACTCCTGGAGACCTCAAAGCCGAAACCGAGGACACCGAGGCGTTGACGGAAAAAGAGGACACTTCCGAAGATAAAAAAGATTAATAAATATGTAAACCTCCGCATACATTAAAGCGGAGGTTTTTTTATGCGCAAAAATATTTTTCAGGTGATAAAGTCGGCTGCTGCGGCTGTCATAATATCTTTGGTGTTCGTACTTATTTTCACACTTCTCATTCAGTTGTGTTCAATTCCCATGACTGCGGTCAAACCCGTCAATCAGGTATTCAAAATTTTGTCCATAGCGGCGGGAGGACTTATCTTTATCCGCGGCGACAAGGGACTTATCAAGGGTGTAATATACGGTCTTATCGCCGTAATCCTTACATATCTTCTGTACGGACTTATTTCCCGCTCGCTTACCATAAGCTGGAAGTTTTTAATAGAAATAGTGCTGGGCGTAGTTGCGGGAGGTATTTCGGGCATAATAGCCGTTAATATAAAGAAAAGTGCTTAAGCACATCTGCATCGCAAAATACTGTGTCCGGCTTGCGTTCGGCTCGGGTCATTTACGTTTAAGTAAACTCCCCGTCGCCGATTCCGCACCGTCCTTGTCTTTTGCGCGCATCTGCACTTAAACATACACATATTACTAAATATTTAAAACATTTGAAAATCACTTGATTTTTTGTATAAAGTATTTTATAATCATATTGTAAATACATAAAGGAGAATTATTAATATGATTAAGACAATAGCGACTCCCCGCGATAAGAAAGTAACAGGCTGCGGAGAATGCAGAAGTACTTGCCAGTCCGCTTGCAAGACGAGCTGTACGGTAGGCAACCAAAGCTGCGAAAGAATTACCAGAGAACAAAATCCCGAAAAGAATAATTAATTAATATTTAATTAAAGACGATTTGAAAGGAGCAGAGATGCTCCTTTTCACTATTACGCGACTTTTAAATTATGATACACGTATTTAACTACAAAGACACGCATTACATATACGATTCGGGCAGCGGCAGTCTGCACAAGTGCGATAAGGACACAGCCGACTATTTAAAGGCAAAGTACGAGGGCGGGGAAGAGCCCTCGCTTTCTGCCGAGAAAATCGCGGAAATTCAAGCCGATATCAAGGCGCTTGAGGATGAGGGGCTTTTATTCAAACCCGAAATCAAAGTTCCGCCCATCAAGTCGAATGAAGTCAAGGCGCTGTGCCTTCACATCTGCCACGACTGCAATTTAAGGTGCCGCTACTGCTTTGCCGACGAAGGCGCATACCACTCCGCAAGGGAGTTTATGAGCGAGCAAACGGCAAAGACGGCAATCGACTTCCTTATAAAAAACAGCGGCAACCGCAAAGTTTTAGAAGTGGACTTCTTCGGCGGGGAGCCTTTGATGTGTCTTCAGACAATTAAAAACGTAGTGGCGTACGCGCGCGAAGAGGGGGCGAAGGCGGGCAAGAAATTCCTGTTCACCACAACCACCAACGCGCTGCTTTTGGACGACGACGCAATTGACTTTTTCAACCGCGAAATGGAAAACGTCGTTTTAAGCCTCGACGGCAGGAAGGAAGTTCACGACGCGATAAGAAAGACGGTAAACGGCAAGGGCAGTTTCGACCTTGTAATTAATAAAATTAAAAAGTTTGTCACATCTCGCGGCGATAAGAGTTATTACGTCCGCGGCACGTTCACTTCCAAAAATCTCGACTTTTCAAACGACGTAATCTTCCTTGCCGAAAACGGATTTGACAGCATTTCGATGGAACCCGTCGTAACGGAGATAGACGACCTCGCAATAAAGGAAGAGCATATCCCCGCAATACTTTCCGAGTACGAAACGCTGTGCGACAAGTACCTTGAAAAGCACGACAAGGGCGAAGGTTTCAATTTCTTCCACTTCAACATAGACCTTGAGGGCGGAGTGTGCCTCCATAAAAAAGTTTCTGCTTGCGGCGCGGGCAACGAATATTTCTCCGTCGTTCCCAACGGCGACATTTATCCCTGCCACCAGTTCGCAGGCGAAAAAGACTTTTTAATGGGCAACGTCTTTGAAGGCGCACTCAATCCCGAAATACGCGAAAAGTTCGCGTCAAACAGTTTGTTCACGCGTAAGGGCTGTGAAAACTGTTTTGCCAAATTCATATGTAGCGGCGGCTGTAGCGCAAATAACTATCACTACACAGGCGATATGAACACGCCCTACCCCATAACCTGCGATATGATGAAAAAGCGCATAGAATGCGGTATGCACGTGCTTGCGCACAAAAAAAAGGGAAGAAAGTAAAAAAAAGACTTTTTAAGGCAAGAATAATTAATTGACT
>JAIDSQ010000060.1 GCA_029061155.1 Clostridia bacterium
TTCATGAATCAATTTCCTCCTTTTTTTATAATTAGCATTCGACACAACCACGACGCAAGTCGCGGTTGTGTCGATAATAATTTGTTATATTAGTTTGCGGGTGTAGCCGGAAGAAGCTTCGTTCCGTACAAATTAACTACGCCGCCCTCTGCGGGTACAGTTACTTTGGAATTTGCGCCGCCGTATGCGCCTTCGCCTGCAATCTTATGACCGTCTGCATAGAAGTCTGTCGTATCAGCATCGCCTACGCCGATTAAGAATTCATACTCGCCAGCATTAAGGCTATCCTTGCTGATGGTAGCGGTAAAGGTCACGTTATCTGCGCCCATTACCATTACTACATCTCCCCAGCCTGCTATCATGGAGCCTTTAAGTTTGACGATTTTACCGGTCATATCCGCGTCAAATTTAATAGTAAAAACTACGTCTGCCGCTACAGAAGATGCCTCTTGGATAGGAGCTTCGATTGCAGCTTCGAACAGAGCAACTTCGCTATCGTCATAACCTTCAACAGTTACTGATGCATTGCCGCTGCCGCCGTTAGCGCCGTATTCTTTACCACCCCAAGTGCTACCCGTATATTCATTCTCATGGTAGAAGACGAGTTTGAACTCGTAGTCATTGGGAAGAATATCGGCAACCAAAGTCGCGCTCTTGCGGTCACTGGATATAGTCATCTTGATACTATCGCCATCACTGGACCAACCATTGAAAGCACCGGGGCAAAGAACGATTGCGTCTGTGGGTAAAGCTTCAGTGAACTCTACTTTGAGGGTTTTAGTACCAGCCAAAGATAAGATACACGTATATACGCCATTACCTGTGCCATCGTCGTTTTTGCCCTCTACCATATCAGCCTTGCTTATGTCAAGACCCTTTACTGCGATACCATCGGAAGGAACTGCTTCGGAAACAGTATCCGCAAGATCCACATAGGAGTTGTTATCACGCTTGATAATCTTTACGGAGAGGTTGCTGCCGCCTGCGGAAACTTCAATACGAGCCATAACTTTGCTGTCGGCAGGAGCTCCCAATATGGTAGGATCTGCAAAATATTGATCCCAAATGCCCAAATCTTCGTCCTTGTCGTTCTT
>JAIDSQ010000061.1 GCA_029061155.1 Clostridia bacterium
CCTTTAAAACGTGCATTTAAACGTATTTTTAAAGGTTTTGTGTGGGTAATAGGCTTGCCGTTTAGATTTTTGAAAAGTCTATTTAAGAGGCAAAAATAAAAAAACTCCGCTGTTCGCGGAGTCTTGTTTATTCGTTTTTGGGCTTATTGAAAGTTTTAATTGTATCGTTTATGATTTGTTTTTCTTGGTCGGTAAGTTTACGAAATTCGGTTATTGTCTGCTTTTCTTCTTCGGATAAATTGTTATTTGTTAATTCGGTATTTTTCGTTTCTTCTTTCCCTTTGTATTTGTCAAGTTTAAAGACAAAGTAAACGATTACGAATATTAGAACAAAAATTATCACAAGTAAAACGCCGATAATTGCCCAACCGCCGTTATTTAAATCAAAGCCACCACCAAAACCGTCGGGAATGTTGTCGGGGTCTGTTAAAGAATTAAGTAAATTAAAAATCATAAGTGTATTACTCCAAAAAGAATATACAAATTCTATCACAACAAAAAAATAAAATCAAGGTTAATTGAAAAGGAAAGTGCAAAAATGAATATTTTAGTAGCTTGTGAAGAAAGTCAACGGGTGGGTACCGCCTTTCGTGCAAAAGGTCATAACGCTTATTCATGCGATATAGAGTTTTGCTCTGGCGGTCACCCCGAATGGCATATATGGGCTGATGTTGCCCCCTTATTAAACGGAAACTGTACGTTCAGAACGTGCGACAGTCAAGAACATACCATTGAAAAATGGGATATGATTATAGGCTTTCCGCCGTGTACATATCTTTCAAAAGCTGGAAGCGTGAATTTGTATCGCGGCGGTAAAATCAACGAAGAACGCTTAAAGCTGGGTCAACTTGCTGCCGACTTCTTCAAAAAGATTTTGAATGCGGACTGTCCGCGAATATGTATTGAAAACCCCGTACCTATGAAAATCTTTGATTTGCCGCAGTGGTCACAATACATTGAGCCGTTTTATTTCGGTGTACCCGTATCAAAAAGAACTTACTTGTGGTTGAAAGGTTTACCTTTTCTTTGCCCGACGAAAGTAATTGAGCCGCAGTATACGTTTGAAACGTTCCCGCAGTTTAAGAACTCTACGGGCAAGTATCGGCAGAAAAACCGCAGTAAAACGTTTGAAGAAGTTGCGGCGGCAATGGCTTTAAGTTGGGGTTAAAGAACGTTGTCGGCGTTCTGGGTTAAAAAGCTGGGTCAATGTGCTGTGCCACTCTCCGGCGTTGCGGTGCCTGGTTAAAAATCGAGGTTAAGGAAATGGATAAAATATATTTATTTAAAATTATGGTCGGTGAAAAAGTTTCGTATATCGAAATAGACGCGCCTGATGTTCGTGTAGCTCGCTTAATATTCCGTGATTATAAGCGGCATTATTTGCAGGGAAAAGATTTCTGTTTGTTGGCCGTCTATCGGCAATTATAAGGACGGTGAACGCGAATGACTACGGCAGAAGTATTTAGCGGTTTAACGCAGTTTGATTATGAACGATTATTAAGCCGCCTTGCAGGTGCATTGAATACGCAACGGCGTTTTATAACGATAATCAGTGCTGAACGTGTAGCCGAAAATATAACGGAATATCGTATAAAGCGGCAAGGCGCGTATAATCATTCAGTTATTGAAGAAAAACGTATCGGCGCAAACGTGTTTTACTTTAACAAAGGATTAATTATATGAAGAATTTAAAAAACGTAATAAGGATAATTGCGGTAATTTTAATAATAATCGTTGTCGGTTATTTTGTGTTTACGTTCGGACGGTTGGGGGCGTGATATGAAAGCAATTAAAGCGTATTCCAAATCGTTAAAAGATTACCGTCATTGGATAATGATAGCCGTTATCGGTGCAAGTATTGCGCTGATTCCGTTCTACTTCTGCTATGCTCATTTAAGGATATGGGAAAGTTGCGTTGCGTTCGGCAATTCGTTCAAGTACTACATATCCGAATTCTTTGATTTGGGACTTCACGGCGAAATTACGGTAAATGATTTTACGCAACAGCCTTTTGAATTGCCTTTACACTTGCCGAAAACGTGGGACGAATTAAAAACGAATTTAAGCGGATATTGGTCAACGTTCTTTTCAATGGAAAACTTTTCGGCATATATGGAAAAGGTTGCAGACGTTCTGTTTTACATAACGAAAATTATTCTTGTAATTATGCCCGTATTTCTTATCGTGTTTATAGTGAATATTTTTATTCCGCGTAAACAGAATAACGATTACGGCAAGGAAAGCAAAGCTCTTATTCGTTTTAAACGCTTTGAATTAAAGGTCTGTAAGCCCGTAAAAAATTGGTTTATAGACTTCTTCGGTTTCGTTCATGAAAATAGTTATTACCTTAAAATCTTGGCTTGGATATGGGCATACAGCTTTAATATCATAAGCATAGTGATTTCGTTCTTCGCTTATTTTTTGTATTTTTCTGCGGCGTTAAAAACAGCAACGATTTATATTCAGCTTGTAAAGTTGCTTATGGACTTGTCCGTAATGATAGACTTTATCCCGAATTTGTTATGGGCGGTAATAATAATCGTTGTGTTGAATTTGGTTGCCCGTAAAATATCATTTGACCGTTTAGATCATCACGAACGCTGTAATAGGGGCTTTTTAAATGAACGGGGCGTTTCAAGTACTGTTGACGGAACTATGGGTGCAGGTAAAACACAATTTATAACGGACATTGCTTTATCGGGTGAAGTTAAACTTCGTGATATGGCGTTGGAAGTTATAATAGAAAGTGACTTTCACTTTCCGAATTTCGCTTGGATAAACCTTGAATTATTCTTAAAGAAAATGTTTCGTAAACATAGAATTTACGACGTGTGGAGTTGCAGAAAGGTTATACGCAGTAAATATCTTAAATGGTTGCGGAAGCCTTGCAAATATAGAATTTGGGGTTACGATTACGAAAGATACGGACTGATATATAACGACGAATTAAAAAATATATCCATATGGCAAGCGATAGAAGATTATGCTTGCGCCTATTTGATATATACCCGTCAATGTGCTTTGCTTATATCTAACTATTCAATACGTTCGGATAATCTTATTGACGATTTGGGTAACTTCCCCTTATGGAATACGGACTTCTTTAAACGTGATAGCAGGCTTATGGAAAGCTATTCTCGTCATTCTCATATTATCGACTATGATATGTTAAGGCTTGGAACGGTTATGAATGCAGAAAATCCTAACCGTTACGCTTTCGGGTTTGGCGTTTACGTTATATCCGAAATAGATAAGGAACGTTCAAATTCTAAAAAGTTAAATGAGAAAAAGGCAAATCTTACGGACTGTAATCAGCAAAATGATTTATTCGATTTAAATACTATGATGTGCCGTCATGCCGTAAATATCGGGCGCAGGTGCTTTCTTATAATGTTGTCTGACTTACAGCGTTTTGAAGAACTTGGAATATCCACGCTTGGTCTTGGTGAAAAATTAAGCATTAAGGAAAAGGGCGAAATGTCCCCCGTTCTGCCGTTCTTCTCTACGTTCTGGTTGTTCGATTTGGTTGCAGGTTTTATTATTAATAAGTTTGACAAGCATTATCTTAATTACCGTCACGATAGGGGCGATTATACGTTGCCTATGTACTTAATGAAGAATATCGTTGCAAGGCTTCGTTCGCATCGTGAACGCGTAAATAATTTATTCGGTTGTTCTAAACTGACTTTAAGTATTGAACAAGGGCGCAATAATGACGAAGCATTAAAACGTAAATATTATATTCAGTCAAAAAAGATATGGTCTGAACGTTATTCAACGGACTGTTTAAGCGGTATTTATGCCGCAAGGGGTAAGTTAAATACTGTCGGCATTAACGATATAGAAGAATACGACGGAATAATGGCAACTGACGAAGAACTGCAAAAACAGCATAGCTTTTTTCAGTATGATGTACATAAGGTTTTGATAAAGTAATTATTAACAGATTTAACAACGTGGCTTGCAAGCTGGGTCAAGTTCCTGGCTTAACGTCCGGTTGTTGGTTTTTGGGTCAATTTGCTGCGCGAACAAGCGGCGCAATTAAACGCTTGAAAAAATACTTACAAGGTGGTAAACTATGAGCAGAAAGCAAAAAAGAAATTTCTTTCATTTATTTAAAGGCGGCAAGGACGATAAAGGCACTACACCTTTACACGGTGCGCCGAATACAAATTTAGATACATACGACAAGCGAAACGGACGGTTTAAAAGCCGTCGTAAATTCGGCAAAGACGGAAACGCTTTTGTTGATTTAGATACAAAGCATACTTGCGGTGTTGATTATGACCACGCGCACGATATAAATGTAAAAAATAAAAAACAGCCCCGTTCTTCTGAACATAGGAAACTTACAAGGAAAGAACGGCGCGAAGTAAATAAAGCAAAACGAAAAAGGAAAGGTTGGAATAATGGATATTAGAAAATACGATTTGGATAAGGAAGATTTGGAATTTATCATTGATTTGTTGATAAGTTTTTCTCGTGGTACTGAAATTGAATTTGAGTGTTTAGGAAAAGAATATTTTATTGAAACCGTTGACGGTGGAATATGTGCAAGGGAAAATACGGAAAATGCGAAAGAGTATATTTATAGTATCCCCGAATTTTTCTTTGAACAGTTTATGATTGACGGTAAACCCTTTATAGAACGGCTTAACGATATTACTTCATACGGTATATTGTAAGCATTAACGCTCGGTAACTGACGGACTTCCCTTTTTATCAGCTTTAAAAAGTAGGTCTGCCGCCTCTGCTATTATGCGCGAATATTTGTAGGGGTGTAAAAAGCGAGTGCGCGGCGAAGGCAAGCCGCTTTTAGGGGGTAAAGGTCTACACGTTCTTTACCCCCTTTAAATTTGCGCAACCGATAAGGAAAGAATAATGAATACTAATCTTATACAATTAAACGACGGTGCGGTTTGTCCGTTCCTTATTTTTGATGATACGAAAACAAGGACTTACAAGGTTTATCACGACGGCAGTCACCACGTCGGCACGTTGTGTTTACGTCAAGAACGGCGTAAACCGAAAGAAATTGAATCGCAAATAAATTCCCGTCAACTGACGGACGAACAGAAAGAAAAACTGTTTGAACGCATTATGCGTGAAAAGCGCGAAAAATGTGTTCCTGTGCCGCCGTTGCTTAAACAAGCTAAAACGCGCGGCGAAATGGAAGAATTTTACGATAGCGTATGGCAACAAGCCGTAAAAAGCGGCATACGCTTGAAACGGCGTTATAAGGACAAGCTTTTTGACTTCATTAAACCGCTTGTGCAAGCTGAATACCCTAAATTTAACGACTTGGATAATTGGGTAACGGAAATGATAGAAAGTTCGTTACACAATTATTATGCGCGTGAAAAGCGTTGCAAGCGTAAGGCGTATCTTAACAAGTGGTCTTACTTCGTAACATTCACTTACGACGAAGATAAAACCGTTCGCGGCGGCGGTAAACTTACGCCCGAATTATTTCGAAAGAAGTTGCGTAAGTGCTTATCTAACTTGCATTGTCGGCGCGGTTGGAATTATATCGGTGTGTTTGAGCACGCGCCCGAAACGGGCCGCTTGCACTTCCACGCGATAATTTATGTGCCGCGCGGCGAAATGGTCGGTAAGATAGAAGAAAAAACCGGATACAGTACGGCAAAGCACGAAATGAGTACAAGGCACGAAAATTCGTTTTTTGCAAAGCGATTCGGCGTAAACGACTTCGACGAATTGTCTGATTTGTCGGTAAGTCGAGGACGCGCCGTTGACTATATTTTAAAATATATGGGCAAAGATAATGAACGTATAGTTTATAGTCGCGGCGTTCCTGCGGAAGTGTATATGAAGTTGGATAAGCACGATATAGCGACTTCGTATCAAGATTTCGTGACGAAGTATGTTTTGTTCGACGACGTGGTTAATTGGAAAATGGACGTATTAGGTCAACGACGAATTCGTTATACTGAACAGATGTCGATAAGCGATATTGCGCCACCATTAACGGCGTAATAGCGATTAAAAAATAAATAATACGGTTATCTTGCGCCTATGGTTACATACGGCGTTTTTTGGCGTTCAAGGAAAAACACAAAAAATGCTGTTCGGCGCGATAAAGGCATACCGTAAAAATATTAAGGGCGGTTTTTGCAAGCAGGCTCGCGGCAAAACCGCCCTTTTTACCGCTTTTATCAGTCTGTCTGTCGGTCAAGGCGCGACACTTTATCACCGCGCGCCGCAGGCGCGCGGCTCGTCTATGATAAAGTGTCGCGTAATGCTCATTTGCCCTAAAATGGGGTTATAAATAATACATAAGGACGGAATACGAATGAAAAAAGGGTCAAAATATTTAACATTAACACAACGCAGACAATTAGAAGGCTTTTTACAAGCTGATTTGTCTAAGCGTAAAATTGCCGAAATTCTTGGCGTAAATCTCTCAACGGTCTACCGCGAGATCAAACGCGGTGAATGTGAACAGCGTAAAAGACTTAAAGATATATACGGCGATTTTGCAGGTTACAAAACATACAAGATTTACAGCGCGGATATAGCGGAAAACAAATACCGCTTGAATATGACTTCAAAGGGTGCGCCGCTTAAAATCGGCAATGACTTTGAATTTATCCGCTATGTGGAAAAGCGTGTATTGGTTGACGGTATCGCGCCTTGTGCAGTATGTGGGGAAATCAAGCGTAACAAGCCTTGCAATACTGTTATAAGTAAAACGACAATGTATCGTTATATCGAAATGGGAATTTTTATGAACGTTTCAATGCGAAACTGTCCTATGGGTCAACGGAAAAAGCAATACCGAAAAGCAACGGTTAAACGTCCGCCGAAAGGCATAAGCATAGAAAAACGCCCGTTGGAAATTCTCGCCCGTGATACTTTCGGTCATTGGGAAATGGACTGCGTGTGCAGTAAGCAAGGTGCGACAAGTGCGCTTTTGGTTTTCTCTGAACGCTTAACGCGGTATGAAATTATTATGCGTATGCCGAATAAGAAAACCGAAACTGTCGTGCATTGCGTAAACAAACTTGAAAAGCGTTACGGCAAGTTGTTCCGTAAGATTTTCAAAAGTATCACGGTTGACAACGGCGTTGAGTTCTCGGACTTCAACGGTTTGGAAAAATCTATTTATGGCGGCAAGCGGTTAAATGTTTATTACTGTCACCCATACACTTCGTGCGAACGCGGCACAAACGAACGCTTGAATAGGGATATTCGGCGTAAGTTCCCGAAAGGTACTGATTTTGCGGTTATCTCGGATAGGGCTGTGCAAGCGTGCGAAAATTGGGTGAACGCCTATCCGCGCGAAATATTCGGTTATGCAACTGCTGCCGAAAAGTTCAACGAACAGTTACAAGCAATTTAAACATGGCTTGCAAGCTGGGTTAAGTTCCTGGCTTAACGTCCGGTTGTTAGTTTCTGGGTTAAAGTGCTGCGCTAATAAGCGCGGTTAAAAATCGAAGTTAAAAGACGTCGTTATAAAGCTGGGTTAATATGCTGCGCAACATAGGCAAGCTGAAAGGCTTGCTATTTTGGCGTGTAAAGGAAAAGACGGTTTCGGTGCTTTCGGTCTATTAGATAAGGTTTTTTGCCTTATCTAACGCCGATTTTAGCACTTTTAAGCCGTCTTAAAAATTTTTTATAACTTTTTTGCATTATTTACTTGACAATTTAGTAAAGCGGGAGAATAAAAAAAATTCCCGCATAAGCGGGAAAGAAATTAATAATCTTCGTTGACGTCAAAATAGCTGCCCTTCGTTCGGGTGGTTATTATATGGTAGCGGTTCTGCGGCGTTACTTCAAACAGCGAAAATGGCTGCGACGACGAGGCTATTTCACCCGAGGTCTCCGAAAAGTAAGCCATATTTCCCGCGCACATTATGATAGGCACGCCGTAAAGATAGGAATACGCCCTGATAAGCAGCGGCGGTACAGGCGTTTTCAGCTCTTCCAAAAAGACCACTATCACGTTACATCCGCAAAGGGACAGCGCCTTAAGTCCGTCGGGGAACATTAAATCGTTTTCTATACAAAGCCCCACCTTATACCCGCCGACCGAGTATACGCCCAAGCCTGCGCCGCTCTTATAGTCTTCGCCGTCGATGACGTGGTTCATATCCGAGATACCCAAAAGCTTGCCCCTGTCGGCAACCGACACGGATTTTCTGAGTATGCCCCTGCTCTTTGTACGGCAGCCGCAAAGAACGCCGCACCTGAACGTTTTGGAAAGGCGGGTTGCGTCCTCAAATTTGTCCGTAATGCCGCGAAGTTCGGTTTCGTAATCAACCTCGCCCAAACCCTTGAAACCGAATACGGCTATATCGCAGTCGGGAAGGGAGCTTACGTCCTTGACCGCGCTGTCCGCTACAATGCAAAATACCATACCATACATTGTATTTCAGTTTTCAAAAATATGTTAAAAAAGGTTTTATTAAGAGGCTGCCCGACATAGATTAAATGTAAACGAGTGTAACAAGAGAGGTGCAACGTGAAAAAATTTTTTTGTATTTTAATTGCCGTCTGCGCGGGGCTTACCGCCGTTACCTTTACCGCCTGCAGCAAGCAAGAACAAACTAACAGCGAGTATGAAATTTTAGCCGTTTACGACAGCGAAAGCCATACCTTAAACGGTACGGTAAATTTTACATACCGCAACAATACCGACAACGAAATTGCCGACCTTAAGTTCAACCTTTACGGAAACGCTTTCCGCGAGGACGCAGCGCTTAAGTCCGTTTCCACAAGTTATTCGGCTAACGCATACTATGCGGGGCAAAGCTACGGCAGTATGACAATCAACGAAGTTGAAGGCTGTGCGGGCTGGGACGTGGGCGGCGAGGACGAAAATTTGCTTACCGTAAACTTATTGACCCCAGTATACCCCGAGGAGAACGTTAAAATAACCATATCCTACACCCTTGAGCTTGCGCTTGTAAACCACCGCACGGGCGTTACCCAAAACACGGTTAACCTCGGCAATTTCTATCCCGTGCTTTGCGCGTATTCGACAGAAGGTTTTGTGGAATGTCCCTACTACGTTTGCGGCGATCCCTTCCTTTCGGAATGTGCCGATTATACGGTAACTTTTGATTTGCCCCCCGAATATGCCTCGGCGACGAGCGGAAAACTGCAAAACGAGAGTACTTCCGCGGGTAGGGTAAAGCGCACATACACACTTGAAAACGCAAGGGATTTCGGCGCGGTTTTGTCCGACAAGTTCAAGACGGTAACCAACGAAGTTAACGGAGTCCAGGTAAGTTACTATTACTATAACGACACGCACCCGCAGGTAAGTCTTTCGGTTGCCTGCGACAGTCTTAAATACTTTTCGGAGACATTCGGAAACTACGTATACCCCACACTATGCGTCGTTCAGACGGGTTTTTGCTACGGCGGAATGGAATATCCCGCGCTTACCATGATAAGCGACACGCTTGACGCGGACAACAATATTTACACTATCGTGCACGAAAACGCGCACCAGTGGTGGTATGCAATGGTGGGCAGCGACCAGATGAACTGCGGCTGGCAGGACGAAGGGCTTGCCGAGTATTCGACCTTAATGTTCTTTGAAAAAAATCCCTCCTACGCCTTCACTCGTACGGGAATTATAGGCTCGGCGACAAAGGCTTACAGGGCGTACTATTCCGTGTATAACCAGATTTTCGGCGACGTGGACACCACTATGAACAGACACCTTAAAGACTATGAAAGCGAGTACGAATATGCAAACATAGCGTACAACAAGGGGCTTATTCTGTTCGATATGTTGAGGCAGTCCATAGGCGACGAAAAATTTGTTTCCTGCCTTAAAAAGTATTTTGAAAACAATCTCTATAAGATAGCCTCTTACGAAGATTTAGTGGGCAGTTTTGTAGACGGCGCTGACCTTGAAGGATTTTTCGACAGCTTTACGCAGGGTAAAATTGTAATCTGACATACATTCACCAAATACTTGCCAAAACTAATAATATAGTATATAATGTAAAAAAATATTTACAGGAACCATTTTATGGACCCAAGTAATTATAACACAGACAACAAAATTTTAATGCCTTAGAATTTTCCGTACAAAAGCAAAAAGCCATAACCGGACTTAGTTTAATGCACGGATTTTTCCGTGCATTTTATTTTTGAAAGGACGTAAGTTATGGTGAAATACTTTTTGACGCAAGGCGTCGGCGCACCCGAACTCATTGACGCGTTTGAAGAAAAGTGCTGGGTTGATATGATTAACCCCAGCGACGACGAGTGCGAAGACGTGGCTATGTTTTCGGGTGTGAGCGAAGATATGATTAAAGCCGCACTCGACGAGGAAGAAAAAGCGCGTACCGAGTTCGACGACGGCAACAGTATGTTCGTCGTTGACTGCCCACTTATAGAAGAGGGCGAGGACGGCGTGGACAGGTACACCACCCTGCCCCTTGCCGTGATATACAATTCAAAGTGCATTATTACGGTATGCTTAAAGGGCAACACCGTTTTAAAGGATTTTGCGACAGGCAGGGAAAAGATTGACACAAAACTTCCCGTACACTTTATTCTCACCTTTATGCTCGGAAACGCCAAGAGGTTTTTGTACAGTCTGAAACAGATTGACAGAAAGACGAGGCGTATTCAAAGCGAAATGGAAAAGACTATGCGGAACGCCGAAATCATTCAGCTTTTGGATTTGCAGAATTCGCTTGTGTATTTCTCCACTTCGTTAAATTCTAACGAGCGCGTGCATGAAAAGCTGTTCAAGGTCGAGGGCGTTGCCACGCGCGAGGAATACCTCGATTTATACGAGGACGTTATAATCGAGGGCAAACAGGCGATAGAAACGTGTAATATTTACAAGAATATTTTAAGCGTTACTATGGACGCGTACGGTTCGGTGATTTCCAACAACGCCAACGACACAATGAAAAAGCTGACTATCGTAACCATTCTTCTTGCTGTTCCCACTATGATTGCGGGATTCTGGGGAATGAATATGCCCGTGCCGTGGCAGGCGGGTTACACCTTTGCCGAAACAGGCTGGTTCTGGCTGGTAATGGGCGCGGCGCTTTTGTTTACGTTTATAATAGGCTTTTTTATGCTCAGAAAAAACCCGCTTAAAAAGCCCTTAAGACAAAAACGCAAAAAGAATAAACGTAAAAATCAGGAGTAGCGGTATGCCTCTTTTACAGTACGTATGCAAAAAGTGCGGAAAGAATTTTGAAGAACTTGTAAAAAAACACGACGACCCCGTCCTGTGTCTCTCACTTAAACACAACACCCACAAAACGAGACCGATGCACAAATCGAATGACTAAAAATACAATAAAAA
>JAIDSQ010000062.1 GCA_029061155.1 Clostridia bacterium
TGGGCTGGGCGATTTGTATAACCGACAGAAGAAACGCACGACTTGACAAGCGCGGGCAATACGCATATTGCGCCGAGCTTTAATGTGTTTGCGTCCTGACAGGCGCGGCGCAGCGTTCCCTTTTCCACGGCTGGGTCGGTCAGGTTGTATTCTATTTTTTTGACCTGTGACTGAGCCGCCTGCAAATTGAGTTTTCTTTTGAATTGATTAAACTGTTGCTGTTCTGATTCGCTAACTATTAATTCCGACATACAATATTCCTTTTTTACCTATAATTTTATAAATTTTCACAATTTTTTAAACGTGAATACCCTTTATAATCGGGGTATGCTTATAGGTATTTTATATTTGTTTTTAACTTTCGTTGTATGTTTTATTCTAGTCCACCTGATAAAACTTGCGTACATAGGACTTTTAAGTACAAGAAAAAAGCCCGAACCTCCTAAGGAGAAGGTTGCTCCTCCTCCGCCAAAGCCCGAGCCTGTTTATTATATTGTGGAAAAGAAGAGATCCAGAAAATCCACCTATTCGGAACCTAAAGAAATTAAGTTCAAAAAGTAGAAGTTCAGTCCTCGTATCTTTTAAGGTTTTCGCCGTCTTCCCAAAGTCGCTCAAGGCGGTAAAAGTCGCGCTCGGCGTCTCCGAAAAGGTGTACTATTACGTCGCTGTAGTCGAGTACAGCCCACCTTCCGCCCTGCACGCCTTCCGTACGGCGGGGCACTGTTTCGTATTCCTTTTTAAGCTTTTCTTCCAAATGTTCGGCAAGCGCCTTTACCTGCGTTTTGGATCTTCCGCCCGCGATTACGAAATAGTCGCAGAGGCTCGTTTTATCCTCTACCGCGATATAGACGATATCCGTTGCCTTTCTGTCGGAAAGAATTTTACATATTAAAGATGTTTTTTCGTTGCTTGTCATTGTTTATTTTCCTTTATAATATAGGTATGCGTTATTAGTTTGCAAGTAGACTTTTGCGCCCGTACCATTCAGGTAATTGAGCTGATGTTCGAGCGCGCGTTTTAATCCTTCGTCAAGACTGTGCGAAAAACCTTCGCGCAGTTTTTCTATGCCTTCAAAATTTCTGCCTTCCTCCAAAAGGTCGCTAAGAAATATGAGTTTTTCAAGAGGCGACATTTCGGGTCGACCGCTTGTGTGGTGTTTTACCGCGTTTAAAATATCTTCGTCGCATATTCCGAAAGTATGCTCGGCAACGTATGCGCCCGTGTACTGGTGCATGACGGGGTCGGGAACATCTTCTGGAAAGTTGAAACCTTTTAGTTCCGGGCGCTCCCGCCCTAAATATTTTGCACAGTCGTGCAAGGCGGCGGCAATTACCGCCTTGTCTTCTGGGATGTTATACTTGGAACAGTTTTCCGCAGCCATTAACGCAACGCGTACCGTATGCGCCCAACGTTCGGGAGTTAATAATCTTTTAAGCTTATCGATAAAATCAAGACGGTATAAACTGTTGCTTTCTATATAGTCTGCGACCTTTTGCGGAACGTATTCCAGCACGCTTTCGCCAAGCGCGCAGAGTGTACGTATTTTTGTCGAACTGACTTTTGCACCTATATATGAAAATTTTACATAGTCAAATTGTGCGGTTGCCGTAAGAGGTTTTTCACGCGAACAGACGGCAAGGGTTACTTTATCCAAAATGCATTCGGGATATTTCCACTTGGGGAAATTTTCAAACATATCCGCGCCGATTATGAAGTAAAGATTGTCTTCTTTATACCTTTTAGCAAACTCTTCGCAAGTTAAATAGGAATAGCTTATTCCGCCCTTTTGGATTTCATAGTCGGAAACTTCCACTCCTTCAATGCCGCCAAAAGCGAGGCGGCACATATTTAATCTGTGCTCACTTGATACTATAATTCTGCCGTCCTTTTGTGGAGTGACTGCCGAAGGAATTACTATTACTTTGTCAAGCCCCAACTCGCGCTTTGCCGACAGCACTATATTTACGTGTTCTTTATGGACGGGATTGAACGACCCGCCGAAAATAGCTATTTTCATTATAGAATAATTTTATCGTATCCTGTCAATAAACTTAGTATGAGAAGAATTAACCTGCCGCTTATTTTAGACAGCGTGTTTGCCGCAGTATGTGCGTTTTTACTGTTTTTTACCGCTATCCGTTATTATACCAAAAACGCGGTTGTTGCACTGATTTTTGCAATATGTGCATTTTTGCTGTTCGGCTGTTTAAGTTTTTTATACATAAGCAGAAAACAGAATAAAAAGCTGCTCATATCACGCGACGAAAAGCATAAAAAATTGCTTTCGCTGCACTTGTCACTTTCTTCCGACGAATATCTTCTGGAACTGTTCCAGAAATGTTTGAAAACGGACGAAATGGACGCGGAAATCAAGGGCGGAAAAATTTATTTTGACGGGGCAATTTATTTCCCCATATTCAAAATGCAGCCCATAACCGAGGACGATATTGCGCTGGTAATTAAATTTAAAAGTGAAAGTAACAAAATAATTTACTGCAATAAAATTTCCGCGGAGGCGGGCGTTCTTGCAGAAAATTTTTTAATACAGATAAAACAAATAGATTATATATATCCGCTGTTGAAGGATAAAGAGTTGTTGCCCGAAAAGTACGTTTATGAAGGGGCAACAAAAATAAGCGTATGGAAAAAGATAAAAGCGCGCTTTTCACGGAAAATATGCGCGCCGCTGTTCTGGTCGGGAATGGCTCTGCTGGCGCTAAGCTATTTTACTTTTTTCCCCATATACTATATCGTAAGCGGTGGAATTATGCTTGTACTATCCGTTATTGCGCTTGTTATAAATTGATATGTTCGACGTCTTTACGGCTTGATTTTCTGTATAAAACAGCCTTTCTGCCTATTACTATTACGCACTCGGCGGAAAGCTTTTCGGCAAGCTCGCGCCCTAACTCCTTGGGGTCGCCGTCGGCGTTTTCAAGTATATTGATTTTTATAAGTTCGCGCTTTTCAAGACAGTCGGAAAAACTTGCAAGCATATTTTCTCCGATGCCATCCTTGCCCACCTGCCCTATCGGCGACAGGTTTGCGGCAAGGCTTTTTAATTTACTGCGCTGTTTTGAAGTCAGCATAGTTACCTCTCAATTTTATAATAATGTAAAACAGATGAAAAAATTTGTGAACTCAGTTGACGAAATCAAACTCGACGTCGCCTACAATAACGGTGTCTTTTTCCTTAATTCCCATTTCACGGAGCTTGGAAATAACACCCTTTTCACGCAGGATTTTCTGAAAGTACGCCATTGAATCAGGGTCGTTGAGCGCGACGTTTCTGCAAAGCATATCCACAAGCGCGCCCACTACCACGTACGCGTCGCCGTCCATATAAATTTCAAAGCCTAAATCCCCGCTCTTGATATATGTGAAGTTTTCGTCGCTTTCTATACGCTTTACCGGCGGGAGTTGTTCAAGCTTTTCAAATATTCCTTCGATAAGCTTGTCAGTTCCATCTCCGTTTACCGCGGTGATGGGGAAAATTTTGTATTTTCTCGAATACTTCTTTTTAAACTCTTTAACGTTGTCCTGCGCGCCGTAAACGTCGCATTTGTTCAGGGCTATAATCTGCGGAAGTGACGCAAGAACTTTGCTGTACGCTTTGAGTTCGGCGTTGATTTTTTTGAAATCCTCGACGGGGTCTCTTCCCTCGCTGCCCGAGATATCGACGACGTGCAAAAGCATACGCGTGCGCTCTATATGTCGTAAGAAATCGTGACCGAGCCCCGCGCCTTCCGCCGCTCCTTCGATTAAACCTGGGATATCCGCTGCAACGAAACTGTTTTCATAATACTTAACTACACCTAAGTTGGGTGAAAGGGTCGTGAAATGATAGTTTGCTATCTTGGGACGCGCCGCGGAAATTTTGGAAAGCAACGTTGACTTGCCGACATTGGGAAAGCCTATTATGCCCACGTCGGCAATAACTTTGAGTTCAAGTATAAGAACGTGGGGCTCCGTCTTTTCCCCTTTCTGTGCGAAATTGGGTGCGTGCCTGCGCGCAGTTGTAAAGCGCACGTTTCCTTTGCCGCCCCTGCCGCCTTCGGCAATGAGCTTTTTTTCGCCCTCAGAAAACATATCCGAAATGACCGTGCCAGACTCCGCGTCGCGCACAATAGTGCCAACGGGAACTTTGATAATAATATCGTTGCCGCCGCGTCCGAAACACTTATTCGTTCCGCCGCGTTCGCCGTTGCCAGCAAAGTATTTTGAAGTGTATCTGAAAGACAGCAAGTCGTTCATACTTGAATCGGCAACAATATAGACGTTACCGCCGTTGCCGCCGTCGCCACCGTCGGGTCCGCACGCAGGCTTGCCCTTGTACGACTTGAACGAATTCATTCCGTCGCCGCCGTCGCCCGATTTAATTGTTATTTTTACCTTGTCGGTAAATATATTTTTATCTGCCATAATTAATCAAAAAGCATTTTATAAAGCTGTTTATCGGAGCCTGTGCTTTCAAGAATTTTTATTATTTCGCGTATATCCTTTGTGCGCAGGCTTACCGCTATTTTTAACTGTTCGCTGTTTAACAGTTTTTCTTCGTGAACCGCGTATGTTTCCTGCAAGTCAAACGCAGGCCGTACATGTGCGCGGGAAAGTTCCAGCGAAAGTGCTATGCGCATATTACATAAATCTTTTAATGCCGCGAACACTGCGTTTTCGTCTTCGCCACCGCCCGTACCGAGGGTTGCCACAATCGTAAGCGAACCGCCGCTAACCGTATTTTTTGCGGCTGCGAGATATTTTTTTACGCTTGCGATTGCCGAAGAGTCGATTGCGGAAATGAACTGCTTATTGCACATATTGTAAGAACGCGTGAGGCGGACAATATCGTCAAGGAGCAACACTACGTCCTCTCCGCCTTCCACGCGGCGTTTTGCGTATTCAAGCGCAAGTTTCGCCGTACGAACGTGACCTGCATATCCCGCGTCGAAGGACGAAGTGAATACGTCGGTTTCGGGGAAAGTCATTCTGAAGTCCGCCGCCTCTTCAGGGCGGGCGTCTATCAATGTGAATATTAATTTAACTTCGGGATTGTTTGTCTGTATACCCTGCGCAATGGTCTTTAAGAGGTATGTTTTACCTGTGCTGCGCGCGCCTGTAATAAATGCGCGCTGTCCCTTGCCTACGGGCGAAAACAGGTCTATTATTCTGCCCGTAGTATCATGTTCGCCGCAACTTATTTTAAGCTGTTTATCGGGATATGCGGGAGTAAGGCTGTCAAATTGCGGTCTTAATTTCAATTTTGAAACCGACCCGCCGTTAACGGAAATTATAGATACAAGTCCCGCAAGTTCTTCAAGCGTTTTGCGCTTACACTGTCCGCAGACGATATCGCCCTCGCGCAGATAATAGTCGCTTATAAACTTATCGTGAACAACAACTTCGATTAAATCGCCGTTATTACCTGCCGCACGAATAAACCATTTTTCACCTGACTTTTCAAGCAAGCCTTCGCCATTGAAATTTAGAGGGTCGGAGCCGCTACTTACCGTCATAATAAAAGGCGTGTTATCTCTTTCCGCCTCTTCGCCTAAAAGATACATTTCACGGCACTTTAAAATATCGGAAACAAGATTTCTGTCATACGAACTGGACTTGGGGCGCGCGCCCTTGGGGGAACGTTTTTCGGGATCTTTTGTTCCTGTTGCGATATCGACGATATAGGTGAGAAGGCGTTCCTTCTTACCCTCCGTGGGCTGGGGAACACCTACTTCTCTTGCGACCTGACGTATATCGTAAATACTGAGTGCGTCAAGGCGCAGTCTGATATCTTCAATAAGTTCTTCGGACATTTTACTGTCTCCTTAAAATTACTACTTTAGTATCCCCGTTCAGGTCGCTGCGCATTAAATCGAGTTCGCCGCCTTCAATTTCGGTAATGCAATTTTCGTCAAAGAGGTCGACAAATTCGTCTACCTTATCGATATCTATTTTACAGCCCTTTCGGCGGAAATGCATGGGGATAACAACGTCGGGCATAATTCTGTCCACGTATTCCTTAGCCATTTCCGCATCGATAGTGTAGTTACCGCCCACGGGAATTAATAAAACGTTTACGGGAAGAAGTTGGTCGATAAGCGTTGAGGAACATTCCTCCCCCAAGTCGCCCAAATGGCACACGTCTATTCCGTCCATGCGGAACTTAAAGATAAGGTTTCCGCCCCTTGCTTTTCCGTTTACGTTGTCATGGTAACTTTTTATAGCGTCGATATCCACGCCCGGTAGCGTATAGCTGCCTTCCTTGTCTATTACTTCGGGACTGCCCTTGACTGCTTTAACGTAATTATGGTCGAAATGTCCGTGCGAAACCGTAACGGCGTCGGACTGCAATTGAGGAAGATCGTACCCCACAGTCTTATCGTAAGGGTCGCACACTATCGAAGTGCCCGTACTTTCCGTCAGTTTAAAACAGGAATGTCCAAAGTATTCTATTTTCATTTTGTCCCCCCAAAGTTTTTAAAGGCTGTTAGAGTCAGATTTACGCGTTCGCGGTCACTCCCGCTTAAATATTCGAGATTGAGCCGCAGTCCGCCTTTGCCGTAAACAATCTTAATTTTTTCTGTTAAAATTTCAAAAGAGCCTGATAAACCGCCGCTGCCGAAAATGCAGCTTGTCTTTTTGCCCTCTTCAAATTGCACATTTACGTTCTGCGCGCCGACACGATTCTGAACAACCTTTCCGCTATCGACGGTAAGCGTGCATTTATCGCCGTCAAGCGTATAGTTAATTATTACCGCGCCGTCTGAAAAAGTTACATCGCCTTCGCAGGTTTTGTTGTCGCTCCAGTTCGCGCCGTTGGATGTTATATTTATTCTGTACATTTTACTTCAATTTTTTAACGGTTATATCCTGCCTGTCGGCAGTTTTTTTACCGCTGTCGAAACGCTGTCTGCCCTCGCGCAGTACGTTTTTCAATCCGTCGCTGTCGCCGCGTTCTATTCTCTCTTTGATTTCCGTCAAAGACGATATTAAACAATCGATATTATTTATAAGATTTTGCGAATTTAAAAGATATAAAGACGCCCAGACTTCTTCGTCAACGCCCGCTATCCTCGTCATATCCTGAAAACTTCCGCCCGTAAAACCTATACAGCCGTCAATCTGATCGTCCTTGACATACGCGTTGGAAACTATGTGTGCAAGCTGCGACGTGTAGGCAATTTTCTTGTCGTGAATTTCCGCGGAACATTCGACAATGTATTTAAAGCCCATATCCTTTGTAAGCGTGCGTACTATTTCAAGCGCGTTTATATCCGTTGTCTTGTCCGAAGTAATGACCATACTCGCCCTGTCGAAAAGGTCTGCGCAGGCGTTTTGTATTCCGCTTACCTCTTTGCCCGCCATGGGATGACAGCCCACATATAAAAAGTTGCGGGGCGTTTTATATACTTCGTCGCGGATATACTGTTTTACGCCGCATATGTCGGCGACAATTGCACCGTCTTTGAAATTTGTGCCGTTAATAAATTTTACCGTTGCCTCGGGCGGGAGTGCGACAAATACAACGTCGTACTCCTGCATACTACCGGCACAGCCGTCTATTATTTTATTTTCAAGCGCATACCGCACAGGCTCAGGCGAACGGTTGAATCCGTATATCTCATATCCCGCGCGTTTTAAGGACATACAAATAGTACCGCCTATTATTCCGAGTCCCGCTACACAAATTTTCATATTGTTAAGTATAACATATATATTTCTAAAAATCAACAAACCGCCGTGCGTTTTTACCCTGCACGGCGGCTATTTTTTACAATTTTCGACTTTAGTTTACAAATTTAGCTAATTATCGACAAGTCTGAAGTACTAATTTGATATGCCTGCGTAATACCGCTTTTGCCGTCACGCTTGTATTTGACGGCTATATTATCCCCCGCCCTTACGCCGAGAAGTATATCCGAAATATTAAACGAACGCTCTATCGAATACTCAACGCCGTTTATTGTAACGCCTGTAATTATGTCGCCTTTTGCAAGCTGTAAACTTTCGGCTATGCTGCCCTCGGTTATTGAAGAAATTGCGACTTCTTCGACTATTTTACCGTAACCCGCTTTATAATCGTAAACATATACGCTGTTCTCAGTCGTTATATCTACACCGAGCTCAACTTTCTGCACTTCGGCGGGCTTTGTGCCGTCATAGTAGTAAAGAATGTTTTCAACGGTTCCTTTGACTATTTCAATAGGTATGGCAAAGTTTATATTCTGGTCTTCCGTGTCGCCCGCGTTGGTAATTCCAATGAGCTTGCCGTTGACATCGAAAAGTCCTCCGCCCGAATTACCGCTGTACAGCGCGGTGTCAATTCTGATTGAACGGTAATACCTTGCGGTATTGTCTATTTTTAAGGCAATATAATCACTTTCCACGCTGACTATTCCGCGGGTAACGCTTATGCCGCCGTCCTCGGGATTACCTATGGCAATAGCCGTCTGCCCTACATAGTAACTGTCTGAAAGAGTTACGGGTTTGATATTTTTGTTGACGGCTTTAATCGTACTTGTGGGCATTTTCAAGACGGCAATATCCGCCTCTATAGAACCGCCGACATATTCGCACTTGACGGCGTAATCGCCGTAATCGTACTGTGTATAGCCGTTTTCGTCCTTCTCGGTCATTTCCGTAGGTGTGCCCTCACTGCCGTACAGGTATATATTAATATTTTTTGCGATATTGCCGCCGTTCTTTGTTGTATCCGCGCTTTTATCGTAAACGACATGATAGTTTGTTACAAGGTAAGTATAGCCTTCTGCACTTTCGTCAACCGACCATATTACTGCCGAACCTGCGCTCATAACCGTATTGCTTACGTAATGATATCCGCCGAAACCTATATAGGCGCGCGATTCTATGAACTCGCTGTACACCTTGGCAACGGAGAGCATATTTTCGCCAATAGATATATTGTCGTCTTCTTCCTGTTCTTTCTCAAGTACGCTGTTATTGGC
>JAIDSQ010000063.1 GCA_029061155.1 Clostridia bacterium
TTCCATATGCAAAACGTTCGCGGTTTTGGGCAACGGATGAGTGCCAAGCTGCAAATCATATCTTATAGCAAGTTGCGGAACGGTAACTTTGTATTTTTCTGCAAGACGGGTTGCCGTTTCGTTCGATAACAATCTTCCCGTCGCGTTAGGGGAATAAGCCTGAATCAGAATGCCTTGCTCCCTTGCAAAATTTATTGCTTTACGCGGCGTATGCCCTACGTAACAGCGCACCTGATTTACGGCAGGTTTTACAGACGTATTTTCAATTATATTTAAAATATCGTGAATCTCGAAATTGGATAACCCGATAGCGCGCAGCTTCCCGCTTTCAAGATATTTTTCCATAACCTTCCAAACTGCTACGTTTTCCTTTTCGTATCTGTGCGCGGGGCGGGGTTTTCTGTAACAAATTTCGTCCCAGGGCATAGGCGCGTGGATGAGCATTAAATCTATATAATCGCTATCCAACAGTTTAAGTGAATTTTCAATCGCCTCGGCAGCGCCTTCCGCCGTCTTTATTTCGGCTTGTATTTTCGTGGTGATAAATATATCTTCGCGCTTTATGCCGCTTTTCTTTATTCCGCGCCCAACGCCCGCCTCGTTGCCGTACGCTGCGGCGGTGTCTATCTGTCTGTATCCGAGCTTTAACGCGTTGAGCGTTGCCTCTTCCGCTTGCGTCTCCGACATTTGCCACGTTCCCAAGCCAAGCTTGGGAATTTTTACACCATTGTTCAAAACGTAATCTTCTTTTAACATAACTTACCCCTTTAAATTGATATTTATTTTACAGTATAGCACCTAATGAAATTACATTTTTTTGCATTCCGCTCAATTCTCTCTTTGTTGTGTAGCGTAATTCCAATTTTTAATAATCTCGCCATATGCGGGTCAAAAGCAAAAGTCGCAGGTTGATCATTATTAAAATATATCTTAACTTTCGCCGACCAACGCTTGTAGCTCTCATCAAATCGAAAAGATATACTTATTTCTTTGATTTTGTCAACAGCATAGACTTCGCGTTTTATTCCGGAGAAAATCGTAAGCCGATTTTTCTTATAGTCGATTACTATGCCGCCTTTTAAAATTAACCAAATACTAAAGTTAAAGATAATTGCCAACAATACAGAACCAATTCCCATACCGATTTCTGTACGCACAAACGCAAAAGCCGAAATTACTAACAAGATAATGACAAGCATGGACAAAAACACGCAGGCTAATATGTAAGGATAAAATCTAAGGTGTAATCTTTTCATTAAAACTCCAGTTTGGCATACGCTAAATTACTGTTTATCGTTTTTTAATTTTCGGCATCGGTAACTCGTCAAACATCGCATTAAACAGCCCTGCCAAATATTCTTTGTCGTCTATGTTATCTACAAGCAGCATTTCCTTTGCGCCTTCATACGGCAGAGAATACTCCGCTTTCGGCATATAAGCGACTGCGGATTTTACAGGCTTTACAAGTAATCTGTCGTCATAAATGCCTCCGACAAGCTTACCCCGATAATAAATCAGAAATTCACCCATCATAGCCCTGTAAGCTATTTCGGGCAAACCTGATAATTGCTCTAAAATAAAATTCAAATATTCTTTACTTGAAGGCATAACATCTCCGTTAAATTGAAATTTATCAGTTGACCTTTCCTATATACGCTATTGATTCTTGTTCAAGTGTTATAAGTCCGTTTTTCGCGTATTTATCAAAAACTGCAACGATGTCATTTACAAACAAATTATATTTGACATCTCTTTCACGCGGAGCATAGGAACGCGAAAGCCAATAGCTCAAAAATTTATTCTTATTCATAACCAATGAATTGCTTTTACTGATTTCTATAAATTTTCCATTATACAATTCGTTAATTTTTTTTCGTTTCAACTCGATA
>JAIDSQ010000064.1 GCA_029061155.1 Clostridia bacterium
TTGACTTCGAATTAGACTTTGACAAAGCGAAAGAGCGTTATATAAGACGAAAATCAAACCACAACTCACAGAGCAGGTATTCTGATGAGAAGAATTTAAAAACGCTTAAAAACAGGCTTGCCGAACTGGATAAATTAATTGAGAACGCATTTGAAGAAAAGGTTCTGAATAATTTGCCCGAAAGCGTATGCGCAAACCTCATAGAAAAGTATCTCAAAGAAAAGATTTCGGTAGATGAGGAAATATCCGAAATACAAAAAAAACTTAAAGAAAAAAATGACATTTTCGACGGCGTTGAAGAGTATATAAAAAAGTTAAAGTCTTATTTAAGCTGTGAAAGCCTTACGCGTGAAATGTGTTTACAGCTTATAAATTTTATTACGGTAGGCGAAAAAGACGAAAACGGAAGAGATATTCATATCTATTACAATCTGCTGAACGGATAGCATTTTCATTTATGCAGCAGGAGCAACAGAACAGGTAAGTACGGTTTATTTATTGATAAAAAATTCAAAAAACTATTTACAGCCCGAAAAGTATGTGATAATATTATTTTGCTGTTCGGAAAAATTTGGTTGAGTTTCGGAGGGACAAATGAAAAACTTTTTGTTTGATTTGTACGGCACGCTTGTTGACGTGCGCACTGATGAAGACAACCGAAAATTCAGGAAAAAGTATGCAAAGTATTTCAGCCGTATTGCCCCGCAGGTTGATTTTTGGCAGCGCTATAACGAGGAGTGTGAAAAAATAAAGGCGGACGGAGAGCACTTCGAGCCTGATATTTTTAAAGTATTCAAGGCGGTTGCACCCGCCGTCGGCGAAGAGCAGCTTCTCAAAGCCGCTTATACTTTCCGCAAACTTTCGCGTTCGCGGCTTTGCCTTTACAAGGGCGCAAGAAAACTTCTGTTAAAGCTTAAAGAGCGCGGAGCAGGCATTTATCTTGTATCCAACGCGCAAGCGTGTTTTACCGTACCCGAACTAAAAAAACTCAGATTGTACAAACTGTTTGACGGAATAGAACTTTCCTCGGACTTCGGGCGCAAAAAACCGAGTAAGGAATTTTTTATGCATGCAATACAAAAGTACGGTCTTGACATAGAGGAGTGCATTTATTGCGGAAACGACTTTTGCGCGGATATACAGGGCGCGAGCAGTTGCGGGCTTGCTACCGCGTATATTAAAAGCAACATTTCACCTGCGGACGACGATTTGCAAAAAGTTAAAAGCTTGGCTAACTTTGCAACTTCAGACTATAAAAATTTTGTAAAATATCTTTTAAATATAATTTAACAGGAGAAAATGATGAATAAAAGAAAGTTCGGTATACTTTTGCCCGTTTCCTCATTGCCTTCGGAAGAAGGGATAGGAACTATGGGTAAAAGCGCATACCAATTTGCGGACTACCTGCACGGCGTCGGCGGTTCGATATGGCAGATACTGCCACTCAATCCAACAAACTACGGCGACAGTCCCTATCAGTCGTGTTCGTCAAACGCGCTTAACTACTATTTTATCGACCTGCACCTTTTAAAAGAAGAGGGCTTGTTGACTCAAAGCGAAATCGATACCGCAGACCTCGGCGGCGATAAGCGCAGAGTGGACTACGGCAAACAGTTCTACAATAAGACCGCGTTGCTTAAGCTTGCCTTTTCGCGCTTTGAAAAGGACAAGCAGTTTTATGATTTTGTCAAGGGCGGGGAATACGCCGACTTCGCGGTGTTTATGGCTTTAAAATCAAAGTTCGGTCACAGACCCTGGACTGAGTGGGAACAGCCTTACCGCGATTACAACGAAGAAGTCATTCAGAAATTTATTGCGGAGAACACAGACGAAGTTGAGTTCTGGCAGTTTACGCAGTATATATTCCTAAAGCAGTGGAAAAAACTTAAGGCGTACGCAAACGGTTTGGGAATAAGTATAATGGGCGATATTCCTTTGTATCTTGCATACGACAGCGTAGAAGTGTGGAAGTACGGCAACAAGCTGTTCGATATGGGAGAGGACCGCTCACCCAATTCAGTTGCAGGCTGTCCTCCCGACGCGTTTTCGGATGACGGTCAGCTTTGGGGCAACCCCGTTTACGATTGGAAAAAGATGCAAGCCGACGGCTACAAATGGTGGAAACAGCGTATTGCCGACTGCTTTAAGGTTTACGATGTATTGCGCATAGACCATTTCCGCGGGTTTGACAGATTCTGGAAAGTACCGCCGACGGACAAAACCGCCCGCAACGGAAAATGGGGGGACGGACCCAAAGCAAAATTATTCGAGGACATTTTAGATAAACAAATCGTCGCGGAGGATTTGGGTGTTTTGGACGAAGGCGTCTATAAACTGATGAAGGACGTCGGCTACCCGGGAATGAAAATTTTGGAATTTGCATTCGACGGCAGTCCCGATAACGAGCATAAGCCATCCAATCACACAAAAAACTTTGTGTGCTATACGGGCACGCACGACAATATGCCCCTTTTGCAGTATTTTACCGACTTGGACGAATGGGGCAGTAAAACGTTTATTGCCGACCTCAAAAAGGAGTGCGCTCTCCTCAATGTAACTCCAAACTGTACTACGCCCAAAGCCGTGGTAGACAGCGTTGTGGAACTTGCATTCGCCTCCAAGGCGGATACGGTAATTATCCCCGTACAGGATTTGTTGGGGTTCGGTAAAGAGGCAAGAATGAACCTGCCTTCAACCGTTTCCCCCGACAACTGGAGTTTCCGTCTTAAAGACGGCGAACTCGATAAAGAACTTTCAGACAGACTTACTGGACTCGGTAAAAAATATTCAAGAAACAACGTAAACTAAATTATCAAACCTCGGCGGGGAACGTTCAAAGCGTTCCCCGCTTTTCGTTCACACAAAAACTTAAAATTTCATATAATAGTTAAGTATGAATAAAAAACCCGAACAGTTAATCAGGCAGTATTCGTCTTGTCCGACACAGCAAAAAGTATACGAAACGGACGGCAGGGAGTATATTGTCACAAGACATTTTACAGGTGAAAAGGATATAAACCAAGTTGTCTTTGAGATTGCCGTGAACCGCGCAAACAGAGAGACGGGCTTTTTTAATGGCGTTTGATAAAACGGGCATATATATGCGCCTGTCCCGCGATGACGAAAAAGCGGGCGAATCTATGTCAATCGAGCACCAGCGCATTATTCTGCAAAAATATGTAAAAGAGCACGGCGGCGCGGTAATTGACGAATATGTCGACGACGGCTGGTCGGGGACAAACTTTGACCGCCCCGCAGTAAAGCGGCTTTTAGAGGATGCGAAGGCGGGTGTAATAAACACAATAGTCGTGAAGGACTTGTCGCGTTTCGGGCGAAACTACATACAGGTGGGACAGTATATCGACTACATTTTTCCCGCATACGGAATACGTTTTATTGCCATTAACGATAACGTCGATACCGCCGACAGGTGCAGCACGGCAATAGATATGATGCCCATAATGAACGTGTTCAACGAATGGCACGCCGCCAACACAAGCAAGAAGATAAGGGCGGTGCTGGAGGCAAGCCAGCGTTCGGGTAAATACACTAACTGGAATTATCCATACGGTTACAGGGCGGGAAACGATGAAAACCGTACGGCGGTTATAGACCAAACTGCCGCGTCTGTCGTAAGGCGCATTTTTGATTTGCGCCTTCAGGGCAATTCAATCCGCGCAATTGCAAAAATTCTGACGGACGAAGGTATACCGAACCCTGCAACCTACTTCACAAAACTTAACGGACAAAAGTCCGAAAAACGTTGCTCGCCTTACTGGGTTCCCAAAACAGTAATGTGGATACTCACTAATCCTACATACCTCGGTACAACAATTCAGCACAGGACAACAAGCGTTTCATATAAAAACCATAAGGTTGTTAACATTCCCGAAAACGAGCGTATAATCAAGCAAAACGCGCACGAGGCAATTATAAGCAGGGATATCTGGGACAGGGTGCAATCAATCAACAGTTCGGCGCGCGGTCGGGTTGATAAAGGCAATAACGTGCACGCCCTGTCCGGTTTGCTTGTGTGCCCCGATTGCGGAAAAAAACTTAAATTTAAAAGCACGTCGAATGGCAAGGGCTACTTTGTTTGCCGAACATATGCTGACATCGGCAAAAGGTATTGCTCGTCGCACAGCATAACCGAAAAAGCGCTTGAACAAGTTATCTTGCTTGACATCAGATCAATGCTGAACTATGCAACCGTAGACGAGCGCAAGGTAAAAGAACAATTTATAAGAGAACAGGCAAAGCATGGCGGAAAGGATAGACGCTCTGACGAAATACAGATAAAAACATTAAAACACAGGCTTGTCGGGTTGGATAAACTCATACAGTCGGCGTTTGAAGAAAAGGTTTTAGGCAACCTGCCCGAGGGCGTCTGTATTGACCTTTTGCAGAAATATCAGGCTGAAAAAGCAACCGTTCAAAGCAGTATTTCGGAAATTGAAAAAAGACTTGCACAAACAGGCAACACCGATGAAGGCGCGGAAGAGTACGTGCAAAGAATAAAGCGTTACTTCTGGTGCGAAAATTTAACACGTGAAATGTGTTTACAGCTTATAGACTTTATAACCGTCGGTGAAAAGAGTACGCAAGGCGGGCGGGATATTCACGTTTATTACAAGTTTTCATATGCGCATTAAAAATAATTTTTTGTCCCTTATGTTACACGCCCGACAGGTCCCACAGGGGCAACGGGCGCAGACGGAGCCGACGGTGAAGTTGGTGCAACAGGCGCAACAGGTGCTACAGGTCCCACAGGACCTACAGGTGCGGACGGCGCTGACGGCGCGGTTGGTGCTACGGGTCCCACGGGTCCTACAGGCGCAACAGGCCCTGCGGGAACAATTACGCCTGCGGCGGCGGTTCCCGATGTTGAGAGCACGCCTACGCCCGACGAAGTAGGAACTACTTTGAACCAATTGCTTGCGTCTTTGCGTGCGGCAGGATTTTTGGAAACTTAATAAAACTATATCGCATGAAAGCGGCGGGCGTAAGCTCGCCGTTTAATTTTGCGCCGTTTAAATTTCTTGACAATAACCGCGTATTGTGGTAAAGTTTGTATAAGAGGTATTAATATGCATCCCCAACCTTTGTTTACAATATTCGGGCAGGGCGTGTATCTTTACGGTATATGTTTTGCACTCGGCATACTTTGTTGCTTTGTATTTCTTTACATTACAATGTGGAAAAAGAAGTTCAGCGAAACTTCGTGCGACGCAGTAATTTTTATAGGTATTTTCGGCACGGGTTTCGGTATTTTAACCGCAATGCTCTTTCAGGCAACGTACAACTACATTTCCAACCCCGCAGCGGGATTTGACTTCGGCGGAAGTATGACCTTTATCGGCGGACTTATAGGCGGCGTAGTAAGCTTTGTCGGCGTATGGAATCTGTATATGTACGTAATCCGTCCCCGCACAAAACTTAAGTTTCTTTTGGGTAATATGAACGCAGGCCTTACCGACGCTTTGCCCTTCATCCCCATAGGTATAACCATAGCGCACGCTTTCGGCAGATTCGGCTGTTTCTGGGCGGGCTGCTGTTACGGTAAAGAGACGGACGCATGGTACGGTATGTATTGCGCAAAGCACTACAATTCGTACACGGGCGTTGTTTCCAACGGCAATCTGGTAATTCCCACGCAGCTGTTTGAAATGTTCTTTTTAATAATACTGTGTGTTGTAATGGCTGTGCTGTATTTTAAGTTTAAGTTCAATTACAATTTCGCAGTGTATGCGATAGCGTACGGCATCTGGCGTTTCTTATTGGAGTTTATCCGCGGCGATTCGAGGGGTGAATTTATCGGCAACGCGCTTTCCCCCTCGCAGATCTGGAGTATCGTAATGGTGCTTATAGGTATAGGATATATTTTCGTGCAGAAATATTTCTTCTCGAAACTAATGAAACACCCCGAACTTTCCGAGCCTGCCCAAGAGGAGGAAAAACCTGTCGAGCAGCCTGCGCAAACTTAAATTCACGCATAACAATTGTTTGCTTACACAAAATATTTACTTACACAAAAAAGGCGGCAGGATTTAACCTGTCGCCTATAACTTTTATCTTTTTAATTTATTAACACTGCAAAAATATTCAGCCATTTCGTTAACTAATTTTTCGTCTGGTGTATTTTGTTTTAACACTTTTAAATCATCCAAAATCTTTAAAGCTGTAGTGTCATCTATATATCGGAATAATCCCTGCCCCCATTTGTAAGGATCTTTACCTCTTGTATTCTTATGATAATTCCAAAAACACATTTTCTCAGCTTCATTATCTGTCAATGCAATTCTATATTTCGGATGAGCCATAACCTTACCGGCACTCATTTCATCACCTTCATCAGATCGGATAACAATAAATACGCCGAAGATATAGCGTTGCATTTTATTTGCTTTGGGTTTTTGCGTGGTAAGAACGCATAGACAGTTTGTTTGTACTCCTCGAATAGTATTAGGTTTACCTTTGTTTCTTCCACGCACTACATAACCAGCCTCGTAGCACCATGCACGGAAAAGATTGCTTTCATAGCAAACGGAAGAATTATCTTGTTTATATTTTTCTTCTAATTGTGTTTTCGTAATTTTACCTTCCAAATACATTCTGCAAGGGTTTTCTTCAGCAAAACACCAAGTGCGTTCTTTTGTAAAAATGTTATATTTTTTTTGTTCGTCAGAGCAAAGTCCGTTAAAACCTATGCAAGAATTTGATTTACCTCCATTGCAATAAGTACATTTGAACGCTATATTTTGCCTTGGATAGCTCCTTGAAGTTTTACTTGCACGCTCCATTTCATAGGCTTGTGCGCGCTCATGACGTTTGATCTCTTCTATTTCCCTTTCATGTTCCCTTCTTTGAACTTCTTGATTAATTATAATAGAGATTTCAGATTTCATTTTTTCGTCGATTATTTCCAAAAAATTTGTAAAGCAGAAAGGGTAACCAAAAACTTTTTCACCAATTGAAAATTGAACGGTGACTCTGTTGTTAATTTTATCAATTTTTGTAATTTTACCTTCGCCAAATAATTTATGTTTTACTTTTGTGCCAATAAGATTCATTTTATAATTGTCTCCATATTTGTTTGATTATTAGTAATATTTTACCATAAATCCGCTCTGTTTTCAACAGGAAAAATTGAATATCTCTATAGCATATTTACTTTTTCCGATTATTGTTTTTTTAAAGTCAGTAACATATATTGATATAGACAATACAGCTGTCTTGAAAATGAGTAAAATGAATAAGTGATTGATATTTACACAAAATACCTTTGCGGGAAAATTTCCCCGCAAAGGTATTTTCAATAATAAGCGGCGCAAACAAAAATCACACTTTTTGCTTAGCGCACCCAATTTGTCGCTTGCGACCTCAGTGGTGTGAATTTGCGCAATTATATTATTGTTTGCCCTTAGTATTGCGCAAAGAGCGGCAAAGCCGCTAAAATTCACGAAATTTTCTTTGCGCATAATAGCAATGAAAATTTGTGAGGAGTTTAATTATGAAAGCTACAGGAATTGTAAGAAGAATAGATGAATTAGGAAGAGTGGTTATTCCCAAGGAAATCCGCTCGACGCTCAGGTTAAAGTCGGGCGACCCGCTGGAAATATTTACCGACCATGACGAGCTTATGCTCAAAAAATATTCGCCCATAGCGTCGCTCGATAAATTCTCGGAAGGAACGGCAAAATCTCTTTCCGACTTGTCGGGGCAGATTGCGGTAATTTGCGACACGGCCGCAGTCCTTCACGCCTCAGGCAGAGGTCAGCGCGCGTTTGACGGAAAGAACCTTTCCGAGAAAATGGAGAAGATTTTAAGAGAAAGGAAGAGCTATATCGCCAACCTTTCCGAAGGCGGTGACGTCGTTCCCATAACTTCCGAAGGCGACTCAGTTACTGCACAGATAATAGTTCCCATCGTCTGCAACGGCGACTGCCTTGGCGCGGTTGCCCTTGTATCAACCGAACAGGGTGCAAGAATAGAGGCGGGCGCGTGCAAGCTTGCCCAGCTTTCCGCAACCATTCTCGCAAACCAGTTCGAGTAATTTATGCTAAGTAAAAAGCAGTCGTTCATAAAGGGCGCGCTTATCATATCGCTTGGCGGGTTCATATCAAAACTGCTTGGCGCGCTGTACCGCATACCGCTTACAAACTTCCTCGGCGGAGAAGGAATGGGCATTTATCAGATGGTGTACCCGCTGTACTGCATACTTCTTACGGTATCGGCGTCGGGCATACCCACGGGCATTGCAAGACTAATTTCTTCGGGGAAATCGGGCGCGGAAAGCCGTGCTTTTATGCTGTACGGCACAATCGGCGTTATAGGTACGCTACTTATGTATATCGCGTCCGCGCCCCTTGCCCATGTTCAGCAGGAAAGCGCAATACGCCTGTGCTGTATAATGCTGTGCCCTTCGGTATTTTTTGTGTCAATATTGTCCGTCGTGCGCGGATATTTTCAGGGCAGGGGTAATATGTACCCCACAGCCGTAACCGAAGTGTGCGAACAGCTGATAAAAGTCGCGCTCGGCTGTGCGCTTGCATACGTTTTCCGTAATAATATGCCCTTTGCCGTAGCGTCAACTCTGTTTGCCGTTACCGTAAGCGAGGCGTTGTCAATGCTGATTGCCATTTACTGGTACAATAAAAACCGTGCGCCCCGCCCGCTTTACAGGGTGAACGGCGTGACGTACAGCGCAATTTTAAGCTACACCATACCGCTTACGTTCACTGCAATCGCAATGCCCGTAAGCCAGCTTGTCGAAAGCATAGTGGCGGTAAACCTTTTAAGGAACGTGACCGAAAGCGCGACTTCGCTTTACGGTATTTTTTCAGGTTGCGCGGTAACGATAGTCAATCTTCCCGTGTCGGTAACGTACGGGCTTGCCGCGGCAAGCGTTCCGCAAATTTCCCCGCTTGCGGCAAAAGGCGATATCGACGGAGCGAAAAGCAAAGCCTTTAAAGCCCTTTTAATAACGTTTGCAATTTCCGTACCCTGCGCAATTGCACTGTTTGTGTTTGCGCCCTTGGCGGCACGGCTAATTTTTTCGTCGCTTTCTCAAAGCGAACGCGAACTTCTTGTACAGCTTGTAAGGATAATGGCGGTAAACGCAGTAACGCTGTCCCTCGTGCAGACCTCGTCGGCGTGTCTTACGTCGCTCGGCAGACCGCTTAAAAGCACGGTTACGCAATGGGTTTCGGCAATAGTGCGGGTGGCGGTGACGGCCGTACTTATAAAATTTACTTCACTTTCGATAGTGGGCGCGGCAATCTCGGCAAATTGCAGTTATTTGGTTGCGGGACTGATAAATTTCTGGTATATTATTAGAGAGAAAAAATACAAAGGTAAACGCAATGAAAATAACTTTAATAGGTTTAGGGGTACACGCGGGCGACTTAACGAAGAGAGCTGAAACCGCACTGAAAAACAGCGGCAGGATAATGGCGCGCACGTCGCTTACGCAGTCATTTAAAAGTCTTGAAGTCTACAACGTGCAGACTTTGGACGAACTGTTTTCTTCAAGCCGTTCGTTCGATACGCTGAATAAAAAGCTCGCTGCGGCGGTACTCAAAGCAGCGGCGGAAAGCGACGTATGCTACTGCGTGGACGGCGCTGTGTGCGAGGACGAGGCGTGCTCCATAATAATAAAAAAGCACCGCGATATTGAAATAATCGAGGGCGTTTCCAAAGGCGCGAACGCCGCAGCGCTTGCAGGTATAAATGGCGGGTTTACCGCAATATCTGCGTACGGTGTGGAGGAACTTAAAAGCTGTCATAGCGCGGTCGTTTACGATATCGACTGCGAATACATAGCGGGTGAGGTAAAACGCACCCTTTCAGACTTATTCGGCGAAGAGCTCGAATGCACATTTATCCGCGGAAACGAGTGCAAAAAAATTGCCGTGTACGAAATTGACAGACAAAAAAATTACGACTATTCCTGCGCGGTTGCGGTGGAGGAAGGCGACTTCCTCAAAAAGGAACGCTACGACTACGCCGATATAGAAAAGCTTGTCAAGCTTTTGCGTGCGCCTGACGGTTGCCCCTGGGACAGGGTTCAGACAAACGAGAGCATAAAAAGCAACGTCGTGGAAGAGGCGTACGAGCTTGCCGACGCAATCGAGCGTAATGACGACGACGGCATAGAAGAGGAAACGGGCGACGTAATTTTGCAGGCGGCATTCCACTCCGTAATTAAAGAGGAGCAGGGCGTTTTCAACGGAACGGACGCAATAACACGCCTTGTAAAAAAGCTTATATTCCGCCATTCGCACATATTCGGTAAGGACAAGGCTACGGACAGTAGCGAGGCGCTGAGCGTCTGGGAAAAGAACAAGACGGTGGAAAAACACCAGACCACTTTCGGCGAAACGGTGCTTGCCGTTCCCAACAACTTCCCCGCATGCATGCGTGCGCAGAAGGTTCAAAAGCGCGCGGCGAAGTCAGGTATGGACTTTATGTCGGCAGTGTCTGCGTCAGAGAGATTGACGGACGAAGTAGCCGAACTCATTTCCGCGCTTGTTGCAGAGGATAAGGAGGGAGTGTTCGACGAGGCGGGCGACGTCCTGTTCTCGGCGGTAAACACCTGCCGTCTTGCTGGCGTGGACTGCGAAGAGGCGTTGCGCGCGGCAACCAAAAAATTTACGCAAAGGTTCGTCAAGTGCGAACAGCTTATAATTGCCGACGGCAAAAACATTACCGACTTGAACGAACTCGAACTTGACTGGTACTGGTTAAAAGCTAAAAATGAACTTAAAAACAATTAACGCCGGCGGGCTAGAAATTAAAAGCAATATATTTTTAGCGCCCCTCGCGGGTTACACAAACGCAGTGTTCAGGCAAATGTGCTACAACTTGGGCGCGGGGTTGACATTTACCGAAATGGTAAGCGCCAAAGGGCTTTGCTACAACAACGAAAAAACGCGTGACTTGCTTTTGGTAACTGAGGGCTACGAGGGTGTAAAAGCCTGTCAGCTTTTCGGCAGCGCCCCCGAGTTTATGGAGCGCGCCGCATTAAGCGAGGCTGTCGCGCCCTTTTCGCTCATAGATATAAATATGGGCTGTCCCATGCCCAAGATAACAAGCAACGGCGAGGGCAGCGCACTTATGAACAATTTGCCCCTTGCCTCGAAAATAATAAAGGCGGTAAAAAAGAGCGGTAAAGCCGTTTCCGTAAAGTTCCGCACGGGCTACGATAAAGACCGCGTAATTGCCGTCGAGTTTGCAAAAATGTGCGAGGATTCGGGAGCCGATTTAATAACAATCCACGGCAGAACGCGCGATAAAATTTACGCGGGGGAAGTGGACTACAAAAGCATAGCCTCGGCAAAAAACGCCGTAAAAATTCCCGTGATTGCCAACGGCGGAGTGTTTACCGAAGAGGATGCGGACAAGCTTATTGAAAATACGGGCGCGGACGGAATAGCCGTTGCAAGGGGGGCAATGTATTCGCCGTGGATATTTGCCGAGCTTACGGGCAAGCCGGTACAAAATAAAAAGCAAATAATACTTAGTCAGATTGACGACACCGTAAAATATTTCGGCGAACGTTTTGCGTGCGTGTTTATGCGCAAGATGATAGCATTTTACATAAAGGGTATGTCGGGCGCGTCGGGTATAAAATTAAAGCTATTCCAATGCGCAACCACGCAGGAAGTAAAGCAAATATTAAATACTTTGGAAATATAAAGGGCGGGCACAAAAGTGCCCGCCTATTAAACTGTTAATGTTTTGAAAAATATTCCTGCCAATTTTTCGTGTATCTGCTATTGAAAGTCACGCTCGTTATCTTTGAATACGGTATTTGAATATCGTTATCCCATATACCGTCCGCGTCAAAAGACGAAAAGGCAACATGCGACGCCTTAACATCTAATATGCGTCCAATCAGGAAAAAGTCTTCGCCTCTGTCGGTTATCTCATTTTCCACAATTATAATTATGTCGAGAGCTTTTAAACATTCAAACACGGCTTTCCAAGAAGAAATATCAATCTTAGGCGCATCGACATTTGCAAGTATTTTATTCTCATCGTTTATCTTAACGCAAATGTCGTCCTTTATTTCAACCTTTTTGAGATTGGAAATTTTTCGTATTTCAAAGCCGTCAAGTAAAAAATCATCTTCTTCAATGCCTAAAAACAGCTTGTCGGAAACATCAAGAACATAATAATACCAATAGTCGGGGTTATAGTCGAAAAAACATCTGCAAAGGTTATACGTCCCTATCGAGTTGCGCAATAAGTCAATCTTATCTGATTTTTTCATAAGGCTTTTGCTCCTTATTTAATTTTATTTTTTCATTAAATATTACTATATTCAAATCTAGCATAAATGCAAAAGTTTGTCAACAGAGCTGCGTAAAGGGGCGCGGACGGTAATTCGTCCGCGCCCTTTTACTTTATTCGTCATTAAGCGCAGTTATTTTTGCTTTTTCGCGCCGTAAAGTCCTTTATAATACCTCTGTCTGTTATACCCATCACCGAGCCCCCG
>JAIDSQ010000065.1:0-4281 GCA_029061155.1 Clostridia bacterium
TGTATATGAGACCGGGCTATATCTCTCCGCATGTTGCAGCACAGTGTCTTTATGAAGCCGGATATAAAAAGTTTGAATGTTCGGGAACGGGTAAAGAACCGTAACCGGGCGACGGTAATCACCTTGCCGGGCGGATTCGGCGGAAACGCTGTGTCCGCTTTGGTAGGGGATAACAAATAGAAAATTTTAAAGGTAAGGTGAAACTATGAACGAATTAATTGAAGTAAAAGAACTGCCGGAAGGTATAGAGGGATTTCTTTCTGAACTTAAACCGGCACAATGTACGAAATGGAATTATGAAAAACGCTGTGACGAGATAGACAATTCAGAAAAGACATTGGAAAAGTATAACACCGGTTGTGAACTTGTTAAGCAATCATTACGTGAAGTTTATACATTTGGACAGACTGTATTTCGTGGCACACCTAAATTCTGTATAGCGATAAAAAGAATTTATGAAAATCTTTACTATGTTACGGATTCTTCCGTATCAGAAGCTCAATGTTACGGTAGCTCTGCAAAGTATCAACCGTCATTATCTCGTTATGGTACTGACGAAGGATTTGCTAAGTTAATCGGGAAGATAGGACTTTCTTCTACTTCGGCATATCGTTATAAAGATTTGGCTAATTTTATTGACGATAAAACAGACGATTTTTATCCGGAATTTCAAGGATATTCTTTTTCGTTATTGACGGAGTTTTGGGCTTATGCAGGCGAAAGTTATAATCGCAATTTGACGTCTTTAATAGCATTGACAAAAGTAATTCCGTCAAATACATCCGTTGATGATATGCGACAGTATCGTAAGGTAATGAAATTGTTAGACGGAAGCAGAGGAGTATTCTTAAATTACAAGTGGGACGAAAAGCAAAAGTTAAGGAAAAAAACTGTTTCTGCCGTTCTGAAAGTATATAACGAGCTTGTTCAGAAAGAGGAAAATGAAAAGCTAGAAGCGACGATGAGTGGCGTTCAGAACGTTGTCAAAGAGGATAAGAGTGTAAAGACATTGCCGGCTGCGGACGAGATAACCGTAAAGATAGACGAGTATAAGAAAATAAATGATTTGGCTCGTAAGGCAATTAATATCGGTAAGTGTGACGGCTGCAAGCATAACGGAACTAATTTGAATAAGTGTCGTTGCTGCCGTCGGTATGAAAATTTGAAAGATTTATTTGAAAATTAAATTGGATAAAACTTTGCTGCGGGGAGTTGTAAAACTTCCCGACAGTGAAACGCTTCCCGTAGCGGTTTTATATAAAAAATAAGTCCGGGTATTACTCGCCCGGCAAAGAGAGGTAATTTATGAGTAAGTTTGTATTTATCAACGCATTTGCAGGAAAGAGCAAGGACAAGCAGAAACCTTTTAACAAGGTATCTATTGCCGGAATTGAAAGCGACGGTAAAACGCGCGTATTCGATTTGTTTACGAAGGACGGGGTGTTATTGTCAAATCAGGAAACGTTGCGCTTTGGTGACGTCGTGAAGCCTACATATCAGGAATCGGATTATCCCGGTGGAAGACCGTCGCTTATCGGATTAGAGGTTTTGCAGACTTCGCCTTATAGTCAGAACTAAGAGTTTTTAAGTGAGTTCCCGAGGCCGCCGCAGGTGGCTTCGGGACGAACTCTTGAACTCTTACAATTAACTTGACCCACAAAACGGTCAGTCGGGGGCTGTTTATGGATTTAGAATTTTACAAAAAACTGAATAGCTATAAGACTGACAGTAAAAGTTTTTCTGCTATGTCACGGCGTATTCGTGTCAACGCTGTAACAGCTGAGTACTATGAACGTTTAGGCAAGGAATACGAGGACTTATGTAAAACTCGTGGCGGTGTAACTAAGGACTTCAACGTTTTAATTAGTAAGCGTGTCGGGAGGGTGTTGCGCTGTGGTCGGTTCATCGATACTGTGCGATTCAAGGAACTTGGAATACATGAAGTCAAGACAATAAAGCTTTGCGGTGATAAGTTCTGCGGCAACTGTCAAAAGCAACTTGCAAATGCCCGGGAGCGCAAATACACTCCGCTTCTGAAAGAGCTTGAAAAGTGTTTTGATATTTATCACATAACGTTGACTGTTCCGAACGTCGGCGCGCTGTTTCTTCCGAAAGCGGTTAGGGATATTATCGATTCATTTGCAAGATTGATTAAGTACATATCCGGACGAAAGAAAATCAGAGGAATAAACTTCGGCGGTTTCGGTTATGTCGGCGCGATCCGTTCGTTAGAGATAACTCACAATTTAAAACGTGATGATTATCACCCACATTTGCATTGTATCTTTGCGTTCAAAAAAGGCTTGAACTTAGATAATCCGAAAGTGTTTGTAAATGCGTTTTCGTTTAATAACGGCAGGTGTGAAAATAAGTGGAGCGCATTTGAAGTTTTTATTCAAAAGCTTTGGAAGCTTTGCTATGACGGTGACCGGGTAACGAAAACGTCGATAGAATCTTCGGGCGGATATTCTTGTAAGGTAAATCGAGCGGACGGAAATTATCACCAAATATTCAAGTATGTCGTTAAAGGTCTATTGGACGATAAGCACGCACAGCAACGTAAATCTAAAACCGGCAGGATAGACAACGGTCTGACGTATGAAGAGTTTAAAGCTTTGTTCTTTGCTCTGGAAGGTCGCCGAGCAATGCAGGGCTACGGTTGTTTTTACGGTTTGAAGTTTGATGACAGTGTTCTGAATGAGCCGGATTCTTCGGAAGCCGAAATTCGAGAGATTATTCACGAGCTGAGAAAAATGGATACTGACGAGTTTGTATCCGAAAAGCTTGCAAGTGTGATTGAGAATATCGTTAAGAAAAATGAGATTTATTTCAGTAGAAAGAATATCCGGGATAACCTGGATAGTTTAAAAGAAGAGTAGGGGAGTGCACCCCTATTCCCGACGTCGGGAATGAAAAGGTATAAGGTGATTACCTCATTAAAAAGGCTTAAACGGCAAGCTAAGCCGGAAAGTAAAAAAATAAAAAGTGAGGTAAAAAAATGGCATTTTTTGGATTTGGGCAGAAAGAGAAAAGGAAGCATTATACCGCTGTGGCAAATGGAAGTAAAGCTGTAAAATCAAACAGTAAGTTTTCAGAAACTGAACAGCGTGCGTATGCAAGAGGACAGCGTGATGCGCGTAACGAGTCGGCGAGAATAACTAAGTATAAAAATTCTACTCCGGCTGAACGTCAAGCGTATAAACAAAAAAGAGCAGCGGATAGAGCTGCGTGGAAAGCTAAAAACGGAGGTAAAAAATAATGAAAATCAGTTTAAAAGGAAAAGGCTTATTTAAAACTATTGCGCTTGCTCTTGCAGGCGTTGCAGCGTTGGGGTTAATAGCTTGGGGTATTAAGGCGTTAGTTGACTACACCAAAAACGATTTAAAGAAAGTAACGCTCAGTTACGATGTCGGCAATCTCGGCGCAGACGGTAAGTACGTCAATGACGAAAGTACGCTTTATACAAAGGAAGCGTTCGGCTGTTACGGCTTGCAGGTTAAGCCCGATTTCGATAGTACGGTCAATTATCAGATATTCTACTATGATATACTTGATAATTACATATCTTCTACGGAAGTTTTGACGGACGGTTATAGCGGTAAAGCGCCTGTTAATGGCGCGTATGCTCGTATCGTAATTGAACCGAGAGACGACGAGGACGGCAAAATCAGTCTTACCGAAAGGGTTAAATATCCTATGCAGTTAACTGTTAAGGTAAAGAAAAATCAAGATATAAACGGCAGGTTTACAAGCTATAAAGGCAAATTAATGGAAGTTGTTGCCGATACCGATAGTCTTGTATTTACTCCTGGTTTATGTTTGATTTCTTCAACGCTTGATTGGGATACGGGCAATCAGTATGCTGCTACTTCCACTACTTGTTTAAAAGTTGTGGGCGGTTCAACTATAAAACGCAATTTTTCAAAATTAAGTGAAGGATATTCTTCTGCTACTTGTGTAGTCTTTGAGTTTAAAGATTTGCCTTCGGCAGATAGTTATATTTCTTCAAAGTCGGTTACCGAAACTGGGCTTGTTTTGAATAAGCAAACAAAATGTATAATTATTTGTTGCGAGTCGTCGGAAAGGGGTTCGCCTTGGTCTGCAACTGATATATCGAAATTGCCTTCGTGTTTTACGATTACAAAATAAATAATTAAGAAAGGCGTGGCGGTTGGCAAAAGTCAACCGCCATAGATTTTATTATGAAAAATAAGATTTTAAAAATTTGCAGTTTAATAGCTGTGGTTCTGCTCTCTGCCGTTGTTGGCTTGCTTGCATACG
>JAIDSQ010000065.1:4291-6032 GCA_029061155.1 Clostridia bacterium
TTGCATACGTTGACGTTTATGGCGTTAAGGTTGCAAGTGCTGAAACTTCGGCGGAAGTTTTGCAGGACTTACGAAAGGATAAAGATTTTAATGAAAACGATTATCCTTACGTTTCGGACGATTATTCGTTGCAGGTAATACAGATTGCTGAAAGCTCGAATAAAGAATTGTTCGTTTACGCTTATCAGCCTTGTCACGATACATACGACCTTGTAGGAACGAAAATATCTATAAGTTACGGTTATTCTCTGAACGGTGCAGGTTTAACGCCTAAGTTGTATAATCTTCGGCTTGTTTCTACAAGTGGAACGTTAGACAAGTACTACGTTGACGGTTTTACCGTTCCGAATGACGGTGACAGATACTACAACATAGTTGAAATTTTCCGTATGGTCCATTCGGATATAGACGAAAGCGACGAAGAGTTTCCGAAAACGGATATTGCTTATTCTGTCGGTCAACAATGGTATGTTTGCGATTTGAACGGTAGCAAGCATTATGAAATGAATACGTTTAATACGCTTTATGTCGATACTGTTTTTAATGGAAATTTTACTTTTGAAGACGGTTTAACTTGGAGTGATTTAATTAAAACAGATAAGCCTACGGACTGTTGGTTTTACTGTTTCAGCGTTGAAGAGTACGTAATAAAGCACATTTACGACGCTGATTTGAACTATTCTATACGCGACGTTCGGGATACTTACGGTTATGGTGACCATACATTAACGTATTCTAACGAACGAGTAAATCAAGTTATAACACTTAAAGATAGTGACGTAATGTCATATTCTGGTCCTGGTCTTGGTGCAAAAGATTTTAAATGGAATAGAATTTTATCTTCTGAAAAATTTATTGAAACTGCTTTAAAACAAGGTGTTAAAATTTCCGATATCCAAAGAGAAAAAATAAAAGAAAGTCAATGGGTTTTTACATATCTCGAAACGGATAGAACAGAAGACAAATACGGGTCTTCAATGACGGGTGGTGTGCATCACATTGATAACTATTCAGACGTTTATGACGTCGGTTTACTTCGTTTGCACTTTCAAGATATAAGCGGTAATTATTACGATTTAGGCGTTGTCAATGACCTTACCGACCCTGATAATATCGCTGATGGTGTTGGTGCAGCAGATTTAGCACAAGCGTTTAAGGACTTTTGGGATATGTTTGTGAAGATAATTCTAACAATCATATTCTTAATTTTTCTTGTATTAGTTTTACAGTTTGTTCCGGGCGTTAAGCGCTTTTTTAAATTTATTCGGAACGCAATTAAAACAGTTATATCTGCTCCGTTTAAATTGTTGAAAAGCATATTTAAAAAAGGCGGTTAAAAAAAACCGTCTTTTAGATAAGTTTATTTATTTTTTTACAGCAAGGCAACAGAACGTAATTAACAAAATTGTAAGTATGACAGCGGTTGCAATGACTGCATACGGTATCCACTTCCTGTTTGTTATTTCTTCGTTCTTTGAATTCTTGTATAAGTAATAAATGATATAAGCTGAAATAAGGATAACAGCTATTGCAATAATTGTGATTACTAACGTCCAAATTGGGCGCATATCCAAACCGCCGTAACCGTCTGGAATATTGTCTGGGTCTGTTAAAGTGTTAAGCAAATTATAAATCATACACAAATTCTATCATATAGAAAAAATAAAATCAAGGTTAATTAAAATGAAAATATTTATAAAAATATTAATTTATATTTCGGTCCCGTTTCAATTATTAATTG
>JAIDSQ010000065.1:6042-6544 GCA_029061155.1 Clostridia bacterium
TGTTATGGTTCTTTTTCATTTTGTTTATGTTTTGTTTCGATAGGTGATTATATGAAAAATTTTAAAAACGTAATTAAGATAGTTGCGGTTATTGTAATCGTACTTGTTGTCGGTTACTTCGTGTTTACGTTCGGACGGTTGGGGGTGTGATATGCAGCGAATTAAAGAATACTTTAAATCTCTGAAAGATTACCGTCATTGGATAATGCTTGCGTGCATCGTGGCAAGCATAGCCCTGATTCCGTTCTATTTCAGATACGCTCATCTTCGAATATGGGAGAGCTGCGTAGCGTTCTGGAACTCCGGGAAGTATTACATATCGGAATTCTTTAATTTGGGCTGGCACGGTGATTTGACTGTAAATGATTTCACGCAGCAACCGTTTGAACTTCCGTTACATTTACCGAGAACGTGGGAAGAGTTTAAAGGAAATCTGAGCGGATATTGGACGACGTTCTTTTCAATGGAAAACTTTTCGGCGTATATGGGCAAGGTTGCTAAC
>JAIDSQ010000066.1 GCA_029061155.1 Clostridia bacterium
CTGATTGACCTGACTGCCCTGACTGAACAGCCGGATAGCCTCTTCGATTTTGGCAACGGCGAGCCTTGTCTGTTCGGACAGCTCTTCCTGCCTTATGGCAAGGTCGTGCGTATTTTTGATAATAATGTCCGCTTTCTTGGGTCCACCGGTATATTCGGGTTCGTTTTTATCGTATGGCATAATCCACCTCTGAACGTAATATTACTTATAAATAAAAAGTCTATTATATAGTTTACACCAAATAGTATAAAAAGTAAATATAATTATTAATTTTTTTTGGCGATTTTTCAAAAATTTTTGCGTTAGTCGCGACATATTCGGGGGTGTAGCCAAAATTTTACAGCAAATTTATGCGGAATAAAAGCGGCGTATAAAGAACATAATAATAAAAAAGAATAATGGACTAAGCGGAGGAAATCAGCTTATGGCAAAGAAAAAAATAGCCAAACTCACCGACAAACAATACGCGGAATATATTATGACCCTTAAAAACGACGCCGCGCTTTACAGTGCGGACGGCGAAATGTTTGTCCCCGAAAACGTAGACGCTGGCAAAGGTCACGAGTTGGACGGCAATAATGAAGAACCTTAAACGGGCGGGCGCAGAAAACTGCGCCCGCCCACTCCTTTATTTATTTCGTAAACGCCGCAAAGTGTTGCAGCGATTATACGCTGTTTATAACAAGATACAGATTACTCCGCCCCTTCCTTCGTTTACTATCCTTGTAATGGCGCGGCGCATCTTCGCCTTGGTATCGTCGTGCATACAGGATACCTTGCCCGACAGGCCCTCCTTTACCATTCCGCGGAGAGATTTGCCGAATACGTTCGTTTCCCACATGGTGTCGGGGTTGGTTTCAAACCCGCTCATCATTCCCTGCACTATACCTTCGCTCTGCTTGGCGTTGCCCATAATGGGACTGACTTCACCCGTCACGTCTATCTTTACTATGTGGTAGCTGGGTGCGGTGGCTTTAAGCTTAATGCCCATACTTGCGCCCTGCTTTACAACCTGAGGCTGTTCAAGCGTCATATCCTCGTCGTCGGGCTGAACTATGCCGTAGCCGTTTACCCTTGCACATTCGAGCGCGTCCTTAATTTTATCGTAGCCCTTTTTGGCCTCCGCCGTTCCGCGCACGTAGCGCATAAGAGTTGCCTCGTCCGAAATCTTATCGCCCGCAATCTCGGACAGCATATCAAAGAAAATTCCGTCCGCAGGATAAGCGGTGATATGCGCCCTGCCGTCCGAAAGATTTAAATCAACTCCGCCCTCTTCCTTCCAGTAAGAACAGCCCGAGAACATATTGTCGAATACCGAGCAGTCTTTCATTTTACATATCTTGGGGGCAAGCGCGCGCACCCTTTCCAAAAGTTCGGAAAGCGCCGTGCAGTCGGGCGAAAGATATCTCAGCCAGTCGGGAATATCCACGTCGAACGAAGCCACGGGGAACTCGAAAAGAACCGCCTTTAAAATGTTCATAAGTCCGCCCGCGTCGATATTTTCGCAGTTCGCGCAAATTACGGTATTTGAATATTTTTGTTCAAGCTCCGCCCTCAGCGCCTTTGCCCTTTCTGAAGAAGGGTCGACGCAGTTTAATACAATAACGAAAGGTTTGCCTATCTCTTTAAGGCTTTTTACCGTGCGCTCTTCCGCAGCGATGTAGCCCTGTCTCGGGATATCCGCAATACTTCCGTCGGTGGTGACGAGTATGCCTATCGTGGAATGTTCCTTGATGACCTTTTCCGTCCCCACCGCGGCAGCCCTTTCAAAGGGAAGGGGCTCTTCACTCCACGGCGTGTTTACAAGGCGGGGCTTGCCGTCCTCTTCAAAGCCGACGGCACCGTCCGTAATAAAGCCGACGCAGTCGATAAGCCTGACGTTTGCCGAGGCGTTTTCTATTCTTACCTGCGCCGCTTTTGCGGGAACGAACTTGGGTTCCGTAGTCATAACGCTTTTACCCGACGCGGACTGCGGCAGTTCGTCTGTCATGACCGCTTTATCGTTGCCTTCTGCTATGTTGGGAATTACAAGCTCGGTCATGAATTTTTTGATAAGTGTGGACTTACCTGTTCTAACAGGTCCCACTACGCCTATATAAATATCTCCGCCGCTCCGTCCGGCAATGTCTTCGTAAACGTTGTAATCAAGCATATCCGCCTCCGCAAAAACTATGTGTACAATAACATATTTCACTTCGGGGAAATTTAGAACGGATAATTTTAAAAAATATTAAAAGCCCTACTTTGCAAGATTGTAACTTTTATCTATCCACCCGCATATTTCTTCGACGGCAACCGAGCCGTCAAGGCAAATGGTGAACCAGCTCTTCTTATTCATATGGTAACCGGGGAAATACTTCTTGCCGTCGACAACGGAAGGAAGAACGTTCGGGTCTATGCGCAAATCAATCATATCCACAACCTCGTCCGAATCCAGCCCCAGTTTCCTTTTTGAAAGAATGAGTAAAATTCCGTACCACTTATTACTGTCCTTTCTTCTCAAAACGGCGTTCGACGGAAAGGTTTTCCATAAATACTCAAGCTCACTGCCGTATTTTTTGCGGACGTATTCTATAACCTGATGCGCCGTGTCGCTTTTAAACACGTCCCTTTCAAAACACTTTTCGCTTATTTCGTTTAAAACTTGTTCGTACTCGGCGCGGACTGCGCCCACAAAAGTCCCGCCCGCGTCCGCAACCAGATGCAGGGTATAAGGCTCGCCCGTACTCAAATCGATAACCTGCGTTCTAACTTCTTTATCCGAAGATACGTTTACGCGCATTTCAAACTGGCCGTCAAGTATTTGCGTGACGTACGAATAATTATTCCCGTCGGCAATAAAGCCGAACTTTGTAAGTTCATTAAAATCGGGCGATTTATAATCGAATACGTTTTTCATATTTAATACAATATCTTTTCCAGACTGTCTATAATGTCTGCAATATCGTGCGGGACTTGTGCGGTGTCGGCTGACATATCTTTGAATAGACGCTCTATATTTTGTTCGAAATTACAAGGAAGAATATTACACATCTTTTTTGCTAATGTAATAAGACGCTTTTCGCCCGGATGTGTTTTTTCGTTCAATGCGAAAATTATATCGAAGTATGATGCCAAAAATTCCGTAACACGGTGGTGAACGCTTACACAATCACCGCGTATGACGGCTTTTTTAATTTGCGTTTCGTACGCAGGCAAAGCTGTGCGCAATAAACGCATATTACGCGATATAATATTCTTTTTTAGCTTTTCGGGGTATGGAACATTGTATTTTTGCTTAATTGCGGTAAGTCTTCCGCTTTTATCGTACAGCACTTTGCATTGCATAAGATTATGCCACATACACGTAGTATAGCCGTTGCCGGCACGGCCTTCGTCCACTACCGCTGAAATTCCCGCCGCGAAGTCGTCGAGATTGCGGTACAGTATATCTATGTCTGTACCGTCGGACAGCGTACAATTATCCTCATATTCCCAAAAGCTATTGCCAATCTCCATATAACTGCAATACTTTTTTAAAATTCCTTTGCGCAACGCTTCGGGCACGGGCTTGACGCAATACAAATACACGTCATAATCGGACTTGGAGTCAAACACTTCGCCCGCGCGCGAGCCGCCGAGTGCGACTGCCTCTACCTCTTCGATTTCCGATAAGTATTTGAACAACTGCTCTGCTATATTCATATTTGCCTCGCAATAAATAAACTATTTTCAGATTATACAATTACAGTAATTCTTTGTCAAGTCTGCGCATTTTGCCATAGCAACTTAAATAAACAACTCTTGGACCGACTATCCAAGAGTTGTTATATTTACTTAACCTGAAGTACGTCAGAATAGAACTCTTCCATCTGCTTTTTAGTCTTGAACGAGGCTATGTACAGGATGTTGCCCATTGTGTTGCTTAACGCCTCGGGCACTCTTCCCACCTGCTTTATGTTTTCGGGGTACTTGTCACGGATGTCCTGTTCGGAATAAACGAACTCTTTATTGTCGCGCCTGCCTGCAAACGCGCAGTAGTATTTTTCGCCCGTGGCAACAAGAGTGCTGTCGTATGTTATCATATCAGCCCAGATTTTGTACACGTTTGTGCTGTTGGCGTAGTTCATCATATCGGGTGAAATACCGCCGCTGGGGCGCATATTGACTTCGAGCGCGACAACCTCGCCTTTATTGCCTATGTGCTGGTCTTTTGTAAGGCGGAAGAACTCAAAATGAACGAAACGCGATTTTACGTTGAAGGCTTTTACCGTGTTCCTGCCGACCTCTCTCACGTCGGGATAAGGTTCGTTTAATATATAGAATAAGCAGTTGCCGCCGTCGTTAACGACATCCATTAAGGAGTTGGGAGTAACGTTGCCCGTTTCAAAAATGGGTTCGCCCTTGCTGTTTATGATTGCGTCGTAAGTTACAACCTCGCCCGCAATGTACTCTTCCATAATATAAGAAACGTCGTGCTTGGTCTCGAAGAACTCGTTAAGGTCTTTCTCGTTTTTAATCTTGCGCGTATCCGCCGCGCCGACGCCGTTATCGGGCTTGACGATTACGGGATAGCCTACCTCTTCGATAAATTTAAGGCAGCCCTGCAAGGTCTTTACAACGTAATATCTTGCCGTCTTAACGCCCGCCTTCTGATAGTACTTTTTCATCTGTGACTTGAATTTAATCTTCTTGACGTCGGTTTTCTTAAAGCCTGTCTTTATATTGAACGCCGTACGAAGATATGCGTCGCGCTCCAGCCAGTATTCGTTGTTGCTTTCAAGGAAGTCTATTTCGCCGTATTTGAAGGCAAAGAACGCAACCGCGCGGTAAACTTCGTCGTAGTTTTCAAGGTTGGTTACGTAGTAATATTCGTTGACCGAACCTTTAAGGTTGTCCGTAAGTTTGTCGTAAGGGCAGTCGCCTATGCCCAGAACGTTTACGCCGTTGTTTTTAAGTTCCCTGCAGAAATTCCAGTAATTCTCGGGGAAGTTGGGTGAAATAAAGATAAAGTTTTTCATTATGTTATACCTCAAAATCTAATGCTTTTAAAAAGTAGGGAATTTGCTTTTCCCAGCTCGCCTCGCAGTGCGTTCCGCCCGCCACAATCCTTGCGGTAACTATAACGCCCTTTTGTATAAGTTCGCCGACGGTGTTTGCAAAAGCACGCCTCTGTTCGGCGTGGTTTTTAAATTCCTTACTGCCGTAGTCCATGTACAGTATACTGTCGTTGCCGAACTTGCCGTTTGTGACAAGCGGCATAGCCTCCACTCCGTTTGCCCACAGGCTGGGTGAAAGCGCCGCGCCCCTGGAAAAGTATTTATTATACTTTGCAAGCGCGAAGACGGTCATAAGTCCGCCCATTGAACTTCCGCCTATAGCCGTGTTTTTTCTGTCGGGAAGAGTCCTGTAATTTTCGTCAATGAACGGCTTGAAACAAGTTACAAGCCAGTCCATATACTTCTTGCCCCTGCCCTTTATTTTTTCGCCGTTTCTGAATGTAAAGTCAACGGGCGAATATTCCGACAGCCTGCAATTGCCTTCGTGATTGCACTCCACCGAGGCGATAATGAGCGGGACGGCGTGTTCGTCGAGATACTTTTTAAGTCCCCAGCACTTGCCGTAAGTAGCCGTTTCGTCGAAGAAAAGGTTGTGCCCGTCGAACATATACATTACGGGATAGCGCCTGTCGCTTTCGCCGTAGTCCTCGGGAAGGTATATATAAGCCTTCCTCGTTTTGTCGCCCGTCAGCGCGGGAATAGTTACGTCAAAAGACTCAACCATTATTGTCTCCCGAATGTTTTTCAAAGAATGCAAGCACGTCGTCCATAACCTGCTGTTTGCAGTCGTCGTTTAAAATTTCGTGACGGCAGTCGTCGTAAAGGGTCATAGTAACATCCTTTACGGCGTATTTGATAAACTTATCCCTTGCCTTGATAACGCCCTTGCCGTAGTCTCCCACAGGGTCCATTGCGCCCGCGACAAAGTACACGGGCAGCTTTTTGGGCGTAAGGTCAAGAACCTTGTTTGAACAAGCCTGTTTAATTATTGTGAAAAGGAAGTTGTAGCCGTTGTTAGTAAAGGTGAAACCGCAAAGTTTGTCATTTTCGTAATTGTCTACGTTTTCCGCATTTTTGGAAAGCCAGTCGTTTTGCGTGCGCGCGGGCTTGAACTTTTTATTGTAGCTGCCGAACGCGAGCTTTGTAAGAAATTTACTTCTGTGTTTCCAGCCGCAGAACAGTGCGTTAATGCGAACGGCGCACAGCGCGAAAGTAAGCGTAAACGGGTCTTTAAAGCCCGTGCCCATAATTACCGCGCCGCTGAACTCTTTGCCGTACAGCGAAATGTATTTACGGCAGATGAACGAACCCATACTGTGCCCAAGCACAAAATAGGGCTTACCCTCCGTCTGTTTTTTAACGGCTAAGTTAAGCGCGCGTATGTCCGATAAAACTATATCGACGTCGCGCTGTTTGTTGAAGTAGCCAAGCTCGATATTGCTCACAACCGACTGTCCGTGACCTAAATGGTCGTCGGCGCAGACGAGATAGCCCTGCTTATTCAAAAACTCGGCAAAGGGCGCATACCTTTCGGCGTACTCGCTCATTCCGTGTATAATCTGCACAACTCCCTTTATTTCGCCCTCGGGTTTCCATATGCATGCGTGAATTGTAGTAACGCCGTCGTGCGACGGATAGTAGATGTGTTCCATATCAAATTCCTCTCAATAATTCAATAGCATTCTCGGGTGAAATTTTTCTTTCGCCGCGTTCTATCTGATGAGCCGTTTCGATTACTGCGTCGTTTACGGGAGTTTCCACGCCGAACTTTCTGCCGAGGCGCTGAATTACGCCGTTTATAAAGTCGACGTCGCACTTCTTGCCCTGCGATAAATCGAAGTACATTCCCGATTTAAGTTTGGTGTGACCGAGCATTGAAAAGGGCAACATCCTTAATGCAAGGAATTGTTTGAATTTACTCTTGCACTTAAAAATTGCAACAAGATTATGCCCCTGAATGGGTTCTAAAACTACGCCGCACTCTTCGGCAACGGCAAAAGCCTCGTTTAAAAGCTTTAAAGCGATAGCTCTTGTTTCCTTCTTCCTCGAAACCTGACCGAAGGTATAGCCCGTAATCGCGGAAAGGGGCGAAAACGCCGCATTGATTGCAAGCTTTGCCCAGCGCGCGCCGAAGAAGTTTTCTTCAACGGTTACTTTGCCCGCACATTCAAGGTACTCCTTCACTGTTTCCAGATGCTGCGTTCTACCGTGCATGGAGCCGAGCACAAAAGTCATTTTCTTTTTCTTGGAAGTAAGCGCGGCAACGCCTTCCGATACGGTGCTTGCTCCCCATGCAACCGCACAGCCCAGGCAGCGCCTTCCACCCACAGCCTCTATTACCGAAGGCTCGGGCAGACCGTTTTGCAACGTGCAGATAACGCCGTCATCCGCGAGGAAGTCGCGCAGGGTAGTCAGTATCTGCGGGTTTTCACGCTGTTTTGTCATTAAAAAAATTATATCGTAAACGCCCGACATCTCGTCGGGGGTAAGCGCGTTGACATTAACGGTAAAGTTGTCGTTGCCGACAATGCGCGCGCCGCGCTCGTTAAGCGCCGAAACCTGTCCCGCGTTTCGGGTTATCAAATCTATCTGTTTTCCGTTTGCCGCTATGTACGCGCCGAGCAGCGTTCCCATTGCGCCCGCGCCATATATCGCAACCCTCATTTGTTAATTCCTCCGAATGTAAGCAAAGCCATCTGTTTATACGCCTCTTCGGCGGGGTGAAGGTGATCACCGCTGTCGTACCCTTCAGCAAAAGCAAAGCCGTTTTCCTTTGACTTCAGGATTTGCTCGAAGTCGAGTACGCCGTCCACAAGTTTACAGTTTCTTACCCAGTCGTTAAACTCGTCCTTGAGTTCTTCACGGAAGGGCGCGTACGTGCGCCAGCCGTATATGGGTAAAAGTGTTCCCAGCAAAACTTTAAGTCCGTATTTTTTTGCCGTTTGTATGTAATATTCAATCCCCTCTTCAAGCTGTCTTGCGGTGGGCAAATCGGACATCGGTCTGAACGGATTGACGTCCGTGCCCACGGGGTGAATAATATCGTTTATTCCCTGCTGAATAATTACGGTGTCCGCGCCGCTGACCGTGGAAATTTCACGCTCGAAACGGTTTTTACCGCAAAGTCCGTAACTTTCGTACGTTATACAATGGTATTCTCTGAGAACGCGCGTTCCGCTTGCCGCCCTTCTTACAACTGCGGTTGTATTGTACGGGTCTTCCATACAAAGCTTTGCAAGGTAGTCGGGCCAGCTCTGCGAGGTAATTGAATCGCCGTAGCAGATAACGCAGCGGTTATTATCGTCCGTTAAAACGTCCAGCCCCGTCAGAAAATAATAGGTGTTCGTCGTCCGCGTCGCCTCTAAGGGCACAACGGAAGTCAGCGCGCAGTTGCCGAGGGAATAGAAACCGCCCGACAGAGGACCTGTAATTACTACCGCCGAACGCATAAGCGTGAAATCTTTTAAATATATACTTACCGAAATTTTGCCCTTGGGCTTTACGCGGAAGGCTATTTCGTCAGAAACAATTTCCTCCCCCGCGCCTATCGTCACGCTTTCGCTGCCGCCGAAGGTTACAAGCGAGGCGTCCTTTAAATTAATTTCCCTGTCGGAAATCGCGGGTGCAACGCTGACCTGTGTAAGCGTAACAGGCTCGGTGCCGCAGAAATTTGAAAAGTGCAGGCGCACTCTGTTGCCCCCAAAGGCGCACGTTACGGGATAGCGTAAAGTTATATCGCGCGCATATGTCTCGGGGCGGTGTTCGGCAACCGAAGTCGCATTGCCCCATACTGTGACCCATTTCATATATCTTTATCCTTTTTGAGGAACCTGAATAATCCCTTGAAAAATTTACCGTTGCACATCATAAGGAAACCTTCCGTCCTTTTTTTGCCGAACTTTCCGTACTGTGCAAGCGTTCTTAAAGGCAGGTATTCGAGCGTGCCGTAAACCGTGGGATTGTTTTTGGTAAACCGCAGTGCAAGCCTTGCAAGCAGTCTGCCCGCAAACCCCGCCGAATTTTTAAGTAGGCAAAAGGGCGTTTGCAAATCCGCTATTATCCTGCCCCGCTTATTTTTTTGTATCGGGTAATACCCCGCGTCCTCGGGCAGAGGGCAAAGACTTACCGACTGTACGCCCTGCCTTGCAATCACGCCTGAAAGGCGCAAATCGCTTGAAGACGAGCCTATATAAATTTTGTATTCGCCTTCAACTTCCACCCACCGTCCGCGCTCGGCGTCGTAGGAGCGGAAGGAATATTCGTCGAAAGGAATAAAAACTTTTACCTTTTCATCGGGGTTTAAAAATACCTTTTCAAAACCCTTTAACTGTATAAACGGACTGTTTGCGCCGTCGGGAAAACGGATATACATTTGCGCCACTTCGCCACCGCGTACCTTGCCCGTGTTTGTTATGTAAAAGCTTGCGCCCTCCCCGCTTACGGTCAGTCCGTCGTATTCAAAGCTTGTGTACGAAAGCCCGTAGCCGAATGGGTACTTAACTTGTTTATCGTAGAAATATCTGTAACCTACCGCCATTCTTTCGCGGTAAATTTCACTGTAGGGGTCTTTACCGAACTCGTTTGCATAGGGAATATCGTCATAGTTTAAGGGGAAAGTTTCCGTAAGCTTGCCCGAAGGATTAACCTTGCCTGTAAGAATATCGGCAACCGACTGCGCACCCGCCTGACCCGACAACCCCGCATATAAAAGCGCGTTAACCTTATCATCCCAGTTCAAGTCCACAACGCTGCCGCAAAAAAGTACGACAATTACCTTTTTGTTTGCGCTTATTTTATTTATGAAATTTATTTGTTTTTCGGGAAGGCAAAGTGTCGTTCTGTCCGCACCCTCGTGTTCTCCGCTTTCAAGCCCCGCGCAGAAAATTACGGTATCGGCGCGCGAACACAGCTTTAACGCCTTACCGCCTAAACCGCGTTCATAGCCGATAATGTTTTGCTTTATGCAGTCGTAAAGGCTGACCGTTGACAGTGGATTGACCTTTGAAGAACCGCCGCCCTGAATTACGGGATTTTTGGCGACTTCGCCGATAAGCGCAATTTTTTCATTGCCTTTAAGGGGTAAAACGCCGTCGTTTTTCAAGAGTACGGCACATTCGTCCGCGCACTTTTTTGAATACTCCGCGTGTTCTTTAAAGTCGCAATCCTGCTTTTCGCGCCTGAATTTTGCCGAGGTTGACTTAATGCGCTTTACACATTCGTCAATTTCTCTTTCGCTCATCTCGCCATTTTCAAGCGCCTTTTTTACTTCGTGGTATGTAAGTCGGCAGGGGGGCATTTCTATATCCGCGCCTGCTTTTGCGGCTGCCGCACGGTTGTGCGTTCCGCCCCAGTCGGAAATTACTATTCCGTCAAAGCCCCATTCATTTCTTAATATGTCTAAAAGCCCGCCGTTCTCGTTGCAGTACACGCCGTTTACTTTGTTGTATGCAGTCATTACGGCGCAGGGGGCACTCTCTTTGACGGCAATTTCAAAACCCGTAAGATAGAGTTCGCGCAGCGTTCTTTTATCTATTACTGAGTTGCACACCATTCTTGCAAACTCGCGGTTGTTGACGGCATAGTGCTTTAAGCACGCGCCCGCCCCCGAGCTTTTCAAGCCGTTTGCATACGACGCGCCCGCTTTCCCGTTTAAGTACGGGTCTTCGGAAAAGTATTCAAAGTTTCTTCCGCACAGCGGATTTCTCTTTATGTTGATGTCGGGCGCAAGCATTATATCTACGCCGAACACTCCCGCCTCTTCGCCTATTCTCTGACCTACGCCTTCAATCAGCCGCCTGTTCCAGCTGCACGAAAGCGCGCTGTGTGAAGGAAAACAGGTTGCGGGAAAGGACTTATTTTTGCCGAGATTATCACCCTTATCACCTTGGGGACGAACGCCCGCAGGCCCGTCCGAAAAACGTATGGAGGAAATATTTTCCGTCGGTGCGGACACAGTAGTCCAGTATCCTTCGCCCGTCAGCAGGCAAATTTTCTCGTCTATACTAAGGTTTTTAAGCGTATACTCTCCCACAATTATTAATTTTATCATACTAATTTTAATTTTGCAACAACTGCGCATAGCTTAAAGCGCGCTTTTTGCAAAAAAAGCGCGCTTATTTCCACATTATGTCAAGCCTATTAATGTGATAATTCACTGCGTTCGGGACGATGCGCAGATTCGCTTGTCTGTTCTTCACGCATACTGAGTCTCAAACCGTGACCGGAAATTATGGGTGAAATTATAAGCCATACCGCACACAGCGTGATTATTACATAGGTTATAATAGCGCCCACAGTTCTCGGTCCCTGGAATACCCAGCTTACAAGGTTGAAGTTGAATATGCCGTACAAGCCCCAGTTGACTGCGCCTACAAGTACTAATACATAAGAAATTATATTTGCAATTATCATAACAAATCTCCTCGTGTTAAAGTATATGCAAATATAAATTATTGATACATTAAAAGTACCCGCGCGTTTAAAACGCGCGGGTACTTAAAGTATTTTATGTATTATTTCTCGTATACATTACGTTTCAGGATACCTATGTACGGCAATGAACGGTACATTTCGTTATAGTCCAGACCGTAGCCGACGACAAACTCGTTTTCAATATCGAAACAGTTGTAATCGGGGGCGATGTCGTACTCACGCCTTTCCTTCTTGTTCAAAAGCGTAACTATCATAACCGAGGCGGCGCCGCGCTCCAATAAAAGCGCTTTTAAATTGGCAAGCGTGAAACCGCTGTCAATAATGTCCTCAACGATAATTACGTCCCTTCCTTTAACGTCCCTGTCCAGATCCTTTTTGATTTTCAGCTTGCCCGACGAAACCGTGCCCGAGCCGTAGGACGACACAACCATAAAGTCAAGTTCCACAGGCACCGTAAGATGACGGATAAAATCGGCGTAGAATATTATACTTCCCTTTAATATGCCTACAACGAGAGGTCGCTTGCCCTCGTAAACCTTATCCACCTGTAAGGCAATTTCCTTCACACGCTCGCGCAACTGTTCTTCAGTCAGCATAATGCGTTCACAATCTTTATGCATAATTCTCCTCTGTATAACAAATTTTTTTAAAAGTTTGCTCCGTCCCAGCCCCAGTCGTCTACACTGTGGTATGTTACGTACACACTCGAACCGTCTATACCAAGCTCGGTTTCAAGCAGGTTGCAGATACATTCCGTCATCTTCTCATAGGACGACGACGGCGCGGAACCGAACAGGCTTACGGAAACGTACGCGCCCTTTTCAAGCTTTTTGCCCGCAAAATACAGGTCGTAACCGTCGCAAATACCCACCATAAGATAGCTTTCGGGCTTGTGTATTATCGATACGGCTTTCCCGAGTTCGGTCTTTAAAACTTCTTTTTGTTCACTGCTTAACTTCTGTGAAATTTTGCAATCGATAAAAGGCATAATCTGTCTCCTAAAATTCAAATAAATCTGATTTTTTCTCGGACGAATGTTCCCCCGCCACGCAAAGGCAACATTCGGCGTCGCAAAGCTTTGTACTCTTTTCGTCCCTGATTGAAAATATGCGTTTGCCGTTTGTTGCGATAATCGTCCCGTCGGGCAGAATATCGAAATCGGCTATACCGCTCTTTATTATCTTATCGCTTTCCACCTCGACAAGTTTCCATGTAAGGGGAATAAAGCCGTAATCGCTCTTGTTCTTTTTGGCGTTGCGTTTCATCTCCTTGTCGGCATTGATAAGGTTGCCCTTTATGTATTCCTTACGGCTGTCGTACTCCCTGCCCTTGGCGGGGTTGCTGCCGCCCGACGCCAGACTTTTGCCCGTAAACGCACGCACGAACACGTTGACGAAATTCGCAATCGCCTGGATTATGCGGAAGGGAATTAACAGGATCTCTATAATGGGATTGGGCTTTTTCTCTTTGGCGGGTATCTTTATTGCGTAAAGCTTACCGCCGTATTCAACAGGTTTTATGTAGCTGTATTTGTTTGAAACGGCAACTTCCTCTATATCGAGCGCCGATATATTCAGTTTGCATATCCCAGCGGGGGAATATCCTGCAAACGCGCCGTTCATATCTCTGCCCACCCCGCGCGAGATGAAATAGATAATGTTGCCGTCCTCGGGACAAATGAAGGGGTCTTCGTCGAGAGTGTCGCCCTCGGTAAGGGTGCGCCAGTCGCCGCTGTTCAGATCGAAAAGGGCTATGTCCGAGTTAAAGCTGTTGCGCCTTACCGACGTTGCCAGAATGTTAGCCCTTGTATCTAAGCACCCGCCCGCAAATTCGTACTCGATTGAATTTATAACGTGCGTTTCCTCGCCCTTTTCGTCGTACGGGTTTAGTTTATATATACCCGAAGTGTTGTTTACCGAAAAGGAATATACCGCCTGCCCGTCCTTATCGGGGTATACGCCGTTGATGTTTTCGTTGAAAGTCAAATCTTCCGCGTCGGGGTGAACATCCCCCCTGAACCTCGCGCCTTCGCCGCTGTGTTTCCAGCTTTTGGCGCGCTCAACGTTTATCGAGGCAGTCTTGAATTTTTCTATAAACTTACTGCCCCGCTTTGTTACCTTTCCGTCTTCATAAACACAAATGTCAGTTCCGTCGGAAAACAGAAATTTCATTTGAATTACCTCGTTATTTTGCTTTGATTAAATTGAATTTACTGTCGAACATATACTGCGCGTCGCCGAAAAAGCTGATAAAGCCAGCAAACACGTAGTCGATGTCCTTACCGTATTTTTTAATTGCACGCTTTGCGCTGTCAACGGTGGGGTCAAGATTGAACACTCCGGAATAAAAGTCGTTGCAATCGCCGTTCTCGTCGAAAAATTCTATGTCGAAAGCGTGGTCCATTACGGTATACAACTTTTTGATAAACGAGTCAAGTCCTTTTTCGGTCATTTTATCCCACACGCCGTCCTCTTCGGAATAGTCGTCGTCAACATAATCCCAAAAGCGCATGGTCTTATCCACGCCGTCCAATCTTACCGCAATCGTCTTTCCAGTCTTTACGCATTTGACGTAAACAAACAGCGGCTCGGGATATTTGAAGTCGGGGCAGGAAAGTGCAAGCCTCTCGTCCGTGCCGAGTTTTGCCATAAGCAGTTTTTTGTACTTCTCTTCAATTTCCAGTATCTCGCTTACGTTCTCCATATTTGTTCTCCTATATTTTTATTCGTTGCGCGCACATAACGCATATAAAATATTATGTGTGTTTTTTGTAACTTTTACATTATCCGAAATTTCGTAGCCGCAAACAATTAATATATTTTCGCCGTCAGCCACAAGCGGAATTTCTCCGCGCAGCCTTACAGGAATTTTTTTATCCGTAAACCAGTCGCCGAGGCTCTTTGTTCCGCCCCCGAATTTGGTAAACTTATCCCCTGTTTTCATAGTGCGTATAACTGCCCGGGGCGGTATCTTATCCAAGTCAAATTTGAGCGCTTGTCCTTCGGGCGGGCAGGCTGTAAACACCAAACTGTATTGCCCGAACGCATATTCGGCTAAGCCTTGAAAGGGTATTTGCATTTGGGGTGTATCGCCGCTTTCGGCAATAACAATACCGCCGTTCTCGCAAAACGCCGTCAGCCCGAGAAATTCATACCTTTTGCCGTTGCCAACAAACTGTAATTCGTACAGCCTGTCGGCTGTGGCTGAGGTGTAGTCTTTTTTCTTAAAAACTTCCTTAATTACCTTTACTACGGCACGGCGGAATATAACTTTTTCTTCGCAGAGCTTGATATGCACTCCGCCGTCCTGCCTTGTTATAATTCCGCGCTCGGAAATAACGTCCTCAAAATACTGCTCGTCCTCCATTGCAAGGCGTGAAAAACGGTAAATGGCTTTCGTTGCCTCGGGCACGGCCTTTTCAAACTCGGGCAGAACGTTATGTCTGATTTTATTACGCGTGTAGTCGTCCGTGAAGTTTGTTTCGTCCTCAACAAAGGGAATATTGTTTTCTAAAACATATGCGTCTATTTGCGCGCGGGTGCAGCCGATAAGCGGACGGATTATATGCCCGCCGTCACATATGCCCGTAAGTCCTGATAACGAACTTCCCCTCGCAAGATTGAAAAGCACGGTTTCCGCGTTGTCGTTCATATGGTGCGCCGTCGCTATGAAGTCGGCATTGCTTTCGCGCAGAGCTCGTTCGTAACATTCAAGCCGCCACTCCCGCGCCGAACGCTCTGTTTTTTTAGCATCCGTTTCCCACTCGAAATATAAAAGGGGAATATTTTGTTCGGCGCAGTAGTCTTTTACAAACGTGCTGTCCCTGTCCGAAGTCTGAGGGCGCATTTTGTGGTTGCAGTTGAGCGCACAGACGGTTATGTCAAATTGCCCTCCGCGCGTTTTGAGAAAATACAAAAGCGCCATCGAGTCCTTTCCACCCGATACTGCCACACAAATTCTTTTGCCCGCATACTTCGATAAGGTAATCATAATAAAAGTATACCATACACTGTCAATTCTTGCAAGGACAAATTAAAATAAAATTATTTATAATTGCCTCAAAAACAGTTGACAAAATAATAATTATCTAATAGAATAAGATAGCCTTCAAACGAGGCGGTTATCGCGGGGTAGAGCAGCCAGGTAGCTCGTCGGGCTCATAACCCGGAGGTCGCGAGGTTCGAATCCCGCCCCCG
>JAIDSQ010000067.1 GCA_029061155.1 Clostridia bacterium
TCAGCTTACCGAAATCAAGCGTGAGTATGCCGAAAAGAAAAAGGAAATTTTGGGCACCAAGTCCTATCGCTTGGGCCCGGAGAGCTTAGGCAAGGAGGGTAAGAAAAAGGTCAACAACGAGGCGCGCGTCGCGCTAGAAAACGCAAAAGCGGAGTATGAGCAAAAGGTCGCCGAGTACGGTAAAAACAAACAGGAATACGAAGCCCTTCCCGAATCGGAAAAGTCCGCGCGCAAACAACGCGAGGAGGAAGTCCGCGCAATATACGCAAAGCTTAGCGAAGAGATAGAGCAGAGATACGCCGATATAATAAGCGAAATCGAAAGCAATATCAAAGATGTTCAGAAAATGCTAATGCCTATCGAGCAACAGAAAGCGGAGGAGGTCAAAGCCGTCGTCGCCGAAATCAACAACAAGTACGTTGATATTCTCGGCAAGAGAAAGGAGGAGCTTGACGCGGAAGTCAGCAAAGCCGAAGCCGACGTTGCTACGCTCAGCGGCCCCGAAAAGGACAACGCCGTAATCGCGCTCAAAGATGCAAAGCGCGTCCGCACGGACGCATTGGCGGAGGTCAAAGCCAATCAAAACGCCGAAGTCGACGACGCGATATTCAGATCGAAAGTATTTGCGGCCTATATCAACGGTAATGCATGCGTAACGTCTTTGGACATCAACAGAAAGATAATCAAGGGCTTGGGCGCGCAGCTGTTTTTGAGTCACTATCGTTTCGAAGTTCCGCACGACGCATATAGCGCCGACGAAAAGGGCATAAAAGTGAAAGTTGAGGAGATTATCGACTACGGTAAGGAAAAATTCGTCAAGTGCCTGTTGCGCAATAACTATATTTACGTAAAGGTGGACGAAGTTCCCGAAATCGGTAAGGAGCTCTCCTTGCATATCGATGTTGAGAAAGCTCGTATCTACGAGAATATGTTCGACATCAGACTCTATTAATTAATCTATACGTATTGCCGCAGGACTATCAGTCTTGTGGCAATACTACGAAGAGGAGATTAAAAACAAAATATGAAAAGAAAACCGCTTATATTAACATTGCTAATAGTATTCGTGCTCAGTCTGACGCTTGCCGCTTGTTCTTCGTCGGATAAGAAAGGCTCGTTTGAAGTCGATGAATACAAAGCTCCATCAGGTGGTAGCAACGAGATAGTGTTACCTACCGAAATTCCTGCGGCGACTGAGCCGTCCGTTCAGATTCATTACCGCCGCACAAACTCTGCCGACTATAAAACCTGGGGTTTTTGGATATGGGCCATCGGCGGCGAAGGCGCTGTCTATAAGCTCAACTATCAGGACGATTTCGGCGGCATCGCTGTATATCCTCTGTCCCAATTCGGCGCAAACGCTCAAAGCTCGGGTATAGGTTTTATCCCTCGTATGCAGGCGTCCTGGACAAAGGACTGCGACGACGACAGATTAGTCAATTTCAACGGATATACCTTAAAGGACAACTATTATCACGTCTATATAACACAGGGCGATAAAAACGTTTATAAGGATACCGTTACAATGATGTACAATGCAAATGCTTCGTTTACTTCCGAATCTCAAATTTCCGTCAAGACAAAAGAACCTATTCAGCATATCAAAATTTTCGAGGGCGATACTCTTCTTGACGAAACGGACACGGCAAAAACCGTCAGCGTACGCTACAACTTTCCTAAGGGTAAGACACCCGATTTATCGAAAGGTTACACCGTTGAAGTAAAATTTGCCGACGGCGATCAAACCTCAACCTCAGAGGTGGCGGTATTCGCACTCTACGGAACTGAGGCTTTTAACAATAGCTACTACTATGACGGCGAGCTCGGCGCAATCTATTCAGCCGCTTCCACGACGTTCAGAGTGTGGTCTCCCGTATCCAATAAGATTACGCTCAATATCTATAACAGCGGACACGAAGGTTCGGCAATAAAACAGCAGGAAATGCAGAAAAAAGATAAAGGCGTATTCGAAGTCACTGTTGAAGGCGATCTTGCGGGTAAGTATTATACTTACACCGTCTATAACAACTCCTATAATGGCAAAGAGATTGTCGACCCTTACGCAAAAAGCGCGGGATGCAACGGTATGCGCGGACAAATCGTAGATTTCTCCAAGACAAACCCGACAGGCTGGGACAGCGTAACACCCAAGCCCTATGACAGAAAGGAATTGGTTGTTTGGGAAACTCACGTTGCCGACGTAACGTCCTCGGCTACTTGGAAGGGCACAGAAAAGAACCGCAAGAAATTTCTCGGTATGATAGAGGAAGGCACGACATACTCCGAGAACGGTCAGACGGTAAAGACGGGCTT
>JAIDSQ010000068.1 GCA_029061155.1 Clostridia bacterium
ATATTTTAGTTTTCAAGTATTTTTTATATGTTTTAAACTATTTTCAAATGTGCGTATAAATACCGCGCCTTAGAGTAAAATATTAAAAACGGCGTTAGCCGAGGCAAATATTTCCTTTACTTGCAATTTTTTACGTTTATTCCTTGACAGTTAAGTCGTTTTGTATTACAATGATATAACACAGAAATATAATTACCCGCCATATATATGCAGGTTAAAGTTATATCAGGAGAAATCTAATGGAAATTTCCGAAACAAAAAAATCGAATAAGTATGCAGCGTTAGTTACATACTTAGTCGCTATTGTATGTTTATTGCTCGGGCTGTTCCTTCCGCTCTTTAACGGCAACGGAATACTTGCCCTGTCTTTACCCGACGTACTCAATCAATTGATAGGCAGCGAAGTTATCAGTGCAGGCAACAAACTGGACCTTTCGTTCAGCGCCGACCTGTTCGGGCTGGGCGTAAACGTAGACATAATGGCATACGTAATTTTCCTTTACGCCGTTGTCACCTTGCTCGGACTTTTAGCTCTCGTACCCATCGGACTTGCCTTCAACAAGCAAAGTAAAGTTCCAGTAATATTTGAATACATCATACTTACCGCGTCCACTCTCGTGCTGTCGCTGTATGTAATTATGGCGCTCCAGCTCGTGGCGGAAACGGCTGTAAGCTTAAACCTTATAATTGCATTCGGCGGTTCGCTGCTTGCGCTTATGGTGCTCAGCTGTATCAACAAAAAAGGTGCGGGCGTGGCGAAATTGTTCTTATGCCTCTTCTCCGCGGTTGCGCTTTTACTTTTATTTGATTTAACCGTAGTTATCCCCGCGCTTAAAGAACCTCTGGAAAGTTTGGGAACAAGCATAGGAGTTTACCCCGCTCTGTTCAGGGCAAACGAAGTTAACGTTTCGGCTATAGATTACTTTACGCTTTTCTTTGCGGGCAGTGAAGGCGCAAACTTTTCGGCGCTCTTAGGCACGACTGAAGTCGTTGCGGAAAAGATTATGTGCTGTGCCGCGCTTGCCGCTGCAATAATCGTTTTGTTTAACTTCTTCATAGACGTAATCAGCCTTTCCACTAACGGCAAAAAGGTTGGGCTGTTATTCAACATCGTAAGATACGGACTTGCGTTTTTAATTATCGTACTCCTTATTATAATGACTTTTGTATGCAAGTACAATTTCGGTCTGTTTACGATAACAATTGCCGTGATTGTCACTCTGCAGCTTTTAATAAGCGTACTGCGCTTTATAATGCACTTAAAGAAAGTTTCGGAAGAAAAGCGTGAAAAGGACTTTGAAAGCCAGAAGATAAAGTTTGTAAAGCCAGTTAAACAGCCCAAACAAAAGCCCGAACCCGAGGTTCAGAACGTTCCTCAGATACCCGCGTTTGTCGGTGCTCAGCCCATTGTTTCAGAACCTATCGTAGCAGAGACCATAGAACCTCCCAAGCCTCAGGATGAGCAGATGGCGTTTATAGAACCCGCGCCCGAGGTCAAAGAGGAACCCGAATACGAAGAACCCCTTCACGAGACTCCCGGCGAAGTTCAGATGGAAATGGATGGAATGCCCGAGCCTGAAACACACGAGGACGAAACCTTCTATGTTCCCGAAGAGAAACCCGCAGAACAACCCGAAGGTTCTTACGAAACTCAGGAAGAATACGAGAAACCCGTCTACATCGGAACTGAAGAAGTTCAGCCCGAACAGACCGAAGAGCCTGTTCAGACATACGAACCTGTTCCCGCATACGAGCCTCAACCTGAACCTACCTACGAGCAGCCCGCTTACGTTCAGCCTGTACAACCTGTCGTGTCCGAGGAACCCGAGCCTGTTGCTCAGCCCGAACCCGAAGTTGTAACGCCTGTATATCAGCAGCCTGTTTACCAGCAACCTATATATCAACAGCCTGTATATCAGCAACCCGCTTATGTTCAGCCCGTACAAAAGGTTGAAGAACCTAAGCCTGCACCTGCTCCTACACCAGTAGCAACACCCGCGCCTACTCCGGCACCTGCTCCTGCTCCCGCTCCTGTGCCCGTACGCGTAGAAGTTAAGCCTCAGCCCGCTCAGGACCGCACGGCGCGTCCCTATATCGACAAGCGCATTTACAGTGAGATGTACGAGCAGTCCGACAGCTTTATAAGCAAACTTTCCGATGCGGAAAAGGTTGAGTTTACAAGAACGTTTATCGAAAGAGCAAACGGAGATTTAGCGAATATACCCGAATACGTAATCGGCGGAAATAATAAAAAGTTCTTCTCGGCAGTGTTTATCTACCTCGGCAGAATACGCGGAATGATTTCCGACGGACTTTTGAACAAGATGTTTAAAGAACTGAATATGCTTTGATAAGCAAAACAAAAACGGCTCAGGCAATTGCCTGAGCCGTTTTAATATATTTATTTACGTTTAATCTCTACTTTAATCTGTCCCTGCTCTCCCGCCTGAATTTCGCCGCACAGGCTTTTGATAATGTACAGCCCCCTTCCGCTTTCGGCGAATACGTCGGGCGCGGAACGGCACAAATCAAGCCCGATAAGACTTTGCGCGCTTACAGTAATTTCAATCTTGTCGCCTGTAAGCGTACCCGTGAACTGCGCCTCGTCGCCGCCGTGACGAATGACGTTTGTAATAAGCTCGCACGAAACAAGCTTACTTGAAAAAATCTCGTCGTCGCCGACGCCCGCGCCGCGCAAGAAGTCGGCAAAGGCTTGCAGCTCGCAATTCATATTTTTTAAGTTGTCAACCTTAAAACTTATTTTCAAAGCAGACATTCCCTCAGTTTTTCGACTATTTTTCTTTCGGCGCGCGAAACGAACATCTGACTTACGCCAAGTATTTTGCCCACTTCCGCCTGTGATTTTCCCTGTACGAATCTTTACGCAACAACCTTCTGTTCGGTGGGGTCAAGCTTTTTTATTTCCGCCCTTAACGCCTCGCCGTCCTCAAAGCTTTCAAACTTGTCGGACATATCGGGGATAATATCGTAAAGATGACCTTCGCCGTCCTCAACCCCTACTTTTGCGTCAAGGCTTACGGGCGAGCGGTATTCAAGCGCCTCGATAACCTGTTCCTCCGTTACCCCGAGTTTTTCCGAAAGCTGTTTTACAGTGGGTTTCACACCGTTATATTTATAGTAATCGTTCATTTCTGCACGAACCTTTGAGGCAAGCGAATACAGCCTTCTCGGCGGGCGTACCGAACGCGAGTAGTCGCGGAAGTAATTTTTGATAATTCCCGTAACGGTTGGAGTTATGTACGTGGTGAACTGAACGCCCATGTCGGGGTCGAAACGCTCGACTCCCGAAATTAGACCTTCGGACGCAACCTGAAAAAGATCGTCGTACTCCACCCCTCTGCCCGCAAATTTCTTGGCGAGAATTTCGGCGACGTATATGTAGTTTTCAACGAGCCTGTTCCTTATTGTGATATCGCCTGTCCGGCGGTATTCGCGGAACAGCCCGTCCGCCTCTTTCGCGTCAATCATATCCCGAGCGTTACCTTACTTATAATTCCGTCACTTTTTTTAATGTCACAGTAGTCGACGAGCGCGCCTATAAGTGCAAGCGAAAGCTCGCTTTCGCCCGCAACGGCTTTTCCGCCCAAGCCTTCGAGCTCGGCAGTTATTTTATCCTGCGCGTTGAAAACCGCCCTCACCCTTTCAAAACCGCAGTTTTTCAGGATAAGCGCGCTTTCTGTCACGCACACTTTAAAATCTTCGAGCATATCTACGTCGACGTCGGCACACGAACAGACGGCGCCCGCTACAAGCCTTAAAGCAGTCATATATTCGCTGTCTTTAAGATAAAATTCAACCGTTAAACTGTTCATTATCTTATCTCCATTATGGTGTCGAGCGAGCATATCTGGAAAAGCTTTCTTATCCTAGGCTGAACGTTTTTAAGTACGGTAGTATGCCCTTCGGCTTTAAGCGTCTTGAAAATCTTTACAAACGTGCCGAGCATTGTGCTGTCGATAAACGTAAGCGCAGTGCAGTCGAACAGCATATCCTTTTTATCGTGCCTGTAAGCCGCCATAACCTCGGCGTAAAAGTCTTCGCTGGTGGCGGAATCTATTTCACCCGAAAGCGAAAACTCAAGCGCGTTATCGGTAGAAACGAGTTTTACCTGTTGCATAATTACCCTCTTAAAAAAAATTACTACTAATTTTATAAACACTTTTAAGCGTTCCGAAACGCAGGCGCATATAATTTGACACGCCACGCACCGTTATGATAAAATAAGCGTATGGATTTTAATGACGCTGACCTTATCGTCAAATATTCGCACTCCATTTCGGAGCTTGCAAAAAAGACGAAAGAAAATGTAATCGACCCCTCGTTCTACGAAAAGTACGACGTAAAGCGCGGACTGCGCGACAAAAACGGCAAGGGCGTACTGTGCGGTCTTACGGAAATTTCCGAAGTCACCGCGTGGGAAACAATAGACGGAAAACGCACGCCCGTTAACGGCACGCTGTGTTACCGCGGATATAACGTTAAGGACCTTGTGGGGGGCTGTATTTCAGACAACCGTTTCGGGTTTGAAGAAACGGTGTATTTGCTGTTGTTCGGCTCGCTCCCCCAAAAGCGCGATCTTGAAGAGTTCAGCGAAATGCTTGCCGAATTCAGGGTTCTGCCCAAAAACTTTGTGCGCGACGTGATAATGAAGTCGCCCTCCAAGGATATGATGAATATGCTTGCGAGGTGCGTACTTAACCTTTACAGTTACGACCCTGACCCCGACAACATTTCCATACCAAACGTTTTAAGGCAGTGCCTCGGGCTGATTGCGCAACTGCCCATGATTTCGGCATACTCTTACAGGGCGTACCGCTATTATAACACAAACGACGGGTCGCTTGTAATACATAAGCCCGTTTCCGAATACTCCACCGCGCAGAACATACTGCACGTTTTAAGAAAAGATAATCAGTTTACCGACCTTGAGGCAAAAGTTCTGGACGTGTGCCTTACCCTTCACGCAGAGCACGGCGGCGGTAACGCCTCGACCTTTGCAACCCACCTTGCCACGTCCACGGGCACGGACACCTACTCTTCCACAGCAGTTTCGCTCGGTTCTCTCAAAGGTCCCAAGCACGGCGGCGCAAACATCAAGGTTATGCAGATGTTTGAAAACATCAAAGAAAACGTCGGCAAGCGTACGGAAAGCAATATTTACGACTACGTAAGAAAAATTTTAGATAAAAAGGCTTTTGACAGAACTGGGCTTATATACGGAATAGGTCACGCCGTATACACCCTGTCCGACCCGAGGGCGGAGATTTTGAAAGTGTATGCGGGCAAGCTTGCAATCGAAAAGGGGCGCGAGGACGAGTTCAGACTGTACGACACAGTCGCGCGCGCTGCCTGCGAAATTATCTCCGAAAATAAAAATATCAACAAGCCCGTAACGCCCAACGTGGACTTTTATTCGGGTTTTGTATATTCAATGCTCAACCTGCCCGAAGAGCTGTTCACTCCCCTTTTCGCCATAGCGAGGATTGCGGGCTGGAGCGCGCACAGAATAGAAGAGCTTGTTTCGGGCGGCAAAATTATACGCCCCGCATACGAGTGCGTATTGCCGAGGCGCGCATATAAGCCCATTGAAAGGCGTTAAAGCGAATAACTGCTTTCAAACGTTTTAGCGTTTAAATAACTTAAACTTCCTTCAAAATCAAAACTAAGATATTTTGCAATAAGACGCTGCCTTACGGCGGCGTACTTTTTGTTTAAAATTTCGTCGCCGTACTTGTTATCGCCGAGCACGGGACAGCCGATAAACGCCATATGCGCACGTATCTGGTGCGTTTTGCCCGTGTGCAGAGTTATTTCCACAAGCGAGATATCCCCGCGGTTTTCCTTCACGCAGTACTCGGTAACTATCTTTTCCGCGTCCGCGCGGGGGGACGAGTACACTTTTACCTCGCTCTTTATTTCGTCCTTTACAAGGTAAGCGGTGAGCGTTCCTTCGTTATTTTTGAAATTGTTTTTGCACAATGCGATATATTTTTTGGTAACCGTGCGCCCCTTAAACGCGTTTAAAAGCTGCTTTTCCGCGTCCTCAGTTTTGGCGTAAACAATAAGCCCCTGCGTGTTTCTGTCCAGTCTGTGTACCGCATAAAACTGTCCGCGGGACTGCAGCTCGTAAAAAAGTCCCTCGCTCGAAACGCCCGAAGGCTTGTCCGCGATATATATGTTTTCGTCCTCGTACACTGCCGTGTGCGAGGGCTTTTGTTCCTGCTTTGAAGTTGTGTAATAGACGACCTCGTCCCCCGCGTTTAAGGGCACGTTGGACCTGACGCGAATGCCGTTTACTTTAACGTCCTTTGCTTTAAGAAGGACGTTAAGGCAAAACGAACCCTGCGGATATACGCTGTCGGTAAAATCTTTTAAGTTTGTCTTTTGCGATACGAGGAAAGTTTTCATAAGATAAATATAAGGTGAACAATATATGCGCCTATGAAGGCGATTACCGTCTGGACGGCAAAACATTTTAAAGTGAACTTTACCCCCACTTCCTTGCACGAAACGGAGAATGCCGAAACGCACGCGGGGCATAAAAGTATGAACGCGCACATTGCAAGCGCGGAGGACATATCAAGCCCCGCGCCGAAGGGCATAAGCATTGCAACCGTTGCCGCCACGTTTTCCTTGGCGATAAACCCGCACAGCGCCGCGTAGGCAATGCGCCAGTCGGTTATTCCCATTGGATAAAACGCAGGCACAAGCACCCTGCTTATATGCGCGAGCATACTTTTATCGGGCGGGACAAACTCAAAGGAAAACGAAAAGTGCGACAAAAGCCAGCTTGCAATGCAGAACAGCGTTACTATCCCCGCCACCTTTATTATAAACCCTTTTAAGTTAAAATACAACTTTTTTACGACCGTCAGTGCGTCGGGGAAAACTATCGGCGTGACTTCGGACAATAGCCCCTCCGTACCGCCCTTCAAAAGCTTTGAAAAGGCAAGCGAAATTAAAATACCCGCAAAATACAGACAGGTTATAACGGGAAAGGGGTCTTTGAACAGAGGGGATAAAAAGGTTAAAAATACGGGGAGTTTTGCTCCGCACGGAATGTATGCAAGCACGGCAACCGTCCTCTTCTGCGCACTGCCAGTAGAATATCCGCGCGTTGTGGAAATTGCAACAGAAGTACACCCGAACCCCGACACGAGCGAAAAAGCCGCCCTGCCCGATAAGTTAACCTTTTCAAACAGTCCGTCCGTTGCAAACGCAAGCGCGCTTAAAATGCCGCTTTCGTCCAGTAAAATTAAAAACAGGTACAGTATCGCAAGCTGCGGAATAAAACAGAGTACCCCGCCCGCACCGCTTATAATACCTTCTTCCAAAAGCGAAATCACGACCTCGTTCTGCATACGGCTTGTAATCAAACCGCACAAATCTTCGCATATAAGCTTTTCGCACAGGTCCTTTAAAATCGCCCCCGGCATTGACGAATGGAACGCCGTAAAGAACATTACCGCAATCGATATGATAAAAAACGCCAAGGCAAAAAAGCGGTTATAGAACAGCTTATCCGCTCTACTCGGCTCCTCTTTACCGAACTTATAAACTTCCGGAAAGGGTACGCCGCTTTTCTGTATGCTGAAGTTAATACCGCTTTCAAGCTGCTTTTTAAACTGTTTAGGCGGGCAGTTAAATACAGGTATGCCGAGCATTTTTGAAAGTTTTTGTATATCAACGCTCCCGCCCCGCCTTTTAAGCCTTTCACACTTCGTTAAATACATCACAACGGGTTTTCCCGACGCAATCAGCTTATGCGTCAGGTTGAGGCTGTTTTCAAGCGTAAGCGCGTCTACGACGTTTATTATAACGTCCGCGCCCTTGACTTCTTCCCCTGCCGACACCTCTTCCATAGAGTATGCGGAAAGCGCGTAAAGCCCCGGCGCGTCCACGTAAGTTATACCGCCGTGCGTCTTTTGCGCGGGTGAAGTGGTTACGCCGTGGAAGTTGCCCGTGCGCAGATTACTCTTAGTAAGCGCGTTGAAAAGTGTGGTCTTGCCCGCGTTGGGGTTACCCGCAAGCACTGCGCGCATTGCGGTTTTTTCAGGGGTTGAGGTTTTAGCTTTTACGCGCATAAGGCTACCTCTATATTTTTGGCAATGGCTTTTCTCAGTCCTAACCTTACACCTCCGCAGGAAATAAGTATACTGCTTTTAAAGAGTGAAAAGCAAAGCGCGGTTACCTGTTTGCCCGTGCATATGCCCAGTGAGTTAAGCCTTGTAAGCGCGCCGCCCGAAACATTTACAGCCGTTATCTGCGCCCTTTCGCCGCTTTTTAAATCATAAACGCTCATAGATTATTTCTATGAGCGTTTACCGTTTTTAATGCTTGTTATCGCTATTTACCTTTTCAAGCAAATAATGGATAACCCGCACGGTTGACAATTAGACTTTTATATAATACAATATAGGCGATGAAACTAAAGCGTTATACCGATATCGGACTGGAGGTGTCGGCGGGGCTGCTGCTTGCAATTGCCCTTTTGCTTACCTTTACGGTATCCGATTATTACATATTCAACAGAATAAGCGAGTACGGGTTTATATTTACACTTTCACAGTGGGTAAAAAAGGCGGGGCTTTTACTTATCCCCCTTGCCGTGTACTATAACAAAAAGTGCTGCGCGGATATTGCAAAGTACGTGTTGCCCGTGTTTGTAATTATATCTTGTTGCACGTTCGGCAGCTTTTTCGACGCGACGGCAATAACCGAAACAAGCACGCCCGCACAGCTTGTATTTGCGCACATAAACGAGTTTATGCCCAAAGCGGCAAATATGGCGTTGTTCTTTGTTTCCAACGCGCTGTATATCATAATCTGCGCGGGGCTGTTTATACGCGACGGTTACAAAGTAAACGCAAAAAGCTTTATATGGCTGCCGTTTGCATTTGTTGCGTGTATGCCGTTAAATATATTTGAAAACTTTTTCGATATAAATGAAATCCCCGCGGACAGCTTTTTAAGGTTTAAAAACTTTACCGTATGGCACGCTTTGGCGATAATCGTGCTTGCGGGGTTCACAGTTGCCTCCTACTACTTTTTAAGGAACAAAGACAAGCGCACGCAGGACGGATTTTTGATTGCGGGCGCGATTGTAATGCTTATCCAGTACCACAGCAAAGACTCTATGGTTATGGGCGACGGATACAACGTGTACAACACGATTTTCGCGTGCATACCGCTGTTTATATGCAACATAGGCGTTTACGTTGCCGCGCTTTCCGTCATAATAAAAAAGAGAATAACCTACTCAATCTCGTTCTTCGTACACGCGGCGGGCGCAATTTCGGTGTTTGTGTACTTCGGCAGGGACGAAATATCAAACTACGGAATATTCTGCAGTTATTCAATACTTTACTTCTGCGCGACGCACTGCCTTCTGTTTGCGCTGTCCGTTCTGCCCTCGGCGCTCGGGCATTATAAATTCAGGCTGAAGGACTGCATAATACCTCTTGTATATTATTTGTGTGTCATAATAATCGCCTCCGTCGCAAGTGCGCTTGTAACTTCAGCGTCTATGGAGTTCAGTTATAACGGCTATGTGCTTGACGAAAGCGAATATATCTTACCAAACTATGCGTTCACGCAAATTAACCCTCTGCCATTTGAAGTGCCTCTTGTCGGGCTTACTATCTGGCGGTATGATTTAAGTGTTTTGTACATACTTGGCTTATACGCCTTTTACGTGGGTATATTCGCGGTGTTCAATATTTTTTATTACTCATTCCTGTTTATCCGCAAAAAGCTTTTACACAGGAAAATACAAGTCCCCGAACTTCAAGCCGAGGCGGCGGCAACCAACGACGAAAACCAAGAATAGCAAAAAATCATCAATATCAAAAGCTCCCGAAATTGTTCGGGAGCTTTTGGTATTCATTTTGAAAATTTATAAAAAATTTAAAAAAAACAGTTGACAAACACACTACTTTGCATTACAATGTAGTCAGTACTTGGCAATACAAAGTACTCAGGAGCGATAACGTGTTTGATAAAAGTCAATTATTAAAGGGCATTCTCGAAGGATGCATTTTAAAGTACATTAAGTCCGAGCCTGCATACGCGTACGGGGCAATAATCTATCTGCGTGAAAAGGGATTTACAGACCTTACGGAAGGCACTCTCTATCCCCTTCTTCTTCGGCTGGAAAGGCAAAAGCTTATCTATTCCGAATTGAAGGAATCTGCCGTAGGACCTAAACGCAAATACTATTATATCACTGCCGAGGGTGAAACTTATTTAAAGGACTTTGAAAGAGAATACTTATCGCTTGACAGAATAGTAAAAAATATTATGGAGAATAAAAATGAAAACTGATACGTCGAAATTGAACACGGAAAACCGCACGTTATTGCACGATATGAAAAGCTATCTTTCCGAAAAGCGGATTAATCGCAGCGATTACCGCCGCGTCTGTGGGGATATCACATTAATGCTTTACGATGCGCAGGAGCGCGGTGAAAGCGCGGAAAGCCTGTTCCCCGAAGGTTACAGAAAATTTCTCGACGACGTTGCCTCTAACTGTTCGAAGGAAAAATGGTATGAGACCCTTCTTACCGTGCTAACGTGTGCGCTTGCTATGCTCACCGTCATGACGCTGTTTTTAACGTTAAATACGCATCTCGAACCGGTAGATGGCGAATACGTTTCGGGAGTTATGGCGAGTTTCACGCTTTCAAGTTTTGTCGGTTCAAGCGTCGCCGGTTGCATAGGCTCTACAGTGGTCATATTCCACCATGTCTTTTCCTTCGAAAAAAAGCGTTACTATTACGTTTCGGTAGTCGGCTTGTTCATAGTTGCATTTGTTGCCGCTTTTCTCGTCAGCCTGCTGTTCAGAAATGCGTTTATAACGGTTAACTGGGTTGCGCTTGCCTGCGCCTCGGCAGGAGCGGCGGTACTTCTCTGGGCTGTAAAATGGGGAATTTCAAAGCTTAATTCAAAAAAATAACGTACGTGCTATGAAACGCACAAAAGGCTCTCGGATTGAATTTCCGAGAGCCTTTTATTTGTGTGTATATTCCGAAAGCAAAGAAACAAATATGTTTTGATTATTCCTTTATTACGTGTCCGTATTCCTTTACGGAATTTGCTATGTTGTGCATATGGTCGCCGATACGTTCCATACATACCGCGAGCTGCAGGAACAGCGCGCCTGCCTCCGCCGAGCATTGACCTTCGTTCATTCTCGTAAGGTGCGATTTCTGCATTAAGTTGTTCATGCGGTCAGTTTCCTGTTCCTCGCGTTCAACGTCGGGCATATATGCAAGATTGATTTGAGAGAACACTTTTGTTACATAACTGTAAAGTTCTGTGATATGTAAATCCATCTCGCGGATTTCATTTACCGCGTTTTCAGTAAAGTCAACGTTGTCCTCGACAAGCTTTTCGGCGTATTCGGTAATGTTTTCGGCATAGTCGCCTATACGCTCGATATCAGAAACAACGTGGTAGAAAGAACTTATCTTCTTTTCGTCCGTTTCGGAAATTTCCTGCATAGCAAGCCTTACAAGGAAGGAGAAAATCATTTTGTTCTGACTGTTTATATCGCTTTCACGGTTTGAAAACTGGGTTTTCGATGAAAGGTCTTTTGAAAGCAGCATATCCATTGAAAGCTTGTAGTTTGCAAACGCCTCGTCGCTCATTCTGAGGATTTGTTTTCTTACCTGACCGACGGCGATTGCGGGAGTCTTTAAAAGACGTAAATCGAGGGTGTCGTCGGGGCTTTCTTCCGTCGGCTTTTCGTGCACGATAAGGCAGGCAAGCTTTACTAAAACATTGATAAACGGCAGTAAAATTCCCGTTGTTAACAGGTTGAAAATCATATGGAATATGGCTATCTGCCACTGCGTCTGGGGTATGAAACTGTTTAAAAACTGCGCTATGTATTTGCCTGCAAACGCCACGGGGAATATGAAAATCACGCAGCCTGCGACGTTAAACAAAAGGTGAACCATTGCGGCACGCTTTGCGTTTACGCTTGCCCCCATTGATGATATCAACGAGGTCAAACAGGTACCTACGTTCGCGCCCAGAATAATGCACATTGCCATCTGCAATGATATAAGGTTGGAGCTTGCAAGCGAAATTATGATTGCCGTAAGCGCGGCGGACGACTGCATTAACGCCGTCAGGATTACGCCGAGAAGAAACAGCACTATTATTTCCCAGGTCAGAATTTCCTTGCCGTTACCTATGGCAATGAACATACCTTCGACCGCGCCTTTGACGTTGGGATTGGCAAGCATATCCGAAACTGCGCCCGACATAACATTAAGACCTATAAAGATAAGTCCTATGCCCTCGAAAATCATTCCCACTTGTTTGAGCCTGTCGGTCTTGCCGACAAGGTTGATTACAAAGCCCGCAAAGGCGACAAGTGCGAACAGCGCGGCGATTGAAAACTGCGCTCCACCCGCCGACGACAGCGCCATTATGAACGCCGAAATGGTAGTACCGATGTTTGCGCCCATTATGACGGAGGCCGCCTGCGTCAAGGTCATAAGCCCTACGTTAACGAAACCGACTATCATGACGGTCGTTGCAGCCGAGCTGTTTACAATGGCGGTTACCGCCGCGCCCGTACCGACGCCGACAAAGCGGTTGCGCGTTGCCTTACCCATAAGGCGGCGCATCGACTTGCCCGCCGCTTTTTCAATGTTGCTACCCATCATACTCATGCCGATCATAAATACCGTTATGCCGCCGAGAATGAAAAACAGGCTGTTGACAATTGTCAGGATGTCCGAACCGTTCATAGCCAAAAGGCAATTAGACATATGTTATTCCCCGTTAAAATTTATAAATCGCGATAATGCAAATTTCAACAGTTTAATTTTAGCAGAAAAAATATTATACTGTCAAATAAAATTTAAATTATTGTAACCGCGCTTTTGTTTGCAAATTTTTTACATTTATTTTACAATATTTATATGTTTAATATAGTTTTGGTTGAACCTGAAATACCCCAGAATACAGGCAATATCGTGCGCACCTGCCACGCAACGGGCTGCGCCCTTCATCTTGTGCGCCCGCTCGGGTTTGAAGTGACGGATAAATATTTAAAACGCGCGGGGCTTGATTACTGGGACGAAGTGCAAATAACCTACTACGACGGCTTTGAAGAGCTGTTAAAAAAATACCCGAAGTCCCGCTTTTTCTACTTTACCACAAAGGGACTGAAAAGGCACAGCGACGTCAAGTTTGAAGAGGGTGATTTTTTAGTTTTCGGCAAGGAAACAAAGGGGCTGCCCGAAGAGCTTTTAAAGCAAAATAAAGATTATTGTTTAAGAATACCTATGATAGGCGAAACGCGCAGTTTAAACCTTTCCAATTCGGTTGCGATTGCCGTGTACGAGGGGTTAAGACAGCTTGACTTTAAGGGGTTTAAAACCGAAGGGCAACTTCATAATCTCAAGTGGTGATTAAACCGCTTTACATTTTTAAGGTTACATTGTATAATACTAAAAATGAAACTTGATAAAATTGTTGTTGCCAGCGGAAACAAAGGCAAAATCAAAGAAATTCAACAGATATTTACGGACGCGGAAATTGTGCCCATGCGCGAGCTCGGATTTGACGGCGACATTGAAGAAACGGGCGAAACCTTTTCGGAGAATGCAATTATAAAGGCTAAGTTTATTTCCGAAAAGTTTAATCTTCCCGTGCTTGCCGACGATTCGGGGCTGTGCGTCTACGCTTTAAACGGCGCGCCCGGCATACGCTCCGCCCGCTTTTCGGGCGAAGGCGAAAGTGCAAACAGAAAACTTTTGCTTAAAAAACTCGAAGGTAGCAAGGACAGAGGCGCGCACTTTACAAGCGCTGTCTGCCTGTATTTCCCCGACGGCAATTATATTTTAGGAGAAGGTAAAACCTACGGTAAAATTCTTACCGAGGAAGTCGGTGAAAACGGATTCGGCTATGACAGTCTGTTTTATTCGGACGATCTTAAAAAGAGTTTCGGGCAGTCGACGGACGAAGAGAAAAATTCGGTTTCACACCGCTACCGCGCCTTATGCGATTTGAGAAATAAGCTATGAAAACAATTGTTGTAGTTTCGGACACGCACGGTTTTCGGCGGGGGCTTGAAGAACTCTTGCCAGTGTTTTCCGAAAACGATATGATAATTCACCTCGGCGACACTTCGGGCGACGGTTCGTATTTAAGGGGGTTGTTCCCCGACAAAACCGTAGTCATAAACGGCAACTGCGACCTTACAGGTCTCGGCGACGACGAAAAGGTTATCTCCGTTGAGGGCGTTAAAATTTTTGCCTGCCACGGACACAGGTATTCGGTAAAGTCCACCCTTTCAAGGCTTGCCTTAAAGGCGCATAACGAAGGCTGTCAAATTGCGCTTTACGGTCACACCCATGCTGCACGCGAGGACGAAATCGACGGCGTTACCCTTTTAAACCCCGGTTGCGGGACAAGATACGGCGCAAGAAGTTATTTGTATCTGGTTGTAAACGGTGAAAAGTTTACATATAAAATAGTACCCCTGAATTAACATAAGCCCGTACTCCGTTTGGAAAGCAGTCACGCAGTATCACGCGATGTATGCTTTCCAACTACATTAACACAGGATTAATATTATGAAATTCAAACACTCAATCAACGTATTCATTGACAACTTTTCAGTTACGTACAAACAGCTTTTGTACAGGCTGATAATTACGGTTATAGCCTTTGTGCTGTATGCCCTTATTATAACGCCGTACATAAAAGCGGTGACCGGTTCGCCCGACTACATTCACCTTGTAGAGGGCGTGAAAGAGTTTTTGCAGAGTCTTGTGCGCGGTAATCCCGAACAGATAGGTTTAGCCACGGATAAAATTGAAAGCGCGGCGGCCGCTCTCCTTGAAATGATTGCTAAAAAGCGCGCCAATATCGCCTGGGGCATTGTGGGTATAATTGCCGTTCATGCGGTGGAAAAGTTCTTTTCAGGGCTTGGCAACTATGCGGCGGCAGCCGTTATAAACGACAAGATGGCTTTAAGAGCAAATTCTCCCTTCCTTCTCACCCTTGTGCGCAACCTGAAAGAGGCGTCGCTTTACAACCTTATGTACGTACCTCTTTCGCTCGTCTACGACGGCGCGTGCTATATAGGAATTTACTTTTTTGTTTTCAAGCTGCTTGCACTTTTACCGTTTGTAAACATACTCGCGCAACTCTTCCTTGCGGTGACCGCTGTCGTGGTTGTCATTGCAGTTAAAATGACGTTTACTTCCGACTGGCTCCCCTCGCTTATCCGCGGGAAAGCGGGACAGAAAAAAGCCTTTGTCAACACCTTTAACAGAAAGAACAAAAAAACGTTTAACGTACTTTCAAACTTCCTGGTTTTAGTACTTATCGTGTTTGCGGTAAATATGATAAGCGTAGTGTTCACGTTCGGTTCGGCGGCGCTTTTGACAATTCCTTCAAGCTATATTATCTTTATCTGTTTCGAGTTTGTAAACTACTACGACAGGGAAGAGCTCAAATACTTCATTGACAAAAACACCATTATCAAACCCGAGAAAGAACACACCGTTACCCGCGAACAATTTTTCAGGGGAGAGTAAAATAAATTATATTCAGCCGTGCGCATATATGCAATGCGCGCGGCATATTTTTTTGTGATATAACATTTTTACTGTTGAAAAAATTTAAAAAAATATGAAAATATTTAAAATATTTTGTTAATCCCTCTTTACATTCTCAAAAAAATTTTATATAATTGTGTTAACTAACTGTGTCCTTATGAAAATTACACGGTCGGTACACTTAATTTGGAGTTTAATAATGAATTATTCAGATATATATAATAACTGGTTGCAGGACGCAAGGCTTAACGCCGAGGGCAAAAACGAGCTTGAAAGTATAAGCGGAGACAACGAAAAAATCGAATACCGTTTCGGTGCGGAGCTTGAATTCGGTACCGCGGGTATGCGCGGAATTATAGGTTACGGCACTAACATGATGAACGTTTACACCGTTAAACGCGCGACTTCTGGACTTGCCGAGTTCATCAAAACGTTAGGCGCCGAGGCTATGGCAAGGGGCGTTGTAATTTCCTACGACACGCGTCTGAAGAGCGACGAGTTCGCGCGTGCGGCGGCTGAAGTGCTTGCGGCAAACAACATTAAAGCCTACCTCTTTGACGACGTTCACCCTGTGCCCATGCTGTCGTTTGCGGTAAGAAATCTGCACACTATCGCGGGTATTATGGTCACCGCCTCGCACAACCCCAAGGACTACAACGGCTACAAGGTTTACGGCGAGGACGGCGCACAGATGAGCCCCGAGGACACCGACGTTGTCGTTAACTTTATCAAGAAGATTGACGACTATCTCGGCGCACCCGCTCCCACTGCCGAGCAGGTCAAAAAGTACATAAAGAAAGTACCTTCAAAGGTTGATAAAAAGTATTACAAGGAGCTTACAAAGCTTACCCTTTCCAAGCGCGCGGTTAAAGCGTGCGGCAAGGATTTAAAGCTTGTCTATACGCCTGTACACGGTTCGGGTTACATCCCCGTCACCACCATTCTCAAAAAGATTGGTATTAAGGCTGATGTCGTAAGAGAACAGACCGTCAAGGACACGAGTTTTTCCACCGTTGAAGTGCCCAACCCCGAGTTCAAGGAAACGCTTTCAATGGGTATTAACCTTGCAAAGAGAATAGGCGCGACGGTTGTATTCGGCACTGACCCCGACAGCGACAGGCTCGGCGTTGCCGTGAAGAACGGCGAAGGCGAGTTCGAGGCGCTTTCCGGCAACCAGGTAGGCATACTTCTTCTTGACTATATCCTTACAAGGCTCAAGGAGGAAGGCGCACTTCCTTCAAACGCGGCTGTCGTTAAGTCCTTCGTTACTACGGGTATGGCTAAAGCTATATGCCGCCAATTCGGTGTGGAGCTTTTTGAAGTGCCCGTAGGCTTTAAGTTTATAGGCGAAAAAATCAAGCTGTGGGAGAAAGACCACAACTATACGTATGTGTTCGGCTTTGAAGAGAGCTGCGGCTACCTCAGAGGAACGCACGCGCGCGATAAGGACGCCGTAGTTGCATCTATGCTGTGTGCGGAAATGGTTTGCTACTACACTTACCACAACAAGACGGTTTACCAACGTCTTATGGAAATTTACGATACTTACGGCTATGTACTTGACTGCAACATTTCGATACCCTTCAAGGGGCTGAACGCAATGAAGGATATGAACGCCGTTGTTGACGGACTTAAGACGACACCCGTTACTAAGTTTGACATTTACGACGTTACCACTATCCGCGACTATTCCGCAGACAAGAAGACGGACGTTGCTACCGGCGCGGTATCTCCTATAGGTTCTCCCCTTACCAACTGCGTATATTACGAGTTGGAGAACGGCAGTTTCATCTGCGTACGTCCTTCGGGCACAGAACCCAAGCTTAAGATTTACTTCTCCGTAAAGGCGCACCACAAAGCAGATGCAGAGATTGCGCTTGAGAAGATGAAGGCAGCCGTACAGCAGCTTATCAAAGCATAAAATAAAAAATTTAAGCGGAGCGCTTTTTAAAAAAGCGCTCCGCTTGGTTTTTATATGCAATTTTCAGATAACCTTGCTCATTTTAAGCCTTTCAAGTGTGTTTAAACCTTTAAGCGAGTTTAAGTCGCTGAAAAGTTTTTCACTTTCGTTTAAAGGTAGCGTTTCACCGTTGTGAATTAAAAAGGTTTCACCCTCGTGTCTGTTTCTTATAAGTCTTTTCTGCCTTTCGATATATGCCGTAAAATTCATTTTTACGCCCCTCCTCTTTGTTTATTTTGCAATCGGCTGAACCGCTGCCCACGTTATGTTTACATTATATCATACTATACTTGACAACATATGTCATATATGATAAAATTTTTTTAAGAATTTTAAAAAAAATTTTTTACGTTTTATTTTATTAGCTTGAAACAGGGTTTATGCATATAAAAAGGTTACAATTATGAAATCGCAATTAATGATAGAAATTTTAATAATGCTGCTTTCGGGCAAAAAGGTAAGCGCGTCACAGATTGCGGACAAGTACGAAGTCTGCGTGCGCAGCGTTTACCGCTACATTAACGAACTTTCATTATGCGGAATACCGCTTGAAGTGACGCGCGGGCGTTACGGCGGAATAAGAATTGCCGACACCTACCGCCTGCCTGCGGGATTTTTTACACGCGAAGAATATTCGGCAATGCTCAACGCCATCAATGCGATGCTGTCGCAGGTGGGCGACAAAAATTTAAGCTCGGCACAGGAAAAGTTATCCATACAGCAAAAGACAGACAAGCGCGAACTTGCCGTGTGCGGCAACATTATCATAGACGGCGGAACCTGGGGCGGAAGTCAGAAGTTTTACGAAAAAATGCGCATATGCGAACAGGCCGTCAATCAAAGCAAGTGTCTGATAATCGACTACATCTCGCGCGACGGCGAACACAGCAAAAGGGTTATCGACCCGCACGTTCTGATATTTAAACAGAATATCTGGTATGTGTACGCCTTCTGCCACACAAAGCAGACGTTCAGGACATTTAAAATAGGCAGAATCAAGAGCGCGTCATTCACGGGCGCAAGCTTTGAAAAGCACGAGTTTACAAAGGACGATATCAACCTGAATTTCTCGGGCTACTCGGACAAGATGATTGAGGTGACGTTCGGGATAGAAAAAAGCTCGCTTGCCGACGTTGAGGACTGGCTGGGCATAGACAATATCGAACCGCGCGGGGACGGATTTATTGCAAATTTACTGTTGCCCGATGACGGCGGACTGGTAGACAAAATATTAGGTTTCGGCGGAAAGGTTAAGGTGCTTGAACCGCAATCGCTCAAAGAACGCGTAAAACTTGCGGCAAAGAACATTTGCGACAATTAAAAATGCGCCGCGCAACTTATAAGTTGCGCGGCGCATTTTTTATTCACTTATTTATTTCAAGAGTGTATGTAAACTTACTTCCCTCTTCATCAGCAAAGTTTATAAAAGGTTTTTCCGACAGCTCGGAAGGGCTGTCTTCACTGTCGTTAATGCCCCACCATGGCTCGACGCAGATATACTCACCGCCTTCTTCATTGCTCCAGAATGCGAATACCGGACAGTCGGATTTATATGTATACGAATATCCGTCGGTGGTGTGCGCGGTTATTGCCCCGCCCGAAAGCCCGCCGAGCTGTAAGGTTTTACATTCTCTGAAAAACTCTTTATTGGCAACAAACCGCTTTAAAGTTTCCATCTTTACGGGTTCACCGCCCCCTACAGGGTAGCACAGGGGTGACTCTTCGTTTTCAAACTCAATAACCGCCTCGCCGCCCGGCGCCTTCATACCGGGGTGTCCGCCGACATAGAACGGAATTTTACCTTCCTTGGACTGAACTGTATATGTAATTTCAATCTTGTTCTTTTTAAGCTTGTATGTAATTTTAAGCACGAAGTCGAAGGGGTAAGTCTTGCGTGTAACGGGGTTGGACGTAAGTTCGAGAGTAAGATTATCAACTCCGATATCGGCAAGTGCAAACTCTGCGTACCTCGCAACGCCGTGCGACTTAGGCTCGTAAGTCTTGCCGTCCACGGTGTATTCGCCCGCGTGTCCGACTATCGGGAAAATAACTACGTCCTGACTTTGCCAGAATTCGTCACCCTGCCACAGTCTCTCTTCGCCGAGATAGTTTATCGATGTCATACTCCCTCCGTCCGAATTGACTGAAAGAGTTATAAATTTGTTTTTGATTATATAAATCATATATTCTCCTGAAATTAAAATTAAATCTAATCACAACGCCGCATTTCGCGATGAATACTTACCAAGGAAGGGGTTCGCCGCCTAAAATGTGTATATGCAAATGGAATACAGTCTGTCCCGCGTCGTCGCCCTGATTGATTATAAGGCGGTAACCGTTTATAAGTCCGTTGTCCTTTGCTATCTGCGGAATTTTGCACAGCATATACTTTACAAGCTCTGCACGGCTTTCGTCCATTTCGGATAAAAGCTTGAAATGGTCTTTACCTATTGCAAGCAAATGAACCTTTGCTTTGGGTTCAATGTCCTTAAAGACGAGCATTTTATCATCCTCGTACACCTTTGCCGAGGGAATTTGCCCGTCGATTATTTTACAGAATATGCAGTTACTATCCTTCATTTTTTAATCTACCTCTCAATTTTATTCTGAACGCTACCAAAACCACACAGCAAGCCGCCGATATTGCAACGCCTGCCGCGCACAGTCCTATAAGATAGCCGTAACCTTCAAAATCTTCGGCGTCCACTATCGCGGTAACGCTGCCGTCACGGTTGTATCTGTAATCTCTAAGCTCTAACGCATTGACTTCAAACAGCCACTCGGTTTCATCGCCGAACGTGTACTCCTTAGCCAGATAACGGCTGTACCGTCCGTTAAATTCCAAACCTACGGAAATACTGTCAAGCTCGCCCGTGCCGTCGCCCCTCAGATAATAACCGTAAAAGTACTCGCCGTCGACACCTTCTATACCGTCGCACTGCACGGCATAGGTAATTTCGTTTTCAATATACTTTACTTCAACGTTCACGCCGTCCGGGTCGTACTTCCTTGAAAGGTCGGCGTCAAGTTCATACCCGCCCTGAATATAGGCGACAAATTCATCCTTATCTGCAAACTCGCGGTTAGTGTATTCTATTCCTATAGGCAAGGCGCAAAGCAAAAGCATTATAACCGAAAGAAGTCCGACCGTAAAAGCAAACGTGAACGACGCGGCGTTGGTGTACAGCGTGCGCGCGTTAATGAGCTTTGCCTCGCGGATTATGGCTGCGTTTACGCGCGTCAAATCAATTTCGGAGGCAAGTGTAGTCACGCGTGATATGTGCACGATTGCAATATTGATTGCCGAGGCAACAAGAACGCAGGCTGCTATATCCACAACTTTAACCCAGCCTGTCAAAGGCAGATTCCAGCAAAAATGCATTAATATGCTTGTCATAAGCACGAACAGACTGAACGAGCGGTAAGGTTTTTTTATGCTGAAAGCCCATCCTATAGCGCCCGTCCACAGAAGGTGCGTACACATCGAGGAAAGCCCTCTTTCCACAAACAATATAATTATATTCCCGACACCCGTACTGTAAAACTGAACGAGTTTATCCGAATAATAAAAGATATACCCCATATCCTCTATTACCGAAAAGCCCGCGCCGACAGAGGCGGCAATCAAAAAGCTTGCATACGAATTTTTCTGTTTGCACACAAGTATTGCTATTAGTGCGGGGGCCGCCTTGCACGTTTCCTCGACAAGCCCCGTAATAAGCGCGCCCACCCAGTCGTTATTTACTTTGATTACAGAAAACGCAAGCTGGCTTAAAACGCCAGATATCGTTCCGCCTATTACAAGTATTGCAAGGAGTACAAAAAGCGCAATGTCGCGCTTGGGGTACAGCTCGAAAAAAAGTATGATAAACGGAATTGTAAACGTTATACCGCCGAGGAAGGTTATCGACGGCAAATACAGCATATTGTCGGTAAGTCGGAGTATGACTATGTTTACCGTAAATAAAATGAACAGTGCAAGAAAGGCGCGCACGTACAGAAATGGATACGCGCCAGTAACTCCGCTGTTGTCCTCGTTAAGACCGCGCGAAAAAATTTCCCTGTACTCCGCTCTGGAGTGGGCACGGAAAGTTTCCTTGAAAAAGTATACAATTTTCGCACGCGCTACAACGCCCTTATTCTTATCCATTAACTACGGCAAGCGCTCCGTCTTTATATAATTCTTTTAATTGTACTTTATATTTCTTTCCCGCGGCAAGTTCGCCCTGAACGTAAACGCGGATATAGTTGCCCGTATAACCGCAGGTGTACCCCTCTGAAAAGTCCTCTGAAATAATTTCATAATATGCGCCGAGGCGCTTTGATATAAACTCTTTCGCGCACTTTTCTCCTTCCTGTAAAAGACGGTGAAGGCGCTGCGACTTTACTTCGGGCGGCAGGTCTTTTAACTTATAAGCAACCGTTCCCTCCCTCGGAGAAAACGCGAAAGCGTGTATTCTTGAAAACCCCGCCTTCTCTATTATGGACAGGCTCTCTTCAAAATCTTCCTGTGTTTCGGTTGCGAAACCCGCAATAATGTCCGTGGTTATGCCCGCGTCGGGGAAGTATTTGTATATAAGCGCGCACTTTTTAAGATACTCTTCGCGGGTGTAATGCCTGTTCATGCTTTTAAGCACGCGCGTGCTGCCGCTCTGCAACGACAGGTGGAACTGCGGAGCAAAATCGGCAAGTCCTTTTAAAGCCGTCAGAAGTTCGTCGGTTATTACACTACATTCAAGCGAACCTAATCTTATGCGCTTATTTACGCCGTGAAGTGCGCAAATTAATTTATCCAACCCGCCTTCGTACGAAGAAATGTTTATTCCGTTTAAAACTATCTCGGGGCTGTCGGTAAGTTCGACTTCGCGCACAACGTCCTCTACCGTGCGTGAAGTTTCTCTTCCGCGAAGGTAGGGTATTATGCAGTACGAACAGAAGTTATTACAGCCGTCCTGAATTTTAATGAAGGCGCGCGTCTTGGTCTGTTTGGGGTAGGCAAGCCTTTCGCCGCCCGCGCCGTAGACTTTGGTAAACGCCTTTAAAACTTCTTCCTTTTTTCTTGCGCCCGTGACGAAGGTTACGCCGCGCTCTTCAAAACTCTTTTTATCCTTTTCTGAGGCGCACCCGCACACGAAAATGTTTGCCTGAGGGTTGAACTTCCGCACCCTCGCAACAAGCTGCCTGCTCTTCTTTTCAGCCTCGCGCGTGACTGCGCAAGTATTGAGTACATACGCGTCGGCAAAGCTAAGCTTGTCGTCGGTCTGCCAGCCTGCCGCCTCCAACGCAGACATAATCGAGGCGGACTCCACCTCGTTAACCTTACAGCCGAGGGTAAAAACTACGGCTTTCATTTAAGTTCTCCAAGCGCAAACGCCGTAACCGCCAACAGGCTTATTGCCGCGGTTTCTGCGCGGAGTATTCTTTTGCCGAGCGTAATTCCGCTGAACCCGAGACTTTCAGAAAGGGCGTATTCCTCTTGCGAGAACCCGCCTTCGCTGCCCACTACAAGCGCGGTTGAACCGTCTATAGTTGAAATATCACTTTCCGAGGTTGCTATAAACTCGCACGCAAACAGTTTGTTATTGTAATTCTGCGCCGATTGAAGGGCGTCTTCCAAATTGTCAAAATACTCTATCAAAGGCGCGCGCGAACGCATACACTGCTTTGCCGCCTCGCGTGCGACCTTGTTTAGACGCTCGAGTTTATTTTCGTTCATAAACGCCGAACAGTATTCCGAAGAGAATATTCCTATTTTGCTTGCGCCCAGCTCGCACGCCTTCTGCACTACAAGCTCGGTCTTGTCGCCTTTAAGCGCCCCGCATAAAAGGTAAATGTCGGCGTTAGGTTCTCTGTCGCCTGTTTCCGCCTTTATTATATGGGCGGTGAGACTGCGCTTTTCAACCTTGGCTACGATTGCCGTGTATTCCTGACCGCTGCCGTCAAGGAGAATTATTTCACTGCCCTCTTCAACGCGCTGTACTGTCTTGGCGAGGACGAACTCGTCGCCGTCAAGAATGACTTCTTGCGTTTTGGGGTAGTCTATTGTATCGATAAAAAATCTCTTGCGCCCGCTCATGCTTTAAACGAAAGTGCGAACCATTCGCCGTCCTTGATTTGTTTATCGGGGGTAAGTCCCTGCGCGGTGAATGCTTTAAGCACCGCCTCAAGTCTGCTTTCGATTATTCCGCTTAAGATGAGAATACCGCCCTTTTTGAGATTTTTGGGGATAGAGGGTGCAAGACGGCAAAGTATTTCCGCCGTGATGTTTGCAAGCATTATATCGCCCTTTATATCTGCATTTTCCAAAAGGTCCGAACGGCTTACTTTCACGCTGTCCTCTACGCCGTTTATCTTGCAGTTGTGCTGCGCGCTCTTTACGGCTATTTCGTCAATGTCTGTAAGGTATGCAAACTTTGCGCCGAGCTTGATTGCCGATATTCCTAAAATACCGCTGCCGCAACCCACGTCTATACACACGGACTGCGGGGTAAGGTACTGCTGTAAAAGCTTTAAGCACATTGAAGTGGTTTCGTGTTCGCCAGTCCCGAACGCCATATTGTTATCTAACTTTACGACCTCTTCTCCGTCCTTCTTTTTGTACTCAATCCATTCGGGGCAGACGACTATTTTTTCGCCTATGTGCAAAGGACGGAAGTGCTTGCGCCATATTTCAAGCCAATCGTCGCCTTCTATCTCGCGTTTTGTCATTTCAAGCGAGCCGAAGTTTATAAAGCCCTGACCGTTTAAAGCCGCCTCTTCCGCGTCCTGTCTTATAGCGGGAAGAACTTTGTCCGTTTCGTCCAAAGAAATGAACGCCTTAACAAGCACGTCGCTGCCCTGACTTAAAAGACTGTCGTCCATATAGTCCCAGTACATGGCTTTGTCGTTGCGCAGAGCGATTACGTCCTTTACGTCGGAAATCGCCACGCCGTAGTTGGTGTAGCGCCAAAGTATGTCGGCAATTATTTCACTGCCCTCGTTTGTGGTATGTATGGTAAGTTCGGTAAATTTCATTATCTGCTGCTCTCGGTCTTTTCAATTGAAATTACAAAGGGATAGTCGTTTATAGCGTTGTAAATAAACGCCGCGTCAATCTGTTTTTTAGTGTTGATTACGGCGTAATAAATTATCTCGTCATCCTGCTTTTTTGCCCTGAATTCAGAAAAGGTTTTTATGTCGAATAACTTTTTAATTACATCGGGACAATCGTCAGTAGGGCTTTTGAAGGTAACTTTAATTTCGTTGTAATATTTATCTTTGAAAATGTTCAAAGGTATATGAAAAATAAACTGTACCGCTATTACTATAGCCGTTGCGCCGAGCGATACGAAGTACATTCCTGCACCCACCGCCATACCTATCGCCGCTGTCAACCATATACCCGCCGCCGAAGTAAGACCGTGTACCGACTGCTGACGGTACATAATCATTCCCGCGCCGAGAAAGCTTATTCCCGAAACGACCTGCGAGGCTATGCGCGCAGCGTCGAAGTCGGCTGAATCCGAAAAACCGTATTTTGAAACAATCATTAAAATACACGCGCCCGCGGCAACCACGGCGTGTGTACGTATTCCCCCGACCTTTAAGCGGATCTGGCGCTCAAAACCCATCATAAAGCCGAGTGCCACCGCGAGGATTATTCTTAAAAGATATTCAACCCAATCAGGCATAGTTCACCTCGTTTAATACTTCTTTTATTTTACCACTTATAGTGTTTAAACGCAAGTGTTTTTTGAGATATGAATACGCCCGCGGCAATGATTGCCGCAGGCGTATACTTATTTATTTTTTTAACTGTGCCAGATACTCGACGGCGGAGTGTGCGGCAACATTGCCTTCGCCCGCAGACTTAACGTACTGGTAAGGTCTGCCGGTGCAGTCGCCCGCGGCGAATATACCCGCTATGTTGGTAGACAGGTCGCGTTTAACCATTATATGCCCCCCTTCGACAGCCAATCCGTGAACGAGAGTTGCAGGTGATACCGCGCCTTTTAATATGAACATTCCGTCGATATCCAGCCCGCCGCCCTTATATTCGACGCGTTCCAAGCGGTTACTGCCCGTAAGTTTTAAGGGTGCTTTTAAAACTATCTCCGCGTTTTTGGATTTAATTTCATAACCTGAATACAGCGGAAAAACATAAGCTTTCTTGGCAATATCCGCCAAAAACTCTATTTCGTGCTCGTATTTTTTATCAGTGCACAAAACGCCTATAGTCTTGCCCTTGTATAAAAATCCGTCGCAGGTTGCGCAGTAGCTTACCCCTCTGCCGACGAACTGTTCCTCTCCTTCTATAGGTTTTACGTTTTCAACGCCTATGCACAGTATTACGCACTTTGCCTCGTACTGCTTATCTCCTGCAAGTAAAGTGAAATAGCCGTCCGTTACGTACACGCCGCTTACAACTTCCTGCATAAGCTTTATGTTCATTCCCTCGTAATGGTTTTGAAAAGTCAAGGCAAGCTGACTGCCCGTTATATCGGGAAGTCCGGGATAGTTTTTAATGAGGTGCGCCTGTTCCACTTTTTTTGAAACGCTGCCGCTTGAAAACCATATAAAATTTTTATCGAGCGCTTTAAGCGTCAAAACGGCTGAAACGCCCGCAGGCCCGCTGCCTATTACGGCGATATCATACATAATATTACCTCTGATTTTGCAATACTTATTACCTTTTCGTACCAATTTTAAACCCCGCATTATGCGGGGTTTAGTTTAATCCATTTTAGAAAGCTTTTGTGCCAAATCTTCCATTTCTTTGGGAGGAAGTTTTGTCCCGCTTGTCTTTACCGTCTGCTCGACGACAATCTTTGCGCGCTCGGGCGGGATTATCGTTCCCACACCTGCTACGCATCCGCCGGGACAGCCCATACCCTCAATCATATATCCGTTGAGCTTGCCCGCTTTTGCAAGCGTTAAAATCTTCTTACAGTCGGCAAGTCCTTCCGCGTGCTGAATTTTTACCTGCGTACCAGGGTAATACTCGTTTATACATTGTTCGATTGCACTTGCAACCCCGCCTGCGCATGCGTAACCTCTGCCCGCGCCCGTAGCCTCGATATTTACGGGAAGTTCGTCAAGCTCCTCAAGTTTCAAGCCTTTGGCGTCGAACATACCGGCAAGTTCTTCAAATGTGATTACAAAGTCAACGTAACTTCTTATTGTTCTTCTTGACGCCTCAAGCTTTTTAGCCGCGCACGGACCTATGAACACTACCCTTGCGTTGGGGCGGTTTACCTTTATTGAACGAGCGGTTGCAACCATTGGCGTAAGCTCTTCCGAAACCTCGGAGGCGAGATCGGGGAACTGCGTTTTTACAAGAACTGCCCAAGCGGGACAACAGCTTGTAAAAAGGAAGGGAAGTTCGCCTGTGGCGACTTTATTTACATAATGATGCGCCTCGGCGATACAGCCTACGTCCGCGCCGACAGCGACTTCAAACACGTCTTTAAAGCCGAGTGCAAGCAGGGCGGACTTCATCTTGCCGGGGGTAACCTTTGCTCCAAACTGACCTATGATTGCGGGCGCAACGGCGGCTACTATATCGTCGCCCTTCTTGATTGCCTGAATTAACTGATAAATCTGCGACTTGTCAGCAATTGCGCCGAAGGGGCAAGCCGACATACACTGACCGCATGCCACGCACTTATCGTTGTCTATGTGCGCCCTTCCGTACTCGTCGGTAGAAATTGCCTTGACTCCGCAAGCCGCGGCGCAAGGTCTTATGTGGTGCGCGATTGCGTCGTAGGGACACGAGGCTTTACATCTTCCGCACTTTATGCACTTGGACTGGTCGATAAACGATTTACCGTTCACAATGGAAACGGCGCCCTTAGGGCAGTTTTTAATGCACGAATGAGCCACGCAGTTGCGGCACTGGTCTGAAACGACGTACTCGTTGTCGGGGCACTTATCGCACGCCGAAGGGATTACCTGCATAAGAGGGGGTTCGTAATATTTTTCCGCTATATTACTCTTATCCACGCCAGCGGTGATATGTACGGGTTTATTTGCCGGTCTTAAAGATAAGCCCATTGCAAGACGGACGCGTTCAGACGCTATCTGTCTTTCGCGGTAAATGCTTTCGCGGTACTTGGGAATCTCGTCGGGAGTTATCTTGAAGGGAATTTCTTCAAGATCGCTTGCGGGGTTATCCGACTCGTACGCGACGCGCGCAACTTCGGTAAATACTTTTCTTCTTAAATCGGTTACTACACTTTGACTTTTCATATTCAAACCTCATACGTATTTCGCTTTTTATATTATATCATAAACTTATACGAATTACAATATCTAAATTGAAATTTCCGACCTTCGACATAAAAAATACCCGACAAAACGTCAGGTATTAAGATTTTATTTATTCCTGATTTTGTTTTTCGTCAGTCTGCTCATTTTGAACCGCGTTTGGAGCGGCAGGCTTTTTAAGCTTTACTCTGCCTACGATGTATGCTACTACGCAAGCTATTATTATTGCCAAAACAAAGCTTATAGCGACTATCATTACTAAGCCTATTCCGCTTTCCTCTTTCATAATATTTGCGTCCGAGAAACTTACGGAAGTATTCTTCGCGTTTACCGCGGATGCAACTTTTGCAAAGTCGTTTGTGAATTCGTCTACCTTGTTCTCTATTTCAATTATACTCTTAGCAAACTCTTCACTTGGAACGCCCTCGTCCGCATACTTAGAATATATTTCTATTTTCTGTTTAAGAGATTCGACGAGTCTTGCCTGATTAAGAACTTCGCTGTTTATAATGGGGGTTGTCGAACCGTCGTTTGTCGTTAAGTCTTTTAAAATATCGAGCGTTCTTTCTTCAACCTCAAGCTGTCTTTTAAGCCCTTCCACTTCTATGCTGTATTCGTTTTTAGCGTCTTGCGACTTAATATATTTATTGGTAGTTACCTCTGTTCTTCTGTTGCTTATCGTATTGTTCTGAATAAATACGCTCAGAGCCGAATTGTAAGAATTAAGCGTCTTAACGCCGTCAACTATGAAATTTGCACCGTACGAACTGATGTAGCTGCTATACGCAGACTGCAGATAACTGACCTGACGTTCGATGAAGTCTAACTCAATGTCGTACCTGTTTGCCTCTTTAGCAGAGGAGAGATAGAGGTCGTAGTCTATATCCAGCTTGCTTATATACACGCAAGGCAAATTAGCAATATCTATTAAAAAATCCCTTGCAAGCTCGCCGCTTGTAAAATACTTGGCGGAAACTTTAATGGTATACGTCGTTTCAACCACAACCGCCTCCGTTACATTTTCCTGTTCAATATAATTACGCTTAATGGAAATATCACCTTGTTTAAGCATTTCGGCGGTATTTATATCAGCGTAAGTCTCATCGGATTTTTTTACTTCCTCTAAATATTCCGACGATATAAGATCTGTATAATAGAATGAAGTACCATCGGGATAAGTGTACGATATAGGCGTAATCGCCCCAGGAAGACGCAATACAAACGTTACCGAATATTCTGTCTTAAATTTGCTGTAAAAATACAGTCCTACAGTACCGACGATAAAAATTGCCGCGGCTACTATCAAGGCAAGCCATTTCTGAGAAAAAATTGTACGGAATATATCCCCCAGAGATATGCCCTTTTCCTCTATTTCTTCATCCATATTATTAATATATTTCTCCATTTGATTATTACTACATAATTCTACACAATATTACAAATTAAGTCAATAGTTTACAGGTATTTTTTAAACTTAGTTAACCCTACCGAGCGGTTTTTTAGTTATTTTTCTGCATTTTTAAACAATTTAAGACAAAATAACCACCCGATATATGTGTATAATTTTGCTATGCATATTAAGATTAACGCCAAAAGCGCGCTTTTATACGCCGTTTATGCCGCGGCATTACTTTTGTTAAACAAGACCGTCAGCGGAGTTCCCCTCTCTGTCGCACTGTACTTTGCAATGCTGATGTGCGGAGCGAATATATTTCTTTCGCCCGCATTATATATGCTTTGCGCAATTGTGCATCTGAGGCTCATAACCTGCCTTCTCGCAATTTATGAGGGCGCATTTCTGGGCGTTATAACCTTTATCTACCGCAGATGCCGCCGTAAAATAAGGTTGGAGGCTGGCGCATACATTTTGATTGCGCTTGCGCCGTATATCGCCTTTGCCCCCATTGACGGTATAGATTTGATAAGCAACGAATACATATTGAAATCAATTGCCGCCGCAGGCACAACGCTGTTTACATACTTTTGTTTCAAAACAGTTTATGCACTCATTTACAGAACAATGCGTTGCCGTCTGAGAGAGGACGAGCTTTTGTGTTGCGGAGTAACTTTTGCCGCCATAGGTACAGGCTTTTACAACATAGCTGGAATATACGCATACACTGCGTTTGCGGCGGGCGCCGTCGTATTCTTTACAAGACTTTTGAGAAATCCTTCCGCAATTATCGCCGCGCTCATACTCGCATTCCCGCCCGCAATTTTGTCGCTTTCACTTACTCCCGTAACCGTTTACGTAATAGCCGCGTCCGTCGCACTGCTTTTTGCAGGTGCAGGACGTGCGGCGAGCGGGATTGTAACCTGCGCGCTTACCGCAGCTTACTTTTATTTTACTGGCGGTTTTAACTGCCCGCCGCTTATGATAGCACTCAGGGCTGTAATTATATTTTGTTTCATATTGCCGCCTTCTATACCGTCCGACCAAACAATGTGCAATTTAAAAGACAGACTTACCGTAACGCAGGTACTTTCAGACACCGCAGTACAGCGCAGCCGAAGGCGGACGGGCGACAAGCTCTACAGAATTTCCGAAGTGTTCCGCGAGATTGAGTGCGCGTTTAAAGCGCTTGATGAAAACATCGACGACCGCGCGCTTAAAGGGCGAATGTTTACCGAACTGAAAGAAAAGTGCTGTAAAAACTGCGAGCGGGCAAAAAAATGTTCCGTAACAAACGTTTATACGGGTTTCATCAAGCTTATCGACGCCGGGTGCGTAAAAGGCAAGGTAAACCTTATTGATCTCCCGTCCGAAGTCACGCTGAACTGCACTATTCCCGCCGAAGTTTTAGCAAGACTCAACTCGCTTTTGGCGGAATACAGGCGCTATATGACCGAGGCGGAAAACGCGCGCAGCGGGCGTGCACTGCTTGCAGAACAGGCGCACGGCGTTGCCGACGTTATGAAAAACTGCGCGGTGGAGCTTTGCACAAGCCCCTCAGAGGATAACAGATTAAACAGAAAAATAATTACCGAGCTTTCCACCCGCGGAATTTCCTGCCCCGAACTTTTTGTGAGCGGCGACGAAGTAACCGCCGTGATTTGCGGAAAAGCCGACGTGGACGTTATGACGCAAATAATTTCGCGCGTGCTCGAAAGAAAATATGCGCTCAAAGACTCTATATGTTACGACAACGAAAAGCGCTGCTACATATTCGGCGTGCCGCCGAGGCTTGACGCGGTGTTCGGAGTAGCTTACGCAATCAAGAGCGGCGAAAGTGTGTCGGGAGATACTCACACCGTAATACGCATAAACGAACACAGCTTTTTAATGGCGCTTTCCGACGGTATGGGAAGCGGCGAATACGCAAAAAAAGTTTCCGCCACCGCAATTTCGCTTATAGAGGCGTTTTACCGCGCGCAAATGCCCGAAGGCACCGTGCTTAAAACTATAAATAAACTGCTGTCTTTTAACCGCGACGAACGTTTTACGTGCATAGACATTGCCGCAGTAAACCTTGAAACGGGCATTGCCGACTTTGTCAAGATAGGCTCGCCGGCAGGTATCATCATAAGAGAAGGCGAAATAAAGATTCTGGAAAGCGAAAGCCTGCCCCTCGGAATACTCGATAATCTGCGCCCCACAGTCTGTTCAGAACAGCTAAGAGGCGGGGACATAGTAGTGTTTATGAGCGACGGAATAACTTCGGCATTCCCTTCCGCAACCGAATTGTATGAATTTATGCGCGGATTGAAACCGCTGAACCCGCAAAACCTTGCGGATAAAATACTTGCAGGCGCCAGGGCGCGAAGTAAAAAGACCGCCGATGATATGACGGTGCTGTGCACAAGAATATTTGAAACTTAAAAACCGTATAGTGCAAAAGCGTACTTTCTGTAATTATAAAAACTCTCGGATAATCCGAGAGTTTTTTGTTCGTAATTAAATAAGCTAAATTTACCGTATTTTTAATTTGTTTTAATTGATGAGTTCCTATCAGCTATTTTCTTTTTTATTTGTACAATCAAAGTGCTGACTTCCAAAATAAGAGCAATTCCGAGAATGACAAACATTGATACAGCAAAAGGCAATTCGTCTTCCACTATTCCACTCACAAAAGCGAGTATTAATAATATCGCATAAGGCAGAAAAATATATGTAACCGAAAAAATATTTTTTCGCAAAGATACTTCATTCCAACCTTGATATATGCAAATAGCTATGTAAATCATAGAATATACAGTATATCCGTATAGCCAACCAATGTCATTAATGCGATTACCGCAACCGTATTCATAACCTATTTTACCAATCATAAGCTCAAATAATATAATTGCAACGACAGTTTTAACATACCTCATTACCTTTCTCCTCTAAATTGAAATTTATATCACAGTAATTATAGTCTGCTATCGGAAATATTATCGGGAGCGTATTCTTTCAAATAAGAATTTAAAAAGTCGAATTTCTCTTTTGTTTTGCAAAATTTCCCGTTAAAATATAAATATCCGCCATTATTAATCATAGTCCAAACATCGTACAAATCGATATTATCGTTTCCGATAGTAATTCGCAAATGATCGTGGGAAGGGCCGAAATCAATATGCTCTTTTACTTCACTATAAGTTATTTTATTTAAGAAAAGAATAAAGTTTCGCGACTGCTCAGTAGTTAGTTCCGCATCAAAGTTCTGTTCTTCGTCCATACAAGTATATGCTAATTTTACAATGCTGTTTTCGTCAAAATTAAATTCAGTACCGTTTAAACAAGCCGAAAAAGCAAGCATACAGATTATTATGAGTAACAACGGTATCAGCAACTTTTTAATCTTCATAAAATCCTCCTATATTAAACGGATTGAGTATTCATTTTACTCACTATTATAACGATTTGAAATTAGCTTTTGTCCCGTTAAATTACTGTTTAACGTAAAGGCGAAGCTTTACACTTCGCCTTTTATTTATTATCTGTTTAATCCGTCAATCATTTTGCGTAAAATTGCCATATGCTTGCGTGAAGGGAAGTCAGCCATTCTGAACTGCCAGTTGCCTTCCGCCGTGGACGGAATGTTCATTCTGTCATATGTATCGAGATACATTATATCCTGCACGGGCAATACCGCAATACGTGCGGGCGAGGCGAGTGCGCACACGTTCATAGCCGTAACCGCGTCCTCACGCGATACAAAGGGATATGTTATACTCTCGCTCTTAAGTGCATTCCTTAGCATCTTTTTAAACTGCCTGAAGTCCGCGTCGGACATCCCGTTTATAAACCCGAGCGTCGTATCGTTGTCGTGCGTTCCCGTATAAACTACGCTGTTTTCGTCTATGTTTGCGGGAAGATAAGGATTATCCGCACTTCCGTCAAACGCGAATTGCAACACCTTCATTCCGGGGAAACCCGTCCTTTCCCTAAGACGGTGAACGCCGCTGTCGAGCGCGCCCAAATCTTCGGCAATAATTTCGATATCGCCCAAACGACGCTTAACTTCGCTGAACAGCCTTAGCCCTGGACCTTGCAGCCACTCTCCTTCCTTTGCCGTCGTGCTGTCGGAAGGAATAGAATAATACCTGTCAAAGCCGCGGAAATGGTCGATACGGATTATATCGTAAAGCTTAGCCGACTTTTCGATTCGTTTAATCCACCATTCGTAATTTGTTACAGCCATTCCTTCCCAGTCGTAGAGGGGATTGCCCCAAAGCTGACCGTCCTCAGAGAAGTAATCGGGGGGAACGCCCGCCACCGCCTCGGGATTCAAATGTCTGTCGAGTTTAAATAACTTGGGATTGCCCCACACGTCCGCCGAATCGTATGCGACGTACAAAGGGATATCCCCTATTATTTTTATGCCGAGCGAATTGACGTAATTTTTTAGCTGTTTCCACTGTACGTCAAACTTGTACTGGACGAACTGCCAGAAGAGATAATCGCTCTTATAGACCGAACGCTTAAATTCGAGTAAAGCTAATTTTTCCTTATACTTATACGCGTCGGGGAAGGTATCGAACGTACCGCCGTACCGCGATTTGAGCGACATAAATATGGCGTAATCGTCGTACTCGCCGCTTTCCACAAAGGCGACAAAGTCCTTGTTTTTCACATTAAAACGCGCATATGCGAGACGGAGAATATTATACCTGTTTTCGTTTAGAGTCTGATAGTCCACCTTGCCCAAGGGCATTTCAGCCGACTTAAGCTCTTCTTCGTCCAAAAGCCCCTCTTCTCTGAGCGCTTTTAAATCTATGAACAGAGGGTTGCCCGAATTACAGCACACAGACTGATAGGGACTGTCGCCGAACCCCGTCTGCACCAGAGGCAGAATCTGCCAGTACTTGACGTGCGCAGTCTTTAAAAGGCGCGCAAAGTCATACGCCTCGTCGCCGAGCGAACCTATTCCGTATTTTCCGGGTAACGAAGATATATGGCAAAGAACGCCGGCTCCTCTCTCGTAAACACCTTCCATAATTCACCTTATTTCTTTAAAAGATTTTCAATCCTTGAAACTGCCTCTTGGGTAACTTCCTGACTTCCGAACGCGGTAAGACGGAAGTACCCTTCGCCGTTCTGTCCGAATCCCGCGCCGGGAGTTCCCACAACCTGCGCGTTTTCCAAAAGGTAGTCGAAAAATTCCCAGCTGCCCATTCCGTTCGGACATTTAAGCCATATGTACGGCGAATTTTTTCCGCCCGTGTACCAGATGCCCAGTCTGTCCATACAGTCCGCAATCAGTTTTGCATTGCGTCTGTAGTATGCGATATTTTCTTTAATCTGCTTTTGTCCTTCTTCGGTAAACACAGCCGCCGCGCCCTTCTGAACAATGTACGGCACGCCGTTGAATTTAGTTGCCTGACGTCTGAGCCACATCTTGTTTGCGTTCAAGCTGTCCTTTTCAAGCTCGTGAGGGATAACGGTATAACCGCATCTCGTGCCTGTAAACCCTGCGATTTTGGAGAACGAACAAAATTCTATCGCGCACGTTCTCGCTCCCTCTATCTGAAAAATGGAACGCGCGGTGTCGTTATCGGTAATGAAACACTCGTAAGCGGCGTCGTATAAAATTACCGCACCCAGCTTATTTGCGTAAGCTACCCATTCTTTAAGCTGTGCGGGCGAATATGCCGCGCCCGTGGGATTGTTGGGCGAGCAGATATAAATTATGTCCGCTTTGACGGAGTAATCGGGCATAGGCAAAAAGCCGTTTTGTGCGTTTGCGCAGGCGTAAATAACCTTTCTGCCCGCCATAAGGTTGGTATCCACGTAAACGGGATATACGGGGTCGGGGACGAGGATTGTATTGTCCTTCGCAAATATATCGAGTATATTTCCAAGGTCTGATTTAGCGCCGTCGGAAACGAAAATTTCGTCCAGTCCGACCTTTACGCCGTAAGTCACATAATAATTTTTAATGCTTTCCCTTAAAAACTCGTAACCTTCATAAGGACCGTAGCCCTTGAATGTTGCGCTTTCAGACATTTCGTCTACAGCGCCGTGGAGCGCCTCTATTACAGCAGGCGCGAGGGGAAGAGTTACGTCGCCTATGCCGAGTTTCAAAACCTTTTTATCGGGGTGGGCTTTAGCGTAAGCCGCACTTCTTGCTCCGACTTCGGCAAAGAGATAGCTTTCTTTTATGTCGTTGAAATATGCGTTGAGTTTCATTTTTTTAACCTCTCTTTGAGTATAACACAGCGTGCTTTATAAACTCCCTGAATATGGGGTGCGCAGACTGCGGACGGGATTTGAACTCGGGGTGGTACTGTACGCCTATAAAGAAGTCGTTTGCGGGAATTTCCACCGCCTCAACAAGCAGTCCGTCGGGCGACGTGCCCGCTATCTTCATACCCGCGCCCTCTATCTGTTCACGATATTCGTTGTTGAATTCGTATCTGTGGCGGTGGCGTTCGGAAATTTCGTCCGCGCCGTAAGCCGTCTTCATTATGTCGCCCAAAACCTTGCAGGGGTATGCGCCTAAACGCATTGTCCCGCCCATTTTTACGCCGTGCTGGTCGGGCATTAAATCGATTACGCAATGCTTTGAATGTGCGTCAAACTCCGACGAATTAGCGTCATGATAGCCCAAAACGTTTCTTGCGTATTCTATAACCGCCGTCTGCATACCGAGGCAAATTCCGAAGTAAGGAACGTTATTTTCACGCGCATACTTTGCGCAGAGAATCATTCCCTCTATTCCGCGGTTGCCGAATCCTCCGGGGACTATAATTCCGTCCATACCCTTTAAAAGCTTGCTTATATTCTGTTGGGTAATTCCTTCGGTGTCTACCCACTTGATTTCTACTTTCGCGCCGTTTTCATAGCCCGCGTGCGCAAGCGATTCAGCTACCGAAAGGTAAGCGTCGTGCAGTTGAACGTACTTTCCGCACAGTGCGATTTTAACCGTCTTGTCGCGCGTTTGTATCCTTTCAAGCATTTTATTCCATTCGGTTAAATCTATTACGCGGGGGTCAAGCTTAAGCCTCTTACACACGATTTCCGAAAAGTTGCTCTCTTCAAGCATTATGGGACACTGATACAGCACTGGAAGAGTTAAATTTTCAAGACAGCACTCGGGTTCGACATTGCAGAACATCGCAATCTTTTCCCTGACTTCCCTGGGAAGGGGATTATCAACGCGCGCCATTATAATATCGGGGTTAATGCCCATTCCCTGCAATTCCTTTACGGAGTGCTGCGTGGGCTTGGACTTGAACTCTTCCGAGCCTGAAATGTAGGGAACGAGCGTCACGTGGATAAAACAGTAATTGTCCCTGCCCACTTCTCTTGCAACCTGACGGATTGCCTCGATAAAGGGCTGGCTTTCGATATCGCCTATCGTTCCGCCTATCTCGGTTATTACAACGTCGGCGTTCGTGGTTTTGCCTACGTTGTAGATAAAGGTCTTTATCTCGTTGGTAACGTGGGGAATTACCTGAACGGTCTGACCGAGGTATTCGCCGTTACGCTCCTTGTTTAAAACGTTCCAGTAAACTTTACCTGTCGTGAGATTGGAATACTTGTTTAAATTTTCGTCTATGAACCTTTCGTAGTGACCTAAGTCAAGGTCTGTTTCTGCGCCGTCGTCGGTTACGAAAACTTCGCCGTGCTGAAAGGGGCTCATCGTGCCGGGGTCGATATTAATATAGGGGTCGAGCTTTTGGGAGGCAACTTTATAGCCCCTGCACTTTAACAGCCTGCCGAGCGACGCGGCGGTTATGCCCTTGCCTAAACCAGATACGACACCGCCCGTAACGAAAATGTATTTTGTCATTAATAATACTCCAACGCGTGTATTTACATTCCTGAATATTGTAACATAAAGGCGGCTCAATTGCAAGAATTGAGCCGCCTTAATTTTTAATTGTGAATTTTATTTTATGCTTTCGTATATAAACCGTAACCTAATCCTGAAATAGCCTTGTGTAGATCTAGGTGGT
>JAIDSQ010000069.1 GCA_029061155.1 Clostridia bacterium
AAGGAAGACGGCTTGTATTGTTACCGCGGGTCTGGTGCTGACGCTTTCCGCGTCCGCGTTTGCCGCGTGTTCAAACGGCGATAAGTTGGCGGATAAAACCTTTGATTACGGCGACGAATATTATAAATCGGTTGCCGAAAGGCACAGCCTCAATTATGACGAAATGCTTTACGACGATTTTACGGACGGCATAAATTTGTCACGCTGGGTTATATCCGATTCCGTATGGGATCAGTGGAGCACAGACCAGAACGGCGTTCGTCCGCAGAACGTATTTCTTGTAAACGACGAGGCTAACCCCGACACCCACCTCCTGCTGAGAGCGAACGGCTCGTATTATAATATGGATAACGACTCCCTCTATACGGCGGAGGAGCGCAAGACCTACGGCGACGGAACAAACCTTTTCACTGCGGCGCAGGGCTACGGCGTAAATTCGGGTGCCTGTATTTCGACAGTCGAGGCGCGCGGTCCCGGCCGCTACAACAATAAAATGAAAGCCTGCCCCCGCGTCGGCTCGCTGACTTCAATGTGGGCGTACTCCTGGTTTACTTTAAACGACGGCAGCACGCAGCAAAACGAAATCGATATCGAAATAGGTCTTAAGCCCGACTTTTCACAGGTGTTCTTCACAACCTGGACGGCGCCTTCAAACAATACCAATATGCCTACTCCTGTTGAATACTTTGTAAACGACGGCGACTGGCACATTTATTCTTTCGACTGGGTGACCGACACGGAAATTCCTTACGTGGACTACTTCATTGACGGAGTTAAGGTTCTCACTATCGACTCAAATGTTCCCACGACCAACGCAACGCTCAACCTCGGACTCTGGTGTCCTTCCTGGGCGGGCGGCGGCGCAACCGACCCCGAAAACGGAAATATCTCGGTGGACAGCCGTATGTTTGAAAACGATTACGCCGAAATTTCCTGGTGGCGTTACATACCCTTCCAGATGGAAGGCTGGGAACAGCGCCCCGTGCAGAACCGTAACTATGCGGACGGTTATGTTCCCAAGACACTCACATCCCTTCCCACCGGCGAAAAATGCGCAAACGGAAATTTTGAAAGAGACGATTACGGCGCTTACGGCAATCCCTGGAAGGACTTCACGGTGACGGACGAGGATAGCGAATCGTTTATCGCGGGCAGCTCGGCCGGGATAATTGCCAACTCCGAAGGAACGAATTTCTATGCGGAAATAGTAAACGGCGGACTTTTGGGGCAATGGCTCAGGGGCGCGGCGACAGGATTTAAATACAAACTTACCGGTAAGTACCGCACTACGGGTGACGCGCAGGCGGCGTTCAGATACACTTATGTAGTCGGTTACTCCACCACTTCGAGAACAAACGGCAACAAGACTGTGACGCTCGGCGCATCGGGAGAATGGAAAGACTTTTCTATCGAGTTCACCGTGGATAAGGCGGGAACGCAGAGTATCCGTTATTACCTCCTCAATTCCGCAGGCAGCGGCAACTGTTACTTCGACGATTTATCACTAACGTATACAGGACATTGATTCTCATCATTTTTTCTCCATAGCATAATAAAAAGCCCGTTGAATTTCAACGGGCTTTTTATTATCGTTTAATTAATCTTACGGCAGCTTTCTGTGAAACACACTTCCGCCTCAACCGTAATAAGTTCTTTTGTTTGGTCGTCCTCTTCTATTATCTTAATGAGTTTTTCCGCAAGCGCGGTACCTATCTTTTTAACGTCCTGACGCACGCAGGTTAATTGCGGGCTTGTCAGCTGGGAATATATACTGCCATCAAACGACGCCACAGAAACGTCCTGCGGAATGGATAGATTTAACTCGCGCAGAGCGTTTATTCCGCCTATTGCCGAATAGTCGTCGGGATAGAGTATTGCAGTGGGTTTAAGTTCGGGATAAAGTTTTTTCGTCAGTTCGGCACTGAGTTCGGGATTGGAATAACAAGCTCTTACACACGGCAGCCAATCCTTGCCCATTTGCCTGAACGCGTCCGCAAAGCCGCGCTTGCGCTCGTCGGTTACATAGTTGTCCTCGCCTGTCAGAAACAGAATACGCTCGTGCCCCATTCCGATAAGCTTTGAAACAAGTTCCTTTGTCTTTTCATAGTTGTCGCACATAACGCCCGAAATGAGATCGCCGAGATAATCAAAGCCCACGCACGGTATATCGCTTGCTATAAGTTCCTGCACTAAGTCCGAACCGTAGTCGCCGAAAATGAGCACGCCGTCAAGCTGGCGGATATGGCAGTGTTTTACAAAAGCCTGCGCGCCTAAATCCTTGCCCTTGGAAAGCAGCATTATATCGTAACCTTGCGCCTCGGTAACCCTTTTAAATTCATTAAGAATCTGAATAAACAGGTGCTGAGCAAGGTCAAGGCTATCCCTGAGATAAAAAAGAACGCCTAAATTGTGCGAATGTTTTGCCTTCAGCGCGCGCGCATTTGCGTTGGGGGTATACCCCATCTGCCTTGCAACTTCAAGAATTTTTCTTTTTGTGTCGGCATTAACCCCGTAGTAATTGTTCAGGGCTTTTGAAACCGTTCCGGGCGCGAACCCGCTCTTTTCTGAAATGTCGTAAATTGTTATCATACAAATATGATAACAATTAACAATAAAAATGTCAAGCATTTTCAGAAACCGATTTCTGTTATCTTCCACGGGTTATAAAATTTTATTGCGCCGAACTGAACAAAATATGTAAGACTATTCCGAAGATTCTTCGCTGCTCTCTTCGGGCGCTGGCGTATCTGCGGTTTTAAAGAATTTTTTCAAAATGAACTTTTTAACGGGTTTCATTATATAATAACCCGCAACGCCGCACGCGGAACCGATAAGCGCACCGCCGAGAACGTCCGTCGGGAAGTGCATACAAAGGTAAATTCTCGAAATCGCTACTATTAGCGCTACGCCGAGCGCGGGCAGTCCCTTTACTTTATAATACATTACAAGCGCAACTGCCGCGCAAAACAGCGAGGCGGTATGCCCCGAGGGAAAGGACGAGTCGGTTGGTTCGCGCACCCCGATAGAAAGATGAAATTCGTGAAAGCCCAAATCGGGATAGGTTTGCCACGGTCGCGCGCGGTTAACGCATAGTTTCAGAATGACGTTTACGATAAGCAAATCCAAAATGAAAGCAATGCCGACAGCTACTCCCGCCCAGCGCGTTTTTTTGAAAATGAAAAGTACAATTGCGCTTACGAACGCACCCGCGCCGAATTCGCCGATATACGTCACGTACTTCATTATGTAGTTTAGCCACATCTGG
>JAIDSQ010000007.1:0-31409 GCA_029061155.1 Clostridia bacterium
AGGCGCAGGTTTGGGGCTTTACATTTCAGACTATTTTATGAAAGAGATGAACGGCGAACTGAATATCGAAAACGGTGCGCACGGTCTGAAAGTAACAGTCAGTCTGAATTTAAGCGGAAAGAATTAAGGAAAATTTAAGAAAATTTTAAAGTCATTTAAGATTTATTTGCGGTATATTACGGGGGTAAAGGAGAAAAAAATGAAAGACATACTTCTTAAAACCGAAAACTTAAGCAAGACCTTCTCTAACGGAGGTCAGCAACAACACGTTTTAAAAAATATCGACTTGCAGCTTTACAAGGGCGATTTTACCGTAATTATGGGCGCAAGCGGCGCGGGCAAATCCACGCTTTTATACGCGCTTTCGGGAATGGATACCCCTTCGCTCGGCACAATAACTTTCGGGGATAAAGTCATTTCCGACTTGTCGCAGGACGGGCTTGCCGTGTTCCGCCGCAACCACTGCGGATTCGTGTTCCAGCAAATTTATCTTATCGACGGAATGTCCGTTATGGATAACGTGCTTTCAGCAGGGCTGCTTGTAAACAAAGATAAAAAGGCGCTTGTTGCAAAAGCCAGAGAACTTTTTGCCGCGGTGGACATATCCGAGCAAACGCAGAAAAAGTTCCCCTCGCAGATATCGGGCGGCGAGGCTCAGCGCGTGGGAATTGTGCGCGCGCTTATCAACTCACCCGAAATTCTGTTTGCCGACGAGCCTACTGGCGCGCTCAACTCCAAGACGGGACTTGACGTTTTAGACACGCTTACGAAGTTTAACGAGCAGGGTCAAAGCGTTGTTATGGTAACGCACGATATGCGCTCTGCGCGCCGCGGCAACCGTATTCTTTACTTGAAAGACGGCGTTATTTTGGGCGAATGTGATTTGGGGAAATATACGCACGGCGACAAGGCAAGGCATGAAAAGCTTTCGGCTTTCCTCAAAGATATGGGGTGGTAAAATGGGAAAGTTATTTCTTATTGCCCGCTCGAATATGCGTAAAGCCAAAGGGCAGACCGTTGCCATAGTCGTGCTTATTCTGCTTGCGGCTATGCTCTTAAATCTGTGGCTTATGCTGTCAACGGACTACAAAGCCAACTTCGACAGATATCACAACAAACTCAACGCCGAACACGTTACCGCATCCATAGACGGAGACACTGAGGAACTACGCGGGTTTTTAACGCAAACTCTTACAAAAGATAACCGTGTATCGGAATTCCGTTTAGATAGCTGTATGCATATGACGGCGAGTTTCCCTTATAACGGCGGCGAAATGTCCAGCTGGTTTATCTTTATGGAAAAGCAAACGGCGCTCTCCCGCACCGTCGGCAAAGCCGAAATTGTGGATGACGGCAATTCAACTAGCGGAATTTATCTTCCGATGATTTATAAATCAAGCGATATTGCCGTCGGAAAATCATTTGAGCTTTCCATAGGCAGTCATACCGTCGAATACATCGTATGCGGATTTTTCAACAACGTTATGGCGGGTTCGCATAACTGCGGGCTTACCGAACTTTTACTTACTCAAGATAAATATGCCGAGCTTGAAACTCTCGGCTATGCGCCGAAAGCAACGTTCTGCTCCGTCCGCCTTTACGACAAATCGTTAAACGTCAACTTTGAGGCAGACCTTAAAAGCGCCGTCTCGGGAAGTTTTCCCAACGCCGGTATGATAAGCAACGGTTACGATATGGTCGTTCAAGCGCGGTATATCTCGCAAGGTATCTGTTCCAGCGTAATAAGCGCGATGGCGCTTTTCGTTCTCTTAATCGCGCTCGTGGTAATTGTATCGAATATCGCAAATTATATTCAGGTAAATATAAAAAATCTCGGCGCATTAAAAGCATCGGGCTATACTTCAAGGCAACTTATTTGCTCGCTCCTATTACAGCTTTTGGGGCTTACTCTAATTACTGCAATATTAGGGGCAGGACTTTCTTACGGTATCTTCCCTGCGCTCAATATAATGATGATTTCGCAAACAGGCATCCCGTATGCAATGCGATTTTTGCCGTTACCTGTACTAATTTCGTTTCTCATTCTCGGCGGCACAGTTGCGCTTGCGGTGTGGCTTGCCTCGCGCAGGATAAAAAAGATAGAACCGATAATCGCTTTAAGGTCGGGGGTACAAACGCACAACTTCAAACGCAATCACGTTCCTCTTGAAAAAACGAAAGCACCCTTAAACTTCGCTCTTGCACTCAAAACGACTCTTTCGGGCGTAAAGCACAATATAACAGTTTGTATAACTATGCTTGTGCTTTCTCTCATCGTAGTGTTTTCAGTGGTTATGACTGCAAATATAATTGCCGATATCACACCCTTCCTCAGCCTGATGGTCGGCGAAACGGCGGACAGCTGTATAAGCGTAACCGTCGATTCCGAGGACGAAATTCTACAGCAATTAAATGCCGACTGTCGTGTAGAAAAAGCCTATCTTTATAACAGTGTAAGCATTACGCATGCGGGCGGAGCCCAACTGTTGACAGTTCTTTGCGACGACTTTTCCAAGGTAAACAATTCCGCAGTTATTTACGACGGAAGATTTCCGAAATACGAAAACGAAATTGCCATCGGTGCGAAGTATGCAAAAGAAAAGGGCTTAAAAGTAGGCAACGAAATTGAAATTGCGGCAAACGGCAAAACCGAAAAATATCTTATCAGCGGCTTGACTCAAGTTACCAATTATTTGGGGCGCGACGGACTTTTGACAAGGCAGGGCTACGAAAGGTTGGGTATACTTTCTGACGTAAGCTATTATCTGAACCTTGCGGAAGGTACGGATATTGATGCATTTAATGCGGAAATGAAAGAAAAATTTGCCGGCAACGTAAACGCGACGGTAAACGCTAAAACTACTATTGAAGCCGCCGCAAACGTTTATGTTTCCCTTATGACGATAATAATTATTGCCATACTCGTGCTTTCTGCAATTATTATCGCGTTTGTGTTATATCTGTTGGTGCGCACTATGCTCAACAACAAAAAGCGCGACTACGGAATTTTGAAGTCTTTGGGCTTTACTACAAGGCAACTTGTTTTGCAAACGGCGTTATCGTTTATGCCCGCAATAATTCTTTCGACGGTGGTAGGGCTTATAGTAAGCAGTCTTGTAATTAACCCGCTTTTAAGCGTCTTTTTCAGCAGCCTCGGCATATTGAAATGCACATTTACGGTGCCCGTAGGGTTTATAGCGGTTGCGGGAGCAGGGCTTGTTCTTTTATCCTTCGGTATAGCTTGCCTGCTTTCGCTTAAAATTAAAAAAATAGCTCCCCGCAGTTTACTTGTCGGGGAATAAGGAGTTAAATATGAACAAATCAGAATTTATAAACGCTTTACAAAGTAAAACGCAATGCACTGCGGAACAGTGCGCCGCCGTTAACGACGTTTTGGAAAATCACTTTATTTTCCGTAAAAAGAATAAACCGAAAGTAATAGCGGAATTATGCGAGCGGCTTTCCGTTGATGAAGTTCAGGCGGACGCAATTTACAATCAGGCTATGGAAATTATAAACGCGGAAATAAAAACCGCAAAACGACACCCATTCGGGCAAAGAAAATAATAAGCTGTATGTTATAGGGCGCGGCGTAAAGCCACGCCCTTTTTATGTTTCGACAAAAGTATATAAATTAATTTGTACTTTAAGGGGGCGAAAAAAAATATTATAGCCGTGTGGAGGAAATGTAAATGAAAATTTCAATGTTTTACGGTAAAAATATTATAAGCCGTTCGGGAATGAACGGCTATGTGATTTGCGTGTACGCCGAGGGTTTAAAACTTTGCAGTCTCGTATGCGCCGACGAAAACGAAAAAAAGTTTGAAGTCGACTTTAAAAACCTTACCGTAACCAAAGGCAAACTTATATTCAAAGAGAGCAAACCCCAGATCTGCGGACAGCCCTTAAGGCTCGGGAAACCCGTGTTCGACTACGAGGGCAATTATTTAGGCAAGCTTACCGATTTGTCATTTGAAAAGGACGAGCTTACCTTTGCGCACGTGGGAAAGTGCAAATTTTCGGTAAACGATATTGTGCTCGGCGACGCGGTGATAGTTAAAAACAGCGCGCGCATTCTAAAGAGCAACGTTAAAAAGAACGGCAGAGTAATTATAAAGCGCGGTACTCCCCTTACGCCCGATATCATTTTAAAGGCGCAAAAACAGGGCGAATACGTGCAGACCAACCTCAAAACAATTTAGACATTATACTTTGCCATAAGTTTTAACAGCGCGTTAAAATTATCGTTTAAAATATCCGCCTCTGCCGTGGAAAGAGTACCCTTCATCTGCAAAACCGTAAGAGTATTTTTAAGCTTTTCCAGCTCCTGCCTGTCGCTTTTGCCGAGGTTTTTGCCGAGGAGCTTATCTGTTACAGAAATTGCGTGGTCGAGCCGAACGCTCGTTTTAGCCGCAGGCATATCGTGACGGACGGGCGGAATTACGGGCGGTTGCGAGGGAACCGAGGACAGGGCTATCTGCGACGCGGTCTTTATTTTTGATGGCTTAGACAGCGAGCAAAGAACGCCGTATGCAAGGTAGCCCGCGCACCAGAACAGCGCAGCCGCGAGAATTGCGGGGGCAAGTTCGCTGCCTATTAAAAAGCCTGCCAAAGACACTGCTGTGTACGCATTTACAAGACATAAAAAAGGACGCTTTGACGCCGACCTTACGGCGTTTGAAAGAAGGCTTAAAACTAAAGCGAGTAAAAATATTGCCGCAAACGAACCCCAGATAATCCACATTAATTTGTCATGCGGGATTGCGGAAAGCTTTAAAAAGACATTATTGAAAAACTGAGCTATCATACGAATAAATTATATCCGCCCTTCTCTTGCGATAAGGCGGATATTTCGTCTAATTATGAAATATTTTGTAAGTTACAGTTTTATAAGTCTCTTTAAATTGATGTTGACTATTGCCGTCTGAATACTGTTCTCGTCTATGTGCAGAATAAGCGCGACGGCTTTTTTATACAGTTCAAGCTGCCTGGAATATGTGTGCACCAACTGTTCGTCACTCTTTTTGGAATACTTGTAATCTATGATTCTGCAACCGTCTTTAGCCAGGGCAAGAAGGTCTATTGCGCCCTGAATCAAAACGTCGTCGTCCGCGTCCGTCTGCATTAGAACGTTTGCGGGAAGTTTACACAAAAACTCCCTTTCCCTGTATAGAACCGCGCCCGCAAGTCCGTCGAATACGGGCATATTGATAATTTCGACAAGGTTGTCAGGGTTCAGAATTTCAAATTGCCCCGCGGATATGCGCCCGCTATTTAAAAAATTATCGAGTTCGGCGCAAATTCCCGCCCTGTCCTTTATTGAAAAATCGCACAGTTCCAGAAACCTGTGGTAAGCAATACCGCGCTCGGTTCCCGTCTCCTCTTCACCTTGAAAAAGCTGATTGGAGCGGTAGTATTCTTCGTCCGCGTACATATGCAGCAGCGCCGACGCCGAACTCTTTACAGGCAGATTTACGCTGTTCGCAAAGGCATATTCCCGCATCAACCGCTCTTCTATGCTCTTTTTAAGATTTTCGTCGGCACTCTGAACAAGGTTTTGCTTATCCTCTTTTTTATCCTCTAATACGGGCGGCATAATCTCGGGCGAGTACTTCGATATATCCAAAAGCTCGGCATATGTGCCCGCGCTGCCCACGCCGCCGACATCGAAATCGTTTATTTCCTGCGCCATAATATGCAGTCTGCACATAGCGCGCGTGCACGCGACGTAAAAGAGGTTCATTTCATTTTTCAACTCTTCCTGCGCGGTCTTGCGCGAAATCAAGTTTCTTACAAGCGTCGTGCGGTAGGTCATATTGTCCTCGTCGAAAAACCTCGGCGCAAAGCCGTACTCTTCGTCAAAGGGCATATCGAAAGTATCTCTTCCCTTGAACAGCGCGCATATATCGGCGATGATTACCACGGGAAATTCAAGCCCCTTCGAGGCGTGCATTGTCATTATTTTTATACTGTCGGAAAGCGCGGGTGCGGGCGAAGGTATCTGATACCCGCCCTTTATTTTTGCAAGCAGCTTTGAAACGCTTATGCCCGCACCTTCGGCGGCAAGTCTTCTTACATTTTTAAGCTTTTGACCGCCCCCCGCGGAATACACCGCCTCAAGCCCCGTATCCTCTAAAATTTTATCTATTATCTTGTCCGCGCTCAAGACCTCGGCAAGCTCCCTCAGCCTCTGCGCGGCGTAGTAAAAGTTTTCAAGCTTTTTGGAAATTTCCCCGCCAAACCGCGACGCGTACTTATCGCAGCACTCGCCGAAGGTTAAGCCGTAACTCTTTTTAGCCGCAATTCTTATTGCCGAAAGCTCGTCGCACGTAAGTCCGCCGAGAGGCGACAAAAGCGCGGTTGAAAGGGGAATATCCTGTTTTTCGTTATCAATGTAGGACAGAATGTCGAGCATTTGCTTTACTTCGGAACAGCCTGTAATATCCTCTTCCCTCGCGCCCGAAACGGAATAGCCCGCGTCCGTAAGCGCGCGCACTATACCCTCGTAATTTTTGTTGCGCTTTCTTGTAAGAATACATATATCGCCCGACTGCGTATCGACGTACTCGCCCGACTTCAAATCGAAGTGCTTATTTTTAAGTTCGCGCTTGACTATTTCAAGAACGGCAAGCCCCTCGCGGGAGTGTTTGACTTCGCGCCCGCTCTCCCTTACCGAATACACGTCGGGCTCCTCTTTTTGTCCGTCGTCAACGCCGAAAATATGAATCTCGGTACTGCCGAACCCTTCGGGATATCCCCCGCCCCTTTTCATTATGCTTGAAGGAGCATAGTCGAACCCGCAGTTTTCGGTAGTCATTAAATTTGAAAACACGTCGTTTACGAAATCGAGAACGCCGTCCGACGAGCGGAAGTTTGACGAAAGCCTTAACGCCTGACCTTCGCCCTCTTCGAGACGGTTGAACTTTTGCGCAAAGAACAGCGACTTGCTGCCCCTGAAACCGTAAATCGCCTGTTTTACGTCGCCCACCAGGAACACGTTTTGTCCACCGACGCGCGTAATTATCTGCTCCTGAACGGGGTTGACGTCCTGATATTCGTCAACGAACACGCAGGAAAACCCCGCGTTTATCTCGGCGCGGACGCTTTCGTCCTTTAAAAGTTCAAGGGTAAGATGTTCCAAATCGTTGTAGTCCAGCTTGTTTTCCGAGCGCTTTATTTCGGTATATTGCCTGTCGAACTCCATCAAAACGTTCATAAACGCCTTTGCCGTAAGTCCGCTTTCAAAGAAACTTTTTCTTTCCGTCTGCTCATCGGCAATATCGCCGCGCACCTTTTTATATTCGCAATTCAAATTGTCGCGGAACTCCTTGAATGTTGCGCCCGCAAGCTTTTCTTCGTCGGTGATATCCCTCGGCTTTCTCGTCTGACTGATTGAAGGCAGCGGCTCGAATAAGCCCGCGCGTGCGGCAGTATCGAGCGCGTCATACATTTCTCCGAGTATATCGAAGTATTCTTTTTTAGGGCAGACGAAAGAGCGGGTAAACTCCTCCACCTTGCCCCTCAGTTTAATAAATTTTTCAGCCTCACGCGCCTTTAAAACTTCACAGATTTTTGTAAAGCCCTCTTCGGTATAAAGGTCGTTAACCTTGTTTATTACCTCTTTATAGTCTGCGGTAATGCGCAGTTTTTCGTACGAGCTGACTATTAAGTTTTTAAGCGCGTTGTCGCTGCGCTTTTTGCGGTAAAACTTTAAAAGGCGGATAAAATCTTCGTTGCCCTCTTCATAGTACCTTTCAAACATACCGTCTACGGCGTCCGCCATATATTCCTTAGCTTCGGCGTCGTCCGAAGAAATTATATCGAACGTGCCGTCGATTCCCACCACGTAAAAGTAAGTTCTGAGTAATTTTGCGCAGAAGGAATGAATTGTCGAAATACTTGCCGAAGAAATTTTGGAAAGCTGAACCTTTAAAAGACTTCTCTTTTGCTCGTCCGCGCTCTCCATTGCATCGATTATTGCGGCGCGCAGCTTGTCCTTCATTTGCGACGCCGCCTTTTTTGTAAATGTGACGGCAAGCACGTTGTCAAGGTCGACGCCGTTTTGTATCGCGCTGACGAGCTTTTGTATCATTACAAAAGTTTTACCGCTGCCCGCTGACGCCGAAACTATTGTCCTGCCCGCGCTTTCAATGGCGGAAATCTGTTCCTGTGTTAAATTCATTTTTCTCCCCGCCTTCTTGCAACTATTGCGGCGATCTCACCGCACTTAATGGATCTTGCCTCGCGCCCCGCGCCGTCTATACCTACCGCGAAATTACAACTTCCGCCCACCTTGCAATAACCGCATATATCTTCCACGGGCGAGGGGGCAATGTTGCCTTCAAGCATTTCGCTCACTCCCTTGTCGGCAACGAGCGAAGAGTAGGTTATAAAGTCATTAAACGCGTTTTCGTCCATTGCGCTGTCAACAGACCTTCCGGAAAGATAGGCGTTGAAGTACGCGCTCTTTTCCTTGGGCTGTACGTTTTTATCCGAACTTTTCACGACTTCCTCGCTGCCGTCCATAAAGCCCTGCAGCCTGAACACTCCGTCCGCTTTGCTTTTATACTCCACCGAGGCAGGAAAGTAGTACGCGCCTACCGCTCTTCTGCCCTTGGACGCAGACATAAGATACAACGGCAACTGTAATTTAAGCCCCATATAGTAAGCCGACGCCGAGTCGTCAATGTTCCCCGTCTTGTAGTCTATTATTCTTACCATATCGCCGAAAGAGTCCGTCCTGTCAATTCGACCGCCTACGTTTACGCCGCAGTTTAATGTGACCAAACACCTGCTTTCGGTTGACTCAACTTTGAATTTCGAGTTGTAAATCTGTTCAAACGCGCCCGACGAAACCGTGCCCGCCTCTTTTATAAGCGCGTCGGCGGTGTACTTTCCGCCCGTACTGTCGGTAACGGAAGAGTACTGCGGAAGGTTAAGCATTTCGCGTGCAAGCTGTTCGGCGCGCCCGCGCGCCTCTTCCTTTGTATTCAGCTTTTCAAGTTCAGGCGCGATTTTTTCGAGCACAGCGTGAATGAAGTTACCTGTATCGAGGGGGCGCATAGCCCCTTCGGCACGCTCGGTAAGTTTAAGCCCCTGCATCATAAAGTTTTTGTAAGGGCAGGAAAAATAAGTTTCTAAAAGTGTGGGCGATATATTGCCGTTCGTCACGAACAGTTCGCGCCCGCGTGAAATAGTCTGTCTGTCGGGCTTTGATAAAACGGCGTCCGCCTGTTCTTTAAAGCCCCTCTCTTTCAGCACCTCGTACACCGAGGCAACGGCAGTACCCTCGTCCGAACACAGACTTTTGAGCGCGGGCAATTTTTCACTGCAATAAAACGGCAAAGCCTTGCCCGACTGCTTAAGCCTCTTATAGTCGAGCGGCTTGAGTCTTGCGCCGTTCGGCGTGCGGAACACCGCCGTTGCGTAATTTATTATTTCGCCCGCGCAACTCTCTTCCCCGCCCGAACGCACGGGATAGGAAAGGTATAACTGCTTTTTAAACGCGCATATGTTGAGGGCAATCATTTCCCGCCTGCGCATATTTACCTGCCTTATCTTGGGGGAAATGTCTATATTGACTTTTTCAAGCGCGGCTATTTCCCTGTCGGTAAGCAACGCCGTATCCGAGCTTGCGCCCGGCACTTCGCCCGTAAGTCCCGCGGCGAACACCACGTTGCTGCCTGTGTTTGCCGTACCGCCTATATCCCCCACGAACACCGCGTCCGCCTTTGGAGGAATGAGCGAAATTTCAAGCGCGCCGAAACCGCTTTTGAGTATCTTTATAAATTCCTTTAAAGGCACGTTTGCACCCTCGGTCACTTCCTCCGCCTCGTCTATGACGCTTATAAGCGCGTCGTATACGCGGTTTGAAAACTGCGCCTCGGTAGGGTATTCGTCCTTAAACTTTTCGGACAGTTCTTCAAGCTTTGCGCGCACGTTAAAATACTGTAAAAGCGACCTTATACCCCCGCATATGTCGCGGGTATTGCTTTTATTGGGCAATAATTCAAGCCCTTCCAAAAAGGTTTTGCGCACCCTCTGTACGGCGTCGTAGTCGTAGCCCGCCGAAACCGTTATATCGCGGTCGGGTTCCCTTTTTATCCCCCCCCTGAACGAGGCAAGGCGCAGGGCGTAATTTCTGAACATATCCCTGTCTTTTTTGTCCGCGGGGAAGAACGGCGAGCAAATTACCCCCTCCATATGCTTGAACGAACAGCCCGTAACCACGCACGAAAGGTAGTCCGTAATAAACGCGCAGACAAAATGTTCCGAAAGGCTGTGCCGTCTGTCGGCGTAATAGGGTATGCGGTACTGCGAAAAAATCCTGTCTATATCGCGTTCCGACTTGGAGATATCGGGCAACATAACGGAAATTTTGGCGTACCTTTCACCGCAGTCCAGAACGTGTTTTTTGATGCTCGCGGCGATATATTCCAACTCTTCTTCGGTATCTTCAGCCTCGAATATATGCACGTTTGAAGTGTTTAGTTTATTTCCCGAATAGAACGACGAAGGGTCGAAAATACTCTTCCTCAAAGCCTCCGCCTCGGGTATAAGCGTGCTTTGCGCGCTTTCGCAATCAGCCCCGCCGAACGCCTTTGCCTCGAAGGTAAACGCCGCCTCCGCCTCGTTTACGTATATGTCTTCCTTACCGCCTATGAACAGTCCGTAGGTATTTTTTGCGCAGCCGAACACCGCGCGCACACAGCCGAGCGCCGAGCGCGTGAAGGACTGGAATCCTAAAAATACAACGTCGCTTTGTGCTATCTGAGCGCTACCCCGGATAACTTCGGGCAGTTCGCCGAGATATGCGTTTTTATCCGTTTTGCCGTGCTCTTTAAGATACTCTTCATAAGCGTCGTAAATTACGGCTATGTCGTGCAGCTTGCTTTCTAAAAGTCCGTCCGCCGCCGCGCGCGCAACGTCCTCAGCGGTAATGCGCGAGGAATATAAAAGGGCGATTGTGTCGTACACAGCCCCCGCCGCCGCGGACGCCGAAAACTTGCCGAACAGCTTGAGCTTGTTCTTATTGCTTTCGATTATGGCGCGAATTACCATTGCCGAGCCCTGACTGGATAAGACGTCGTCGCGCTTGCCGCGTTCGGAAGAGAGAAACCTTGCAAAGGTGTAAACGCTGACGTTAAAAGTTCCGCCCACGGCAGAACAGACAGTGCGCTCGGCAGCAAGCGTAAGCCTGTCCTCGCAAAAAATCACCGTCTTTTTTCCGTCCTTTTCGTTCGCGGAAATTATTTTCTTTAATTCATCCAGCGCAACGGACAGCGCGGGACAAGTTACACATTTAATCATTTTATTTCCTTAAAACCTTAATTCATCTTCATTATATCATAATCGCGCACAATTTTTAAATAATTTGAGGCATAAAAGTTTTTACAATTAAAAAATTATATGTTATAATAACTTCAGTGTGACTTAGACATTGAGGTTTTCAATGAAGAAATTTTGGAAAATAACGGCTTTTGTCACGGCGGCGTGCGCAACGGTTGCGTTTGCGGGCTGTTCGGGCTGTTCAAGCTGTAATAAAAACAATAAAAATCTGACCGTTACCAATTCCAACTGGTATGCGGGTACAAGCTATAAGGGCATTCAGCCTTCCTTTATCGTGGGCGAAAACAGCGACTATACTCCAGAAGTAATCGAGTACAAGGTAGAGCATGTCGACGCTACTGCGGTAAACGGCACTTATTCGGCGGAATATAAGGACGGCAAGTACAAGACTGAGTTTTATGCTATGAAATACGACTGGAATAATAACCCTGTCTATCCTCAGAACAAAACCGAAACCCTTTACTGCTACAAGACTGAGTTTAGTATAAGCGTGCAGTTCAAGCTTAAAAGAACGGGTGAAACTACCGAGTTGTTCAACGACAGTATGACGAGCGTTAGCTACTTCCGCGCGGCGGGCAAAAATTTACAGCCCGTTTACAGCAGACAGGAGATAGTAAGCGCCTCCCCCGCAAATTATCAGGTTTCAAGCCTTGACCAGACTTATAAAAAGGTTAACGTAAATTACGACAATTACTACAGTTACGACTGCGGTGAAGTTACGACGGTAACTCAGGAGAACGGCGGAGAAAAGGTTACGGGCAAGCCCTATTCCTTCAATCAGGTTAAAAACTCTCTGTTCGACAACTCATCGCTCTATATTGCAATTCGCAGTATGAAACTTACCACTTCAACCTCCGCGCGTTTCGATTTGTATTCGGCGGCGCAGGGCGGCGTTTCGAGCTATACGGTTTCGGGACAGGATACTTCTATGAACGAAATCGAGCTTAAAGGAATATCCGACGAAATGGCGAAAAACGGACTGTTTACTCCCGCCGAAGGCGTCAACACCGTTCCCGCAATTGCAGTTAACGTAAACTATGCCGGCGGAAGTCTTTACGGCACGACGCAGACAATATGGTATGCGGCTGTACAAAACGACAACAATAATACGGCAAGAGCGACAATGCTTAAAATGACTATTCCCTTAAGTTATAACCTCGGCGCACTGAACTTTACGTTAAAAACAATCGAGAACACACTTTGGCATAAATAAATATATATTTTCACGAAAAAAGCCTTCCCCCTTAAATTCGGGGGAAGGCTTTTTCAGTTAACCACGTTTTGCGGTTTACCGTCCAAAAAGCATTTTAAGTTTTCAAGCGCAACCCCCACAAGTCGGGTGCGCGTTTCGTGCGCAACCCAGGCAATATGCGGGGTTATAAGGCAGTTTTTCGCCGTGCGCAAAGGGTTGTCTTTCCGCATAGGCTCGCCGTCAACGGTATCGAGGCACGCGCCAGCTATCTTGCCGCCGTTGAGCGCGTCGGCAAGCGCGCCTTCGTCCACAAGTCCGCCGCGCGCCGTATTTATGAGCACGGCATCGGGTTTCATAAGCGCGAGCATTTGTCTGCTTACAAGCCCGTGCGTCTTATCCGTAAGGGGGCAATGCAGCGACAAGACGTCGCTTTTCTTAAATATCGTTTGCTTATCTACAAGCGGATAGGGGCAGTCCTTTGGCGGCGTGCGCGTACAGACGATAACGTTCATACCGAACGCCTCGGCAATTTTTGCAGACCTTTTGCCTATACTGCCATAGCCGTAAACACCGAAGGTCTTGCCGTAAAGCTCGTGCGTTGCCCACGGAAAGTAACAAAAGGTCTTGCTCTCTATCCAGTCGCCCCGCCTGACGGAGGAAGTGTATTCGCTTATCTTTCCGTAAAGGCTTAAAAGCAGCGCGAAAGCGTGCTGGCTTACGGCGTTAGTCGAATAGTCGGGGACGTTGCACACGGGTATCCCCCTTTCACGGCAGGCGGCAAGGTCAATACAGTTATAGCCCGTGGCAAACACGCCCACGTATTTAAGTTTTTTACACCTTTTCAACAGTCCGCGGTCGATATCGACCTTGTTGACAATTATTGCGTCGCAGTCCTCGGCAAGCTTATAAAGCGTTTCCCTCTCTACCTCTCCGAAAAAAGCAACTTCGCCGAGCGCCTTAAAGCCCGAAAAGTCGATATCCTCTTCCCCCAGCGCGCTCGTGTTTATAAGTATCTTCATAAATCAACCCCTCACTTTACATAAATTTTACCAAAAAAAGAGGCAAAAAGCAACGGAAAATTTTATTTTGCTATGTACAAAACCAAAACTCGGTGTTATAATAGATATGATTTAATAAATAATACAGCCGACAGGGGGAATTGAAATGGCAGTTGAACACATTAAATTTATAACCATGGGCGAACTTTTATTAAGACTTTCGCCCCCTAACTATGAAAAGATAAGAACGACGGACGAGTTTAAAGTGACTTACGGCGGCGCCGAGGCGAACGTGGCGGCCTCCCTTTCCAATCTCGGAATAGACAGCTCTTACTTCACCGTTGTGCCCGACAGCTCGATAGGCAAGGCGGCGATAAGGTACCTTCGCTCCAACGACGTGCACTGCTCGCCCTGCATATATTCAAACAAGGGCAGAATGGGCATTTACTTTCTGGAAGAAGGTTTCGGCGTGCGTTCGTCAAAAGTTACGTACGACAGAAAGGACAGCTCGTTTGCAACCTACGACTTTTCAAAGGTGGACTTCAAGCAAAAGCTTGAAGGGTTCACCTGGCTGCATTTAAGCGGTATAACTCCAGCACTTTCACATGGCTGCCGCGACCTTATAATGTACGCGCTGAAGGCGGCGAAAGAAATGGGCATTACCGTAAGCTTTGACTGCAACTTTAGAAGCGCTTTATGGGGCTGGCAGGAGGCGCGCGACTGCATAACGCAGTACTTGCCTTACGTAAACGTGCTGTTCGGCATAGAACCCATTAACCTTCCCGACGAGAACGGCAAGGACATCAAAGACGGTCTTTCAATGAATCCTACTTACAAGGAGCAGGACAGAATTTTCCGTGAAATAAACAAGCGCTACCCCAACATAACAGCCATCGGAAGGCACGTAAGATACGTTCATTCGGGCAGCGAAAACTCGCTTAAGGCGTTTATGTGGTACCATGGCGAAACGTATGAAAGCCGTACTTTCCGCTTTAATATCCTCGACCGCGTGGGCGGCGGCGACGCGTTTGCAAGCGGTATGATTTACGCCATTATGCGTGAAATGCAGCCCGACGACATAGTAAACTTTGCAGTTGCCTCGTCCGTAATAAAGCACACTATGCACGGCGACTTCAACATAACCGACGACGAAGAGTCAATCAAAAAGCTTATGAATCAGGAATACGAAATCCGGCGGTGAGCCACCGCGAGCGGGTATCTTAACTGCAAATCACTTGATTGACTAAATACCAATCAAACGAAAAGCCCCGCGCACAGTAGTGCGCGGGGCTTATTTTGTTTCACGGTTTTCAGAATTATTTTCCGATAATTCTTTTTCCGATTCTTGCTTTTCGCATTTTACGTATTTTGGGATAATCTGTTGAATAAACCTCTTGTCCTCTTCCGTAATAAGAGATTGGGCGTCCTTTTCTGCTTGTTTGCGTAAAAGTTTTTTTAAATTCATATGCAAACCTCCCAACCGTCAATCATATTTATGATTGGCTTTTTTCTTTTATTCGCATATTCTAAGGCAGCATAAGCTCCTCCGCAGTGAGTAATTACACCTGCTACTATATAATCAACCTTATCAACCAAACATTTATTGGTTTCGATAATGGCAAACCGTTTCGGAACCCGCCTTTCCAAAAGATAAATACTGTCGTCAAAGCATTTGTGCAATATAAATTCTCCGTCGGGAATATAGGAAAGAACCAAAGTATTTTTTATTTGCGGATAACATTCTTTAAGCTCGTGTATTAAGGAACTGCAAAATCTATCAAAGTCGCCGCGAAAGCCCGAATAGAATTGATTAACCTCTTTATTTTCTATAAGGTCAATCAATATCTGTAACAGCTTATCTCTGTACTGTTCCACATTCATATTCCTATGTCCGAAAAATGCGCAAGTTTTCATAAATAACAATTTTTAGTCAATAAATTATAATATTGACTAATAGGGGTGTAAAACTACTATATCATAAATTTAGTCAAAAGTATAGATTTTTGACTAAATTTATAAATTAATATTAGGCAAGTTTATGGCAAAGAACCCAGACGGCAGTAGTAATATTTCAGAAAAATTTCAAAATAGAATCAAACAAATAATTGATGACCAAGATTTCGATAAAAAAGATTTCCCAAAGTTCGTTGAAGTAAGTTCAACAGTAATTATACGAGCTACAAAGTATGGCATTATTCCGAGTTTAAAAACTCTTATAAAGATTGCCGACAAAATTAATGTATCTTTACCCTACTTATTAGGCGAAACTAACAATACAGAGTTTTATTTATCTGAAAATCCTACTACTTTTCATGTAAGATTGGAGCAGTTAGCTAATGAAAGGGGCGAAAAGTTTTCTAAGATTGCAAACCATATGCCTTTTGCATATAACTCTATATATGAATGGATGAGGACAAAAGGACTACCATCACTTGAACACATTAAACCTTTGGCAGATTATTTTGAAGTGTCAATCGATTATCTGCTCGGCAGAACTGATGACAGAACTATTTAACCATATTTCACTATGCTACAAGTAGCATAGTCCGTCCACATAAAAAGACATTAAGTAAGGCATAGCGTTAAGCTATGCCTTTTCGTTTTATATTTTCGTTATACTGAAATTCCCTATGGGAACTACGGCAAAGCCATACCCTTTCTTTTACCCAAAAATTTCCTTAAAAAATATTATAAAAATGCTTGCTTGTTACGCCGCGTAATGAATTATACTATTGAAAAGGAGATATTTATGGCAAGATATAAGGCAATACCGCAAGGTTATATGGCGGTCGGCGACGTTGCGAAAAAAATGGGCGTAACCGTCCGCACATTGCAATACTATGACCGCGAAGGGCTGTTCTCACCGTCCTGTACAAGCGAAGGCGGGCGGCGGTTATACAGCAGTGAAGATATAGTCAAGCTGCATCAGATACTTACACTTAAATCGCTGGGCTTTTCGTTCGACGAGATTAAAAACCGACTGACTTCCGTCGATACTCCGCAAAAGGCGATAGCCGCATTGACCGAACAGGGCAATGCCATTCAGGCGCAAATCGATATACTTTCTCAATCTTTGCGCGCAATAGAGGTTTTAAAAAACGAAATACAACAAATGCAGACCGTTGACTTTTCTAAGTACGCAGATATAATCGTCAACTTACAGATGGGCAACAGATATTACCGACTGATAAAGCATTTTGACGATAAACTGCTTGATTACTGCCATAAAAAATTCGATAAAGACACGGGCGCCGCTTTTATAGAAAAATTTAACGCAATTGTTGATAAAACCGAAAAATGTGTAACAAGCGGCGTTGCGCCCGACAGCGAACAGGGACAGCTTATTGCAAAAGAGTTCTGGCAGCTTATAACCGAGTTTACCGGCGGCGATATGAGTATGCTGCCCCAACTGATGAGTTTTTCAAACGCGCAGACGGATAACTGCGGAATACAAAACGCGTTAAAAAGCTTTATCGAGCCTGCGCTGGGCGTTTACTTCAATAATTCGGGCATTAACCCTTTCGGGGAGAAAAATGGATAATATAATCGAAATCAGAGATTTACAGAAAAGCTACGGCGCAAACGCCGTGCTTAAAGGAATAAACTTGACCGTACGCAAAGGCGAAATTCTTGCCCTGCTCGGAGTGAACGGCGCGGGCAAAACAACTACTTTGGAATGTATAGAGGGCTTGCGCGCCTATGACAGCGGAACTATAACTATTAACGGTAAAATAGGTATTCAACTGCAGTCGTCGTCTTTGCAGGCGCATATCAGACCTATGGAGGCAGTCAAACTGTTTGCAAAATGGAACAAGACTGCGCCCGATAACGAAATACTGAACGCCCTGAAAATACCCGAACTGTCCACAAAGAAATACGCCGATTTATCGACGGGGCAAAAGCGCAGACTTCACCTTGCGCTTGCACTTATCGGCAACCCCGATATTATCTTTCTTGACGAGCCGACTGCGGGACTTGACGTTGAAGGGCGTGTATCACTGCACGAACAAATACGCGCGCTAAAATCGCAGGGCAAAACGATAATTCTTGCAAGCCACGATATGGCGGAAGTCGAGCATTTGTGCGACAGAATTGCCGTTTTAAGGGAAGGCAAAATTGCTTTTGTCGGAACGGTTGACGAGTTTACCGCTATCGGCGGCAACAGACATATTATCCGCATAAAGACCGCGGACGGGCAGAAAGAATACCAAACGGAAAATATAACAAAAACTCTGCTTGAGATATTACAGGAAGGAATATACATATCCGATATACAAACGGACAGGTTGTCGCTTGAACAGCATTTTATCGATATCGTGAGGGGTGCGGAATAATGAAGGCTTTATTTTACGGGACTGTTTTACAATTCAGACTGGATATTCGCAGTAAAAGTATGCTTATCACCTGTTACCTCGTCCCGCTTGTGTTCTTTCTGTTTATGGGCGGAATTTTTACGTCTGTTGACCCGACCGCAGCGAAAACACTAATCTCGTCAATGACGGTATTTACGATAACAATGAGCGCTTTGATGGGGTTGCCTCCCGCGCTTGCCGAAATTTACGGCACCGACGTTAAAAAGGTTTATAAAGCAAACGGCGCGCCCATATGGTTCGGGGTCGTAACTCAGTTTATTTCGTCGTTTATACATACCTTTATCGTTTGTCTTATTATTTTTGCTATTTCGCCGCCCGTATTCAAAGCTGAACTGCCTGTAAATTTATTGTGGTATTTTTTATCGCTGACGGCGCTGCTTGCGGTAACGCTGGCAATAGGCTGTATTTTCGGACTTATGATAAAACAGCAGGCAAAGCTGACAATGGCTGCAATGATTATTTTCCTCCCGTCCATTATGCTGTCGGGCATTATGTTTCCCACAGAAATGCTTCCCGAGTTTATGCAATACATAGCCTATGCTTTTCCCGCAACGATAGCGTTTAAGGCGATGACAAATTTTGAAGTCTGGCAAATTCCAGTTTTGCTTGGTATATTCGTGCTGCTTTGCGGAGTTGTATTTGTACTGTTAAAATTTAAAGTTAAACGATAACTATGAAAAATCAGCTACGGGGGGGCGCATTTACTGCGCTCCTTTTATTTTTGTTGACAATTCTATAAATTGTGTTATAATCAAGGCATATGGAAAAGGTATTTGAAAACTTTGCCGCCGTAATTATGAAACTTAATAAGCTTATCCAGCGCATAAAGCAGTACGAAATGCGCGATTACGGACTGAAAGCCATACACGTGATGTGCGTGTATCACCTTAATAATCATCACGAGGGGCTTACCTCTTCCGAGCTTGTAAGGCTTACGTTAGAAGACAAGGCGGCTATATCGCGCGCGCTCGGCGTGTTGCAGGAAAAGGGCTATATTGTGTACGACAAAAACAAGTACAACACGCCCGTTAAACTCACCGATACCGGCAAGGAGCTTGCCGGAGTTATTTTAGACCGCTCTTCAAAAGCAGTTGAGGCGGGCAGCGCAAATATGCCGGAAGAACAACGCGTTATGTTCTATAAGTTTTTAGGCGAAACAGCTGACAAGCTTTCGGAATACTACGTTTCGCTCTGCGCAAACGATAAAAAATAAAATACGGCCCGTGCGTTTTACGCACGGGCTTTACTTATTGAGTTATTTGCTCTCCGCTCGGCGCGGGGACTTTTTCTTTACCGTACAGCACCTTTAAAAGTATGGGCGTCAGTATGGATGACAGCAAAATCAGGAACACCGTCATAATCATAAATTCCGACGGCAGAGCGTTTGCGCCGAGGGCGGCGCTCGTCACGGTAGAGGTCACTATAAGCGCAACTTCGCCTCGCGCCATCATTCCCACGCCGCCTATCGCACTCTCTCTCCAACTGTATTTGAACGCCTTGCACACTGCGCCGCAGCCGATAATCTTTCCTATCAGTCCCATTAATACCGCAAGGAAGGCAAACAGCAGCACGGCGGGGTTCATTCCCGCAAACGATATACTCGATATGCCTATGTTGGCAAAGAACACCGGCGCAAATATTGTGTAAGTGTTTACTTCTACTTTCTTATCCGTGTATTCGCTTGCGCGGTGGTCAGTGGAAAGAACGGCGCCCGCAAGGAATGCGCCGGTTATATCGGCAACGCCGAAAATTTCTTCGGCAATAAAGCTGTAGGCAAAGCACACCGCAATTGAGAAGATGGGTATGCGGTGACTCATGGGCCAGCGTTTATCCAGCCATTTAAAGCATTTGGAAAGCCCCCAGCCCGCCAAAAGCGCAAATATGAAGAAGGCGATAATCATTATTATCGTGCCGTAAATCGTCATTTTAAAGGCGTCGAACGCATTTTCCGCCTCCACTGCTCCCGACTTGGCAACGCCCGTCACTACGGACAGAAGGACTATGCCTATAACGTCGTCGATAATAGCCGCGGAAACAATCGTGGTGCCGAGGTGGGTTGTAACCTTTCCCAACTCCTTTAAAACGGAAATTGTGATTGCAACGCTTGTAGCGGTCAGAATAGTGCCTATAAAGATACAGCGGTAAATGTTTTCGGTACCCAGACCTATATTGCCGAAGAGCAGAGAAACGAGGAAACCGAGGATAAGCGGAACCGCCACTCCCGCCACGGCTACAAGCACGGCGGTAAGTCCCGTCCTTTTTATCTCTTCGAGGTTGGTTTCAAGCCCCGCCGAAAACATCAGTAAAAGCACGCCCACCTTTGAAAAGATTGAAAGCGCGTTTTCGCGTGAAAGCGAAATCAGGCTGAAATATCCGCCGTCCGAAAAGCCGATAAGCGAACCGCCGCAAAAATCGCCGAAAATGGACGGGCCTATTAGTATTCCCGCTATTATATAGCCGAGCACCTGCGGCAGACCGAAATGCCTGAACACAAGCCCCAACATTTTTGTTGAAAATAAAATTATCGCAAGCACGGCACAAAAGCCGAGCGCACTGTCACCGCTGAACATTTAATACCTTCCTGATACCGAAATGTATTATATCCCTTGCATATAAAAATGTTAAGCCGTTTTGATATAAATTTTAAATTTCCGCACAATGAAAAAATTTTTAAATTTTTTGAAATTTTTTTAAAAAGGGTCTTGACAAGCAATTTTTCTATGATATAATAAAACCAGAAAAAGAAAATAACTTACAAAAAATGTTAGGCGCCAACATTAATATTCGGAGTAAGCTATATGAAATATACGTAGCCGCGAGAGCGGGTCAAGGTTAATTTCTAAATTTAAATGTTTCAAGTCACTTCAATCATTAGAATTTGAGGTAACTATATGAAATATAAGTAGCCGCGAAAGCGGGACAAGGTTTATTTTTAAAAGCGGATAAAATAACCGCCTCTATATGATAAGGGAAAAAGGGAATAATTGTTAAGGAGGTAAACTCAAATGATTTACTTATCCAAAACGATTAGAGAAAAAGGAAGGTAAACTCCGATGTACCAGTTTACAGGTGAAATCTGATTTCGGAAACGGTTTTTAGTTAGCAGTTTTAACTGCGCGGTTGCAATAACCGGATTGCTTAAAAGGCACCGTTTGAAGGCGATTTCAAAAATTAAAATTTAATAAACCTATCCCCTGTGCCGACGTATTGCGCACAGGGGGATTTTTTTATTGAAAAAGATTGACATTGCAAATTATTTATACTATAATTTTTTTACGCTTGAAAGAGCGAATACAATTAAATACCGTCGGGGGTGCCCGAAATATACTTGTGCATGCGGCAGCGACAGCTCGTAAAGATACGAGCAGGTCGAGGAGCGTGCGGATTTACAAGGGGAGCGTACAATGAAGTACGTGACCCGCAGTAAAACGCAAACGCGACAATGAGATGCGAAGTATATTTGCGAGCTGAGATTATACCCTTTGAATCGGCAACGTAATGGTTGAGCGATAGTTACAAAGAGATGATTTTTTGCGTTCCCCGCATTTTAAGGGGAACGCTTTTATATTTCACGGCGGTAAAAGGAGTTTTATGTTTCACTTTTCACAACTTTTAGCCGTCAGCGATAAGACAACTGACATCGTTACCTGGATTTCCATAGGCGCGATTGCACTGCTTATAGTCATCCTTGCGGTAATGTGCGTACTTGGCAAGAAGTATTCCACAAACGAAATCGCCTTTGCGGGGATTTGCATAGCCGCCTCTGTAGCCCTTTCGTTCATCAAGGTTTCGCCCGTGCAGTACGGCGGTTCGATTACGCTTGCAAGAATGGTTCCCCCCCTTATCTACGCGTATAAGTTCGGACCGGTAAAGGGAACTCTTATCGGTATCACCGTTGGGCTTTTTGACTTTATTACAAACCCGTTTATATTAACGCCCATGACGTTCGCGCTCGACTATATTCTTGCGTTTGCAAGCATAGGGCTTATGGGCTTTGCGCCCAAGTTCGGCAAACTCCCCCAAACCGCGAAAGTGGTTTTGGGAACGGTGCTTGTGTACATTGCAAGATTTACATTCCACCTTGTTTCGGGCTTTATCTACTTTGCCGAAGATTCTATTTGGGTAGATTTGCCCACACCGAACGCGTTCGTTTACTCGTTCATTTACCAGTGCGTATATCTCCCCGCAGACTGTGTTATTGCGGCGGCGGTTATGTATGCACTCGCAAAGACAAAAACGCTTGACAAGCTTTTTGCGTTAATGGACAAAAAACAAAAAGCGCACTCAGAGGTTACCGAACAACCCGAAGAACAACAGTAATTTAAAAGCCCGAGCGGTTAAACCGCTCGGGCTTTTTATTAACAATGTGCAAACTGTAATATGTCAACTAAAACCGCAAAACCGAGTATTAAAACAAAGCCTACGGCGTGGATAATTGCCTCTATTTTGCGCGGTACTGGCTTTTTGAATATCCACTCTATAAGACAGAAAATTACTTTACTGCCGTCAAGCGCGGGTATGGGCAACAGGTTGAACACCGCAAGGTTAACGCCTATATAAGAGGCTATTTCCAAAAAATTCTGCACGCTTTGCGAGGCTATCTGCGAAGTCAGCTTAATCGTGGTAACGGGTCCGCCCATTGACGAAAGCCCCAAGTGTCCAGTTAAAAGCTCGCCTAAAACCTTGAAAATTGTTCCCGCTATCCTGAACGAATAGACAAACGACCGCCCGATTGTGGAGAAAAATCCGAAACGGCAGCTTTCAACGCTTACCGCCCAGTAGCTCAGTCCGTCTGCGCCTTCGTAAGTACCGATACCCAGCGCGCGCCATACTTTGCCCGTTTCTTCGGAGTTCTTAAAATCGCAGTCGGAACGCAGTTTTATCTGAATTTGTTGCTTTTTACCTCCGCGCAACACTTCGGCGTCAACGATATCCCCCTCTTTACAGCCGCTGATCGCGCTCATTAAATCGGTCGTGAGATAAATCCCCCTGCCGTTCATTGAGGTAATGACGTCGTCGGCACACAGGCTGTAACTCGAATACTCCTCTTCCGCGGGAGCGATTGAAGTTACCTTGAACAGCATTTGCCCGAACGCAAACATTGAAATGATAATCAGAAGAAGGGCTAAAAGATAATTCATCAAAGGTCCAGCAACGAAAACTATAATACGTTTCCACGGAGCTTTTTGGTTGAAACTGTGTTCGTCGCCCTCTTCGTCCTCACCGTAAAACGCGCAGTATCCGCCGAGGGGCAGAAGGCGGATTGAAAACGCCTCGCCGTTCTTTTTGGATATGCGCCTGAACAGCTTGGGACCGAAACCTATTGCAAATTCGTTTATTTTAAAGCCTAAAATTTTACCCGCAACGTAATGCCCGAATTCGTGCACGGTAATCATTGCAAGCAATATAAGTATTGCCAGCAACACCGCTAAAACCGTATTCATTACCGAAGAAACCGAAAGTAAAACCATTATAACCTGTCAATTATATTTTGTGCCCGCAAACGCGCCGCGGCATCTGTTTCACGCAACTGTTCAAAACTCTTTACGCCCTGCGCAGAGAAAGCCGAAACCACGCCGTCGACTACGCGGTAAATGTCCGTAAAGGCAATTTTACCGTTCAAAAATGCTTTAACGGCAATCTCGTCCGCGGCGTTTAAAACGCAGGGCATAATCCCGCCCTGCTCTCCGCACGCAAGCGCAAGCTTAAAGCAGGGATATTTATTTTTGTCGAGGGGCTTGAAATCGAGCGAAAACGGCTTGGTATAGTCCATAGGAGTTACCGCCTCTTTTAGCCTTTGAGGATAGCTTAACGCCAACTGAATGGGTACTTCCATAGTGGGGTAACTCATCTGCGCAAGAGTGGAGCCGTCTGTAAATTCCACAAGCGAATGAACTATGCTCTGCGGTTGAATTACCGTGTCAATCTTGGAATAGGGCGTTCCGTACAGCATATGCGCCTCGATAACTTCGTAGCCCTTATTCATTAATGTTGCGCTGTCAACCGTTATTTTCGCGCCCATTTTCCACGTGGGGTGCGCAAGCGCCTGCTGGGGCGTAACCGTACTTAAGCTTTCCGCGGGCATATCCCTGAACGCGCCGCCGCTCGCCGTTATTATAAGCCGCCTTAATGGCGCGTAATTATTAAAGTGAAGGCACTGCCAGATAGCGGAATGTTCGCTGTCTACGGGCAAAATCAAACCGCCGCGTTGCGTATACGGCATTACGATATCGCCACCGCATACCAAAGTTTCCTTGTTGGCAAGGGCAAGGGGCTTGCCCGCATTGAGTGCGGTCAGACTGTATTCCAGCCCCTCGAAACCGCCCGCGGCGTTGAAAACAATGTCCGCGTCGGGAAGGCACGCGGCGTCTAAAGCTTTTTGCTTATCCTTTGAGGCAAGCGCGGAATACTTGGGTTTTAACTCTTCAACCTGCTCTAAAAAAGTTTTTTCGTTGCGGGACGCGACAAGTGCGCTAATTTCAAACTCGTCGGGGTAGCGTTTTACTACCTCGATTACCTGTTTACCTATACTGCCAGTACTGCCGATAAGCGCTATCTTTTTCATTTATTATTATACCCGAAAAATTTTAATTAATGACTGATTTAATAAAAAGCCCCGAGCGGGGCTTTTCTTATTTTAAATATAAATTATAATGAACCCGAGCAAAACTATAAGTCCGCTGACAAGCATACTGTCAAACCTGTCCAGAACGCCGCCGTGTCCGGGGAGAAGGTTGCCCATATCCTTAATTTTACACTTACGTTTTATATAACTTTCAAACAGGTCGCCTGCCTGCGCGGCAATGGAAGTAATGAACCCGACGAGGATAAACGCGCCGAGCATTATTCCGTCCACAACAAGCGTGCCTATATTGTTGAACCCGAAGTAAATGAAATACGCCGCTATTGCGCCCGCAATTCCTCCTATAAGTCCGCCAACGCCGCCTATTACGGTTTTGTTGGGACTTATGGATTCAGCCAAAGGCGCGGATATCCACCTCTTTAAAGTCGAACCGACTATATACGCCATTGCGTCCGTAAGCATTACGACGAGGAACAGAAGTATTATTCCTTCAAGCGAATGTTCGATATGGTTAAGCGCCGCCAGAACACAGCATAAAACTCCGCAGTAAAGCATTGTAAACAAGCTTAAAAGCGTGCTTTTAGGCGTACTTCCGCCGAAGTGCGTAAACATAAATATAAGCGTTACGATTACGTAAACAAGCGCGAGCGCGAGCCCTGCTATCCAGCCCGAGCCCATAGCTATTTCAACTGCCGCGTACATAGGCACTATTGCCGAACAGAAAGAAATTGTAATTGCCTTTTGCGCAAGCGGTACTTCCATCTGTAATTCTTGCGGTGCTTTCTTAAAAGCCCGCAGAAGTTCGATACTGCCAAGTACGGAAATGGCGCAGAACAGCACGTCGAAACCGAGCGAACCCCAACCGTTGGGCACAAGCCATTTCATAGCCAAAAGCCCGATTAAAACAACAACGTACACTGTACCGGTTATAATTCTCTTCTTCATATCTAAGTCACAACCTTGTAAAATAAAATGCTAAATTTTTCCGAAACGCCTTGTGCGCCCCGCGTAAGCTTTCAACGCTTTGTCAAATTCCTTAGCCGAAAAATCAGGGAAAAGCACGTCGGTGAAGTACAATTCGGCGTAAGCCGACTGATAGAGTAAAAAGTTTGAAAGCCTCAGCTCTCCGCCCGTTCTTATGATAAGGTCGGGGTCGGGCAGACCACTCGTGTATAAAAGCGAGGAAAACTTTCCCTCGTCCACCTTTTCACCCTTCTCTACTGCGGCGTTGACGGCGTTTACTATCTCGGCGCGGCTGCCGTAGTTTATGGCAAAAACGAGAGTGAACTGCGCGTCCGCGGGCGAATCTTTCTCTCCGTCAATAAGGAGTTTTTGTATATCCTCGGGAAGGGCGGACAAATCGCCTATCACCTTTACGCGCGAATTTGATTTGTAAAGCTTTTTTATGTTTTCGGTGAAATAGTCGCGGAACAATCCGAAAAGACCGTCCAGCTCGTCTTTCGGGCGGGAAAGGTTTTCGGTTGACAGGGCGTACACCGTAAGGTACTTTATGCCGAGCTTTTGCGCGTGTTCGGCAAGCCTTATCATGGTGTTCATACCCGATTTATGCCCCAGACTGCGCGGCATAAGCCGTTTTTTTGCCCACCTGCCATTGCCGTCCATTATTATGCCTACGTGCAGGGGGAGCTTATTAATATCCATATACGACGTCAGGGCGGATTAAACCGTCATTATCTCCTTTTCCTTAGCCGAAACAGCCGCGTCTATTTTTGCAATAGCGTCTGCAACTGCCTTTTCAACTTCTTTTTCGCAAGATGCTGCCTCGTCCTCGGAAAGAGTTTTGTCGTTTTTAAGCTTTTTAATACCGTCCATAGCGTCACGGCGGTTATTGCGCGCCGCTACTTTGGAGTCTTCGCCCATCTTTCTTATCTGCTTGGTCAAATCTCTTCTTCTCTCCTCGGTAAGCTCGGGGAAAACAAGCCTTATAACCTTGCCGTCGTTGGTGGGCGTAATGCCTATGTTGGAAACCTGAATTGCCTTTTCGATACCCTTTAAAATGGAAACGTCCCAAGGCGAGATTACAAGACATCTGCCTTCCTGTACGGAAACGCTTGCCGTCTGCGTTACGGGAGTGGGCGCGCCGTAGTAGTCCACCATTACTTTATCGAGTATGTGCGGATTGGCTCTGCCCGCGCGCACTGCGGAGTATTCTTCCTTTAAAACGCTTATTGTTTTCGTAAGTTTGTCGTCTAAAATCAAGAGTATCTCTTCAGCCTGTTCGTTTTCTATCATATATCCACCTCATTAAATTATTATCTTTTTTCACAAATTTTCAGACATTCGATGATGTCTGAAATTTTCGTGATTTGAAAGGCTCTGCCTTTCTTTGCGGGATATTAAGGGCACACAATTATTTAATCCCGCAAATTCAATCCGCTGAGGCGCAAGTATGCGCAAATTGGGGCGCACTGCGCAAAAGCGTGGTTTTGCTTGTGCCGTTAATTATTGTCTATAATTGTTCCTAATTTTTCGCCGCAGACGGCTTTTATAAGCGCGTCTTTCTCTTCAAGCCCGAACGCAAGCACGGGAATATTGTTTTCCATACACATTGTGGCGGCGGTTGCGTCCATAGCCTTTATACCGTTTTTGATAATGTCGATATACCTGATATGTTCGTACTTCTTCGCGGAAGGATTAACTTTAGGGTCGCTGTCGTAAATGCCGTCAATATTCTTTGCCATTAACAGAACGTCTGCCTGAATTTCGCAAGCCCTTTGTGCGGCGGCGGTATCCGTCGAACAGTAGGGATTGCCTGTTCCGCAGGCGATAATAACTATTCTGCCCTTTTCAAAGTGCCTTAATGCCTTTCTTAAAATGTAAGGTTCGGCAACCGAAGTCATGATAAGCGCCGTCTGAACGCGGGTGGGCATTCCGCGCTGTTCAAGTGCGTCCATCATTGCAAGCGAGTTCATAACTGTTGCAAGCATACCCATATGGTCGGCAGTGGTTCTGTCCATCTGCTTGCCCTGACGCCCCCGCCAGAAGTTGCCTCCGCCGATTACGAGCGCAATTTCCACGCCCATATCGTGAATTTGCTTGATTTGCTCAACAACAAAGGATATGACGCTTTCGTCAAGACCGTGTCCCTGCTCGCCTGCAAGCGCTTCGCCCGAAAGCTTAATCAATATTCTTTTATATTTAGGTTTCATACATAAACCCCCTTTTGTCATTATACCAAATAAGAAAATAAAAAGCAACCCCTTATAATAAATATTGGATATATTTTACATAAACGTGAAATACCCCGCACGCGAACGCGTGCGGGGTATCACTCTACAGCACATTACTAAAACAACAAATGGAATGCTGAGGGTTAGCACCTTGAAGTAACATTCTTTTTTTCTTGATTAATTATAATGTTTAATACATAATACATCATTTTATGATGTATGTCAAGCATTTTTGTGATGTATATAGGAAAATAATAGTACTATGGACAATGAATTGAGAAAACAGATAGGTGAACGCCTTAAAGAAAGCCGCAAGGCGGCAGGATATACACAGGCAGGTATTGCTGAAATAATGAATATGACGCAACAGCAATATAGCAGGTTTGAAAATGGTTTATTTGAGTTAAACTATGAACAAATTATAAAACTGTGCAAACTTTATGATATATCAGCAGATTACCTGTTCGGGTTAAAAGCTTTCTAATCAATATAAATATGAAATTTTCAGATAAGATAAAAGATTTAAGAGAAGAAAAGGGATTAAGTCAAATGGGACTTGCAAATGCTACGGGAATATCCCAGTCAGCGATAGCACGGTGGGAATTAGGAAAATCCGAACCGACCGCATCGGCGCTTATTACGCTTTCAAAATTTTTCGGCGAAAGCGTAGATTATATTTTAGGACTTGAAGATTAATAAAATACCCCCGCACAAATATCGTGCGGGGGTTGTTTTTTATACGAAGTTTAATTTTTCTTCATAGATTCAATCTGTTTTGCAACTTCGTCCTGAAGATTTTCGCTCTTCTTCTCGATGCCTTCGCCCATTTCAAAACGTGCGAATCTTGCAACGGTGAACTTGGAACCTATAACGTCCTTAACCTTTAAGCTGTCGTCCTTGACGAACGCCTGATCCAAAAGGCAGTTGTCCTGATAGAACTTGCCCATTTTACCTGCAACAATCTTTTCGAGAATGTTCTTAGGTTTGTTTGCGTTCTTCGGGTCGTTCTGCATCTGAACGAGCATGATTTCCTTTTCTTTGTCAAGTACTTCCTGAGGAACTTCAGCCTCGGTTATATACGAGGGTTTAGCAGCGGCAATCTGCAAAGCGATATCGTGAAGGGTTTCTTCGGAACCTTCCTTGAAATCGACAGCCTCAACCATAACGCCGACTTTACCACCCATGTGGATATAAGTTTCGATTTTGCCCTTCGTCTCGAAAATAACAAATCTGCGGAGGGAAATCTTTTCGCCGATAACCGCGGTCTGGTTGGTGATATAATCTTTAACTGTGCCGTCGCCGAGCTTGCAAGCGTTGAGCGCGTCAACATCTGCGGGCTTTTCCTTCGCAACAACTTCTGCAACGCTGTCAACTATGCCGTGGAACTTTTCACCGCGGGAAACGAAGTCGCTTTCGCAGTTAATCTCGATAAGAACGCCAACGCCGCACTTTGTGCAAACGTATGCACCGACTGCGCCTTCTGCTGCAATTCTGCCTTCCTTTTTAACGGCTTTGGCAATTCCACGCTCTCTCAAAAGCTCGGCTGCCTTCTCCATATCGCCGTCTGCGTCGGTCAACGCCTTTTTGCAATCTAACATACCTGCTCCGCTCTTATCGCGAAGGGTCATAACGTCTTTAGCTGTAAATGCCATTTCTTAACTCCTTAATTAATTCACAAAATTTCCGCGCTATTCTGCGCGCGGCAATTTTCGTGAGTTGAGGGCTACTCGCCCTCGCAACGGCAATAATAAGGGCAAACTTATTATATAATTGCCGTCGCTCACCTCGCCGAGGCGCAGGTATGCGCAAATTGGGTTGTGCTGCGGAGGGAAACCCTCCTTGCACCGTTGATTATTTTAAATTATTCCGCAACGTCTTCTGCGGGTTCTGCGGCTGCAACTACTTCTTCGATTGAAACGGGTTCGCCTTCTTCCTCTACTACTTCGAGTACGGGAGTTTCGCCCTGGTTAGCCTCGATAACGGCGTTTGCGATAACCGAGGAAATAAGTCTTACGGCGCGGATAGCGTCGTCGTTGCCGGGGATTACGCAATCGATAAGGTCGGGATCGCAGTTGGTATCCGTAATAGCTACGATGGGGATGTTGAGCTTTCTTGCCTCTTTAACGGCGATGTCTTCGTTATGAGGGTCAACGATGAACATAACGCCGGGGAGCTTGGTCATGTTTCTGATACCGTTGAGGTTGGTCTGAAGTTTGGTCATCTCTTCCTTAAGTTTTGCAACTTCCTTTTTGGGAAGAAGGTCAAACTCTCCGCTCTCCTCCATTTTCTCAAGCTTAACCATTCTGTCGATACGCGAACGGATAGTCTTGAAGTTGGTAAGCGTACCGCCGAGCCAACGCGAATTTACATAGTACATACCGCAGCGCTCAGCCTCTTCCTTAACGGCTTCCTGAGCCTGCTTTTTGGTGCCTACAAATAATACGGTTTTGCCGTCTTTTACAGCCTCGACAACGTATTTGTAAGCCTCCTCGACAAGACCTACGGTAAGCTGTAAATCGATAATGTGGATATCGTTACGCGACGCGTAGATGTACTTGCCCATTTTGGGGTTCCACTTTCTTGTCTGGTGCCCGAAGTGTACGCCCGCTTCGAGCAATTGTTTCATAGAAATAACTGCCATTTTAATTCCTCCGTTTACCTCCCCGAAAGCGCGGCTTTTATTATCGGCGTTTATTACGGCATTGAAAGATTTTACCGTCACGGAACGCCCGCCCTTCGGGTGCGAATTTTTATAGCGTTAGTATTTTAGCAGATAATTTGATTATTGTAAAGCGGAATTGAAGGGTATTAAAGAAAATTTCGGCGTAAATGTAAAACCGCGCGGGCGTTTGCCCGCGCGGTCCTGATTTTATTTTCCCGAAAGGGAAACAAAGGAGATATTATTCTGTAGCTGTTTCAATCGTTACGGTATACGTACCTTCCTCTGCATAGAGGAACGTAAAGGTTATGGTTTCACCCGCCGCAGCCTCGAAGTTCGCCGAATTACCTTCGGTAAAGAATTCTTCGCCGTTTTTAAGAACGGTCATTCCTTCGGGAACGGTAATACTGTATACCTTGGTTTCGGCAGGTGTAAACGTGTAACTTGCCGACCCGTTTGCTTCGGAAATTTTTATATCGTTGGATCCTTCGGTAATATCTGTAACTTCTTTAAGCGTTACGTATACAGTAGCCAAGTTTGTTCCCGTGGGGATATTTTCGTCTGCGGGAACGAAGAATATTTTGTCTCCTGCTTTCAACGTAGCCGTTACGGTCCAGGGAGTTACCGTACAGTCTATCACAACTCCGTCTTTATTACGCTGCGTCAGCGCCTCCATATAGCTGTCGGCGTTTTTCACAGAGCTTAAGCTTCCGTCACCGCCAATCTGTACATACATCTTACCGAAACCCGTCGCTTTTGCGGTAAGGAAATTTCCCTCTATCGATATTTTGTATTCGCCCTCGGCTACGTCATCCGCTATAACTATACTGGTAGGGAAACCGGCAATAAGGTCAATTTCTACCTTTTCGCGGACTTTAAGGGCAACAGGAAGTATTTCGTCACCTATTATTACGTCATACGTGCCCTCCTCGGGATAGAGGAACGTAAAGGTTATTTCAACACCCTCCTCAGCATCGAAGTTTTCCCATGTACCGTGGGTAATTAAATCGGTATCGTCCATAACTACAATCATTCCGTTAGGAACGGTAAGGCTGTACTTCTTG
>JAIDSQ010000007.1:31509-33220 GCA_029061155.1 Clostridia bacterium
GGAACGGTAAGGCTGTACTTCTTGCTTTCGGCAGGCGTAAACGTATAATTATCGCTAGAAGTATCGGCTTCCATATCCGCCGCAGTAATCTTGACTTTGTTTTGTCCTACTTTTAAATCAGTGGGCGGGATATAATTTATGCTTGCCAATATGCCGGCATATTCACCGCTCGTAACGGCCGTTTTAAAACCAAGTTTAATCTGTACTCCTGCTGCAACTATTTTATCTTCTGCATTGCCTACCTTAAAGGTAACTTTTGTAAGTCTGCCTTCTTTGTATTCCAATATAATTCTGTCTGTAAAGTCGCTCTTTACTTGATATCCATAAGTTCCGCCCGCTTCTATGTACATCCCACCGCTTACTCGGCTAGTAGTATTTGTATTAAGGACGAACTCTTCATCGGAAAGATATTCGAAGTTATACTCATATATGCCTTCATTGGGGCTACTCAGCGTAAGCACTGCACTTTTAGCAGCGGTGAATTTTTCAAAATATACATAATAAGTATTGCCGTCTTTAACCGCTAAGTTTCCGTTGCCGGTGGAGCCGGAGGTGTTGTTGTTGTTTGCGGCAAAGTCTTTAGATTCTTCCTCCGAGCAGCTTTCATTCATACATGATCTTGTAAGTTTTCCTGCACCGGCAGGTTGACCGGTGGATGTAGGAATTTTTTTGTATGCGCCGAAGTTGTGACCCTTTGCGGGACTTTCTTCCTGCTTTACCGTGATTTGTCCGTCATCTGCGGTGGTATATACCCAGGAAAGTTTGCCCGCCGTCGTACAGTTAGCCGTGTCTATTATTTCGTAATCGTCTTCACTGTATGCGGGGAGAGTTACCGTCTTATTTTCGGAACAGCCGTCGAAAGCACAGGTCTTTGTTGCCTGACCGCCCTCTTCTTCCGTCCAGTCAACATTCCAGTCGTTGCTCCAGTCGTGACCGAGCGCCTCGCCGATGCGCGTTTCGGTATGTTCGGAATTGTGCGAACATACGCGTTCTTCTACCTTAGCCGTCGTACAGGTTGCGGGGGTCTTTTCTGTCCAGTCGCCCCAGCTGTGTGCTGTTGCAACTACCGAAACGGTTTCAGTCTTTTCAGATCCGCACGTTTCGCACGTGAAGGTTTTTACGCCTTCTGCGGAACAGGTTGCGGGGGTGGTTATCTCGCCGTCGTCCCACGAATGTCCCAAAGGTGCGCCGACAGTTTGCGTTTCGGTATGCGTTGAATTGTGCAAACATACACGTTCTTCGACTTTAGCCGCCGTACATGTTGCGGGAGTCTTTTCAGTCCAGTCACCCCAGCCGTGCGCGGTTGCGTTCACGGGTACAGGTTCAGTCTTTTCATATCCGCATGTTTCGCAAGTGAAAGTTTTTACGCCCTGAGCGGAACAGGTTGCGGATGTAGTTACTTCACCGTCGTCCCAGTCGTGTTCGTCCTGATAATCTGTTTCAACACAGTTAGCGCCGTCGCAGACCTTCCAGTGTCCGTCGCCGTCTTTCTGCCATTCGCCTGTATAAGAATGTTTGTGTCCGAGTTCGGGAACAGGCTGTGTTTTTGTCGCGCCGCAACCGTTTACAGTACAAGTGAAAGTTTTAACGCCCGCTGTAGTTTCGGTCGGTTGCTTAGTTATTTCACCGTTATTCCACGAATGGCCGTTTGCGGCAACCGGTTCTGTCTTTGTTTCGCCGCAACCGTTTACAGTACAGGTGAATGTTTTTA
>JAIDSQ010000007.1:33320-35284 GCA_029061155.1 Clostridia bacterium
CCACGAATGGCCGTTTGCGGCAACCGGTTCTGTCTTTGTTTCGCCGCAACCGTTTACAGTACAGGTGAATGTTTTTACGCCTTCTTCCGTGCAAGCTGCGGGGGTGGTTATTTCTCCGTTATTCCACGAATGGCCTAAAGGCTCGCCGACGAAACGCGTTTCGGTATGTCCGGGGTTCTTAGCGCAGACGCGTTCTTCGACTTTAGCCGCCGTACATGTTGCGGGGGTCTTGTCAGCCCAGTCGCCCCAACTGTGTGCCGCAGGAGCTACAAGATTCGCGTCGGCAACCTGTGTTGCTCCGTTTGCGTCGCTGAATTTTTTATGGCAAACCGAACATTCCCAATGTTCCAAAGTACCGTTTTCGGTACATGCTGCGGACTCGGCGTCCACATGAGTCAGCGAGTGAGACTTTGCTGACGTTTCCACTTGGAAGGTGACCTTTACGCCGTCTTTATCATAGCTGTATTCAACGGTGCCTCCGCTCGTGCAGGTTGCCGAATCAGTACCCTTAGTGTACTCTTCGGAAGAAAGTGCGGGAAGAGCGTATTCCTTATCTGCGGGCTTTGCGTCGCAGCCGTCATTTGCGCAGGTGCGCGTCGCTTTGCCCACCGCGCTTGCAGTGGGTTTATTCGCGTCGGTAACAGTCCAATCGCTCCAGTCATGGTCGCAGGTTTTCTGTGTTAACTTGTCGGTGTTGCGAAGTTCGGCGTACTCGCAAACGGTACACGTCCTCTTCTCCTGTCCGCCCGACTGCTCGGTAGCGGGAATAAACACCTCCCACTCCCCGAACGTATGCTCGTCAAGCGAGTCTTTTTGTGTACAGTCTTTTACTATACAAGCGTGCCAATGCGAAGTTTCGTCCGCAGACCAGCTCTCCCTGTATGCGTGCTCGTGTTCGCATGCGGCAAACCCGAAAGCGCAACAGACCGCGGCTAACATAGCCGCGGCTGTGAGAAAGAATTTCTTTGTCGTTTTCATAATTATACCTCTCTAAATGCATATTTTATTTAATCAGAGTAGTCAACGTTTTTGCATAAAAGTTTGCATAAAATTGCAAATTGGGGACAAATTCCCGATAAATTAAATAATAATTGTATATAGTATGACATGACCACGAAAGCCTGCTAACGCGCTTTAGTTATAATTATAAATTTTTTGTATAATTATGTAATTTCACATTTTATCTTTACTTTTATGTTGCCTGTTTACACAAAGAATGTAAAAATAACATTACGCGCTATAAGAATTGACAAAACTGAATAAATAGGTAAAATATAGCCGTATGAAAGTTGCAGTTATTACCGGCGCGACAAGCGGCATAGGGCTTGCGGCGGCAAAGTTATTTATTGAAAAGGGCTACAAAGTATACGGCGTGGCGCGAAAGTCTTACGAGGGGGAATTTTATTGCTATTCCGCCGACGTTACGGACTACGGCGCAATGCAAAGCGTGTTCGCTGATATTTTTGCGCGCGAGGGTAAAATCGACGTGCTTGTAAACAACGCGGGATTCGGCGTTGCCGGAGCTACCGAGGATTTATCGCCCGAAAAAGTTCGCTCCGAAATCGATGTAAATTTAACCGCGACCGCCGTTCTGTGCGGTATGATTATACCGTATATGAAAGGGCGGGGAGGGAAAATTATAAACGTTTCGTCGGTGGGCGGGATCGTGCCCCTCCCCTATCAGGCAGTTTACTCCGCATCCAAGGCGGGCGTTGAAACATTCTCGCGCGCGCTTGCAAACGAAGTTAAAAATTATAAAATAAGGGTAACGGCAGTTCTTCCAGGCGACACTAAAACGGGATTTACCGAGGCGCGCGTTACTCAAGGCGAAAACGAGCGGGCGTTGAAGTCGGTAAAAAAGATGGCGCGCGACGAACAGCACGGCGCTCCGCCCGAAAAGGTCGCGAAGATTATATATAAATGCGCAAGCAAAAAACGCCCTCCCTTAAGGGTGAGCGTTGGGT
>JAIDSQ010000070.1 GCA_029061155.1 Clostridia bacterium
CTCTTATTTCTATATTTCAAAGCATCTTTGAATGGAATAACTAGAGTACAATAAAGTTTCTTTTCAGTATCAAAGTTTTTCTTTGAATCAAAACGCAAATACCAAGAAAATTCAGTTTCGCTTTCGACTTTGATTTGATGTACGAATTTATCAATGATATTTTCATCAAAGCCAGTGTTGTTCGACGAAACAAATTCAAATAAGTGTTCCTTGATTTCCTCTTTTGAAAATGCGTGGGTTTGCGCAACTCTTGGCAAATTTTCATAGTCGAGTAATTGCTGCTCGGCTTGTTTTTTGTCCGCATCGGCATTCGCTTTTAATCTTAAATATGTACCTCTGTCTATTTCGCCGTTAAGACGCATTTCGATAAGGCGCTCTGCTTTCTCCACGAGCCTTTTAATCTCCAACTTATAATCGTTTCTTATTCTTTCAATATCTTGCTGTTCCATAACGGTTTCATTCATAAAGACTTTAATGGATTTTTCTAATAACTCAATATCTTTCCAAATTCTCCTGAAAACTGCTTTTGCCATCATTTCAAGCTTCCAGCCACAAATAGCGCGCATATCGCAAAATCCTTCACTTTCTCTATTCGTAATTTTATTTGCTCCCTTATTTAACTGATTATAGCATTTATACCCCACAGGTCTTTCGCCGTTCAATTTCGGACGCCACTTATCCATGCGCATAGATGAACCGCAACGACATCTCAACTTTTTTATCCAAACGTTACCGCTTTTATTTACTCCTGAATATTGTATCTTTGCCTTGCCGTTTACATTTACTAACCGCAAGTTTCTTTTGCTTTCTCTGATAAGTTTGCAATGCTCCCATTGTTCTTCGGATATGATAGGATCGAATTTAGCAGCAACATACTCAAACGTATTCTCATCGTGGTTGACTATAACTTTCTGTTCGAGATAGTTATTCCTATGAGATTTATTATAAGCAACAACTCCCTTATAAGCAGAGTTATGTAAGCAACGCAATATTCTTGTATTGTCCCATTTGACAAGTCCACTGGAATTCTTTTTTCCTTTTTTAATGAGCTCATCCCTAATCATCTGAAGTCCAAAACCTGACTCATACATATTAAAAATCATACGTACAGTTTCTGCTTGTTCTTCATTGACCACATAAGAATCGCCTACCCTATCATAACCAAGTAAATTTCCGTTCCCGTATAAAACACCGTTCTTTCTGCTTATAGCTTGTCCCGCCTTAATTCTTTCCGACATCTTTCGGCTTTCTTCTTGGGCTACCATCGCCCTTATAGTTAAAATCATTTCTCCTTCATTTTCCATTGTCCAAATTCCCTCCTGTACAAAAAAAACTTCTACTCCGTAATTTTTTAATTGTCTTGTAACTTCAAGACAGTCTATTGTGTTTCGTGCAAATCTTGAAACCTCTCTTGTTACGATTAAATCAAATTTACCCGTTTTAGCATCATCGATCATTCTCATAAATTCAGGACGTTTCTTTGCCTGCGTTCCGGTAATACCGTCATCCACATATCTTTCAACAACTACCCAATTAGGATAACTTATCTTTAATTCTTCGTACCATTGCATTTGATTGCTCAATGCATAAGTTTGCGCCTCGTGTTCCGTAGATACACGTCCGTAAAACACTACTTTCCTGTTTCCGATTGTTTGATAATTTTTCATTTTTTTGTTCTCCTTTAATTTTTATTAGTTATCTTAAAATACACCCTATCAAGAGAACGAGAAAGCCCTGCAAATACTTCATTGCAGGGCTTTACAAATTGTTATTAAATTGTTTATTACCCACCTTGCTACGGTATTACAAAAAATCAGTGTAATAGCAAGTATAAAATCTGATTTTCTATTACACGAAAAGATTATTTTATTAATACATACAAATGCAAGACCAGCTATAATTTTACCTAAAATGGGCATAAAATGACCGTTTCCTTGCGAAAACGGTCATAATTTGTCTTATTTATTACGAGGCTGGCGAATATTGGCTTGTGCGGCTGCAAGACGAGCGATAGGTACACGGTAGGGCGAGCAGGAAACGTAGTTAAGAC
>JAIDSQ010000071.1 GCA_029061155.1 Clostridia bacterium
CACTCATCGCCGTATTCTTCCAAGACGGCGGCTAGCCTTCCGTATGCATTTACGATTGCTTCGTCGGTGTCGACGACCGATTTGCCGCGCTTTGCAAATACGGAGGATACCGTCGTTTTACCGCTGCCCGGCATTCCTGCAAGCACTATGTTCATAACTTGAAACTCTCGCCTGCAAGAATATAGCTGTTTTTGCCGAAACCGCATATTACGCCCTTGCATACTTCGGAAATAACGGACTTGTGTCTGAACTCTTCGCGGGAGTGAACGTTGGACATATGCACTTCTACAACGGGAACGTTGACCGACGCGATTGCGTCGCGTATTGCGTAGCTGTAATGCGTGAATGCGCCCGCGTTGAGAATAATACCGTCAAAGCCCTCCTGCATGGACTCCTGTATTTGAGTGCAAATTTCGCCTTCTATATTGCTTTGAAAAAATTCGCAAGTATCGCCCTTGAAGTGCGCTGCAATTTCTGCGTTGATGTCATCAAGCGACTGCACGCCGTATACGCCCTTTTCGCGTATACCCGTCATATTGAGATTGACGCCGTTAATAAACAATAATTTCATAATGATACCTCGGAATATTTTTCAAACAGCACTTTCGCCTGTTCCTCGTCGGGGGTCAGCCCGAAATATATACATTCGGCGTAGTATGCCTGATAAAAGAGCATAGCCTCACCGTTGATTATTTGTTTGCCCAAGCTTTCGGCAATTTTTAAAAATGCGCTTTTTGCGGGGGTGTAGATTAAGTCCACCGCAACCGTGCAAAGTGAAATAAGGTCTTGTCCTACGGGGGAAACACCTTCGGTTTTGTGCATACCTATTCCCGTTGCGTTGATAATGAGATAGTACTCCTTAAGTTCGATTTGCTGTACTGCGGTAACGTTGAATTCGTTTGCGACCTTTAAAGCATTTTCGTGAAACTTATCGTAAACGTACACCTGTGCGCCCGCGTCCGCAAGTTTTTTGGCAACGCTCCTGCCCGCACCTCCTGCGCCGAGGAGTAAAACCTTTTTGCCCGCAACCTGTACGCTGTTATTTTTGAGCATTAGCATAAAGCCCAGACCGTCGGTATTATAGCCCGCCTTGTCGGTGGTTGTTACCGTATTTACCGCTCCGAACGTTTGCGCGTCGCCCGACACTTTTTCAAGATAGGGAATTATAGTAAGTTTGTACGGGATTGTTACGTTGAAACCGTCGTACTTTTTGAACAGTTCCTCGGGGCAAAAAGTGCTGTTTTCAGGCAGAGAAACCTTTTCGTAGGTTATGCTGTTGCCCATATTTTGCGCGATGAACGCGTGCATTTGCGGGCTCGAGGACTTTGAAACGTCCTTGCCGATTACTGCTAAATTTAAAGTTTTCATAAATTATCCCTGCACTTTGTAAGTAATTCTATATATTCGTCCATATCAAGTAAAAGCTCGCGGCTTTGCCCCTCGGTATGGGGAACGACTATTGTGATTTTGGCGGAAGAGTTCTTTTTATCGTATTTTGCGCCGAGCGCCGAGCTTTGAATATCGTCGTACCCAGGTATGTTTTTAACTACTTTTTTGATGAGTGAAATTAAGCTGTCGCAATACTCTCCCCCGCAAATGCCCATCTCCCTTGCAATAAAAAGTTCGTAATACATGCCGATAAGTACGTATTCGCCGTGGGATCTCCTGCCGTAATACAGCTCAAACGCGTGTCCGGTGGTATGTCCGAGGTTGAGAATTTTTCTTAAGCCCGCCTCCCTCTCGTCGCGGGTGACGACGCTTGCTTTGAAACGTATATTATCGGGAATTATGTTTGCGAGGAAACCGATATCGAACAAGTCCTCCGCCTTTATAAGCTTTGAATACACGGTTTTATCGAGGGCGCCGTGCTTAATAATTTCGCCCAGGCCGCAGCGTATCTGGCGCTTTGATAAAGTTGTTATAAACCGCGGGTCTACTATTACCTCTTCGGGCTGATAGAAAGTGCCGATAAGGTTTTTGATTTTGCCGAAGTCGACCGCCGTTTTGCCCCCTACCGAGCTATCAACCTGAGATAAGAGTGTTGTGGGAATTTGCACGAGGTGAACGCCGCGCATATACAGCGACGCGCAAAGCCCCGCAATATCTCCCACTACTCCGCCGCCCAACGCAACTACGCAGCCGTTGCGCTTAATTCCCGCGTCCGCCATAGCGCTTATGATGTTAAGCAAACAGCGGCTGTTCTTACTCGCCTCGCCCGCGGGGATAACTTTGACAGGCACGTCTTTACCGAAAGTCTGATAAATCAAATCTTTATAAAGCGAGAAAACGTTTGTATCGGTTACGATAAAAAGCTGTCTTTCTCTGAGCGCGGGGGCGTACTTGTCGAACGCGCCCTCCCCGCAATGAATTACGCTTTGAGCGTTATCTGTATTTATAGTTATATCCGTCATACTTAATCCTTTAAAAGTTTATATCTTTCAATTACTTCCTGCATATTGTCGCCGCCTAACCTCTTTGAAACAACGTCTGCAAGCGTAAACGCTGTAACGCTTTCAAGTATTATTTCGGCGGCGCAGATTGCGGTGACGTCGCTCCTTTCAGTGGAGGCAATTGCGGGTTCGCCCGTTAAATAGTCGACCGTATCAAGTCCCTTCATAAGCGTGGGTATAGGTTTCATTGCGCAGGTAAGCACAATTTCTTCGCCGTTGGACATTCCGCCCTCTATACCGCCTGCCCTGTTGGTGTTGCGGTAGTACTTGCCGTCTTTGATATAAATTGCATCGTGAACGGCGTTTCCCGCAAGGTTGGCGCACCCGAAACCGAGTCCCACTTCCACGCCCTTTATCGCCTGCACGCTCATAAGCGCGCCACACAAAATTGCGTCGAGCTTTTGGTTATAGCTCATACAGCTGCCGAAACCGCTCTTTAAACCCTTGACGCGTATTTCGATAAGTCCGCCTGCCGTATCGCCGTTTTGCTTAAGCTCGTCGATAAGTTTGACGGCTTTGTCCTCGGTTTCTTTATCAAGCATAAAAAGCTTGCTCTTCTTTGCGTCTTCAAGCTGTTCAAATGTATAAACTTTATTATCGCGTATACCGCACACGCCCTTTACGTAGCCCGAAATTTGTACGCCAAGTTCGCTTAAATACTGTCTTGCGATAGTGCCCGCAACTACGCGGACTGCCGTTTCCCTTGCGCTTGCGCGTTCTAAAATGTTGCGCGCATCCGTATGGGCGTACTTTTTAAGCCCTGTCAGATCGGCATGTCCGGGGCGCACCTTGGTCAAAGTCCTCTGCGTTATATCCGCGCCTTCGGGCGCCATAATGCCCTTCCAGTTCTGATAGTCTTTATTTTGTACGGCAAAACACAGGGGACTGCCGAGCGTTGATAAATTTCTGACGCCCGAAACAATCTCAACCTTATCGCACTCTATTTTCTGTCTTGCGCCTCTGCCGTAGCCGCTTTGTCGGAGTGCGAGATATTTGTTTATTTTCTCAATGTCTATTGCAAGGTTGGAAGGCAAGCCTTCGATTATACCTACAAGCGCTTTGCCGTGCGATTCGCCCGCTGTTACAAGCTGCATAAAGTTTCCTCCTTAATTTTAAATAAATTTGTAACCGCTTTCGGTTACGTCCAAAGTAATTGTTTTTTCAACGTCCGTTCTCTTGATATTGCACCCCACTGCCGAAAGGTCGGCAATACAGCTGTCGGATGGACTGCCGTAGGCGTTTTTGCCCACAGAAATTATTGCCGTATCGGGTGAGGTCAATTCGTAAAAAGCCCTGCCGAGGTGGTCCTTTCCGCCGTGTCCCGCTACCGTTATTATATCACATTCGGGAAATTCGATTTTGAATTTGTCGGGTGCAACAATATAATCGTCACAAAGCTTACTCAGCGTCTGACTGCCTGCGTCGCTTGTAAAGACTATGCTTGTGCCCGCATATTCCAGCCACATTACCGCCGAGGCGTTGTTCATTAAAGTGCGGTCGGACGAATTTTCGTTTAGCTTTGCGTACTCGCCGTCGGGGGTCTGCATTGACTGCGGGGAAAGAAACGTGAATTTATAGCCTGCCTCGCCGTAGACAATCAAGCCCTGCTCGATAACCGTTGCGGTAATGCGTTGGGAGTTGAGCGCGCTTATGAAACTTGCGTATTCTTCGGTTGCGTAGACATTCCTGCAATAGGACGAATATACTTTGCCCACGCTTTTGTACTTTAAAATTTCCGCAAGACCGCCGCACTGTTCGCCGTTTATAGAAGTGCAGATAAGGTAGTCTATATTGTCAATACCGCTTTTATTTAAAAGCTTTAATATGCGCGTCTGATTGGTTCCGTCGCCGTTGCCTGCGTCGATAAGCATATTTTTGCCGTCTGGCAGTTCGACTATGCTACAGTCGCCGTAACCCACGTCGACGAACCTGACGCGCATTACGCCCTGCGGTGCCCTGCTGTTCCTTGTCACCATATAGCTGAAAAGATACTTTACGGGAACGAAAATATTTGTGATAATCAGGGCAAGCGCAACTACTGCGGAAACGATTAGTATTATAAACGTTCTCAATTTCATTTGTTTGCCCATATCAATCACCTTCCGTTATGGTAAGCTTGCCGAATTTCGTCGTGACGCTGTAATTTACCGATACGTCGGCGCCGTTTCTATCCAATATCTGATAACCTATTGCATTTGTTGTTTCGCCTGTATCTACAATTGACGCGCGCTGTGTTACGACTATTCTGTGCCCCGAAATAAGACTGCCGAAGGTTATCTGCGGGTCTTCGTCGTCGATAAGCTCCGTACCGTCATAAGTTTTAGAAACGTTTTTTGTCGTTAGCACTATGGTGCGTTTGTCTATTACGTAGTCGGGGTCGTAGTCAAGATAGAATGACGAAGTGACGTCCTCGCCCTGAGGGTTATAAATTGTGACGGTTATTAAGCTTTTAAGCATTTCGCTGCTTAATATGCCCGCCTGCGTAAAGCTTATTTTTTCAAGCCCCTTTACTTCCGCCCTGTATCCTGCGGGCAAGCCCGAGGCGTAGTATTCGTTGCTCTTGAAATACATTGGCGTGCCGTCGTATTCCTTGTGCTTGGAATACGTGTGGATAATTACTATTTCCTCGGAGATGACTTTTAACAAGCCTTCTTTATACTCAAACTTGTAGCTATTATCGACCGAGCCGTCGGGGGCGTAAAGTATAAAGCTGCTTATAAAGCTTTTGCTCTCGCCTATTTCCGTCTGACTGCCTGCAAACTCTACCTTATAGGAATAGCCCTGTTCCAACAGGAGATTTAAATTTAATTCGGTTTCAAGTTCGGCTGCGACAAGCGGAGCTCCGTCGTAAGTCTTTACTTCGTCCTTGGGTTTCAATGTAATTGATATTTCTTCGCCTTCGTCTTCGCCCGATATGCTCGAGGAAGGCGTTACTTCTACTGCTACCCAGCCGAGCCCGTCTATGTACAGCTCTACCCAGGCGTGACCTACCGATAATTCAGCCCATTCGCCCGCCTGCAACTCGACGGCAAAACCCGTTGTATATCTTGCGGGTATACCGAGCGTGCGGTACAGCATTGTCGCCGCGGCGGCATAGTGACGGCACACTCCGTATTCGGAATCCCTCAAAAAGCTTATTATTACGTTCTGACTGCTTTCAAGTTTACTGTAGTCCTCGTCTAAGTTGTAAGTTGCCGTGCCCTTGATGTATTCGGCAACGCCAGCTATGTCGTCCTTTGATAAACCGTTTTGTTTTATTATGTTCTGTAAAAATTCGCGGGTGACGTTGTCTACCGTGAGGTAGTTGTCTTTGACAAACTTTGCGTACTGCGCCTCCTGCGCCGTATAAGAGTTGATTTGTATCTTGCCGTCGGTAAGGTAATCGTAGACAATATAATTTGCTGAATAACTGAACGTGCCGTTATTTTTGTAGACAGTGTCCGTCTGCTGTACGGCATGGTTGTTTTCGGCTGTTACATAGTAAGGAAGAACGTATGCATTATACAAAAGTTCTATATCGACTTTGCCTATCCTTGTATTACCAGCGCTTTGCAGCATCAGCGAAGTAAGATAATTATAGCCGTAGTTTGCACCGCCGTATTCTATCGTTTTATCGTACGGCGTTGCCTGAGTCCAGCTCATACCGCTGATATAGTCGCCAAGGCTCTTTTCCCTGAGGTAAACTATTCCGTCCGTATCCGATTTAACTCTTATAAATGTACTGTCGTTGTCCGAAGTTTCGGTATCCGCCGTAACCGTAAGAGTGCCGTATTCTTTGCTAAGCTCATAGTTGGCTAAAATGCTGTTGCCGTTTTCGTCGTGAATATCTACTTCAAACGTGTTGGCGCTTTCGCCTACTTCAGTCTGCTCGCCGTTGACAAAGATTGCGGTTGTATGACCTTTGACAAGAGAACCTTCGGTTATCTCCGCATTATCGTACTTGAGCGGTGTGCCGTCGTACACTTTTTCGGCGCTGCCCGAAGTTATCGTCAAATGACGCTTTGTAACGGTAAGTTCGCCGCACTCGGGAACAAGATAATAGTTGTGACTTACGTCCCTGTTGTCCGCGTCCGTTACCGTGAAGTTTTCATCAAACGTGTTAGGCGTCTGCCCGACTTCAGTTATAGTGCCTGTTATGGTTATATCCGCCTTGTGACCTTTGACAAGGTTTGAAACCGTATAGTTGCCGTTTGTAAGCGGAGTTCCGTTATATGGCTTAGTTGCGCTTTCGGTTATTACTTTTATCGGACGTTGCGTTACCGTTAATTCGCCCGTTATACAATTCGTTTCGTCAATATAATAATTTTTCGTAACGTCGGTATTGCCGTCCGCTGTGGTAACTTTTAAAGTTTGCGCCGCAAACGTATTGGTGCTTGAACCAGCGTCCGTCTGCGAACCTGTTACGTCAACCGTTGCCTTATGATCTTTGACAAGATTGTTAAACTGCGTATTTTTATTTGTCAGCGGGGTGCCGTCGTATATTTTTAAATCGCTGTTTGTAACAAGCGTTATCGGACGGGGCTTAACCGTCAGTTTTGCGGTTTCGGCGGAAGGCGTTATTTCGTAGTTGAATGTTACGTCCTTGACGCCGTCTTTGATTGTAATATTTTCACCTATGCGTATATCGTATGTACCTGCGTCTGCGCCCGCGCCTACTATATCGGCGGAGATTGTATGATTGTTTATTAATGCACCGCCCGTTTCGCCGTTATAGGTTGCAATGAACTTCCTGTTTCCTTCGGGAACGATTTCTTCTCCGTCGTAAATCTTTTCGGTATCCTCTGCGTACACGGATATGGGGCGGGGAGTTACGGTAAGTGTGCCATATTCCCAGTCAACTATATCGTAGTTGCCTGTTACGTCTTCTCCGTTGTACTTGATTTTAATACCGAGAATGTTGTCAACGCCTGTTATTTGTTTATTTTCGTCAAGTTGAACGTCGGTTACCGAAGTGTGCGAAGTGTATTCAAATGTGTGATTATCGACAAGACGGTATTCGCTATTTATTGAAGTTTCGGCATATTCGCAGTATAGCTCTGCTCCGTCGTATACTTTTTCGCCGCTACCTGTCGCAATTATTACGGGGCGGGGATTTACCTTTATTTTGCCGCAGTTTTCGTTATAGGTTATAAGGTAATTTCCCGAAACATCAGTTTCGCCGTCAAGGATAATGACAGTAAATTCGTTATTCTTTTCTTCGGCGTTTATAACCTTTGTATAGTCTTGTTCGGTATCGACCTCATGCGTATGACTGCCGACGAGAGTGCCTTCGGTTATTTCGTATTCAAGATAATACTTTTCTTCGCCGTCGTAGATAAAGTCGGTTTTGCTTAGCGTGGTTATTGTTAAGGGGCGTTTGTTGATTACAAGACTGCCTTTCGCTTTGGTTATGAGATAGTTGTGCGTAACGTCGCCGCCCTGCGCGTCCGTTATAGTGCAGCTGTCGATTACGTTGTCCCACGTGCCCGCATTTACATACGAAGAGATTATAACAACGCTTAAAGTCTGACCTGCGACGATTGCGGGGTCAAGCTCGGGTGAGTGTCCCGAAGTTACGGTACACTTTTCAAACTGCTTACACTCGAGCGGTTCGCCGTCATAGGTCTTTTCCGCGTCGCCCGCTTTAACGGTGATTTTGCGCTGAGTTACTTCAAGTATGCCCGAGGCGTAGGTTATTTCAAAGTTTCTAAGGGCAACGCGCTGGTCTTTATCGTCGTAAACTTTGAAACTGTTTTCAACGATAATGTTATCCGCTTTGCCGACGTTGGTTATAGTCCCCTCTGACTTTGCCTCGAAAGTATATTTCAGATTTTTAATGCTGTCTAACTGTTTTGTATGGTCGTCGGAAGTAACTTTGAAACCGTTGTCTGTAAGTGCGGTGCCATCGTAAACTTTGCTTTTCGAATTTGCGGTTACGGTTACTGGCAGCGGCGCAACTTTAAGAGTGCCGTATTCACAGGAAATTGCATAGTTGTAGGAAATATCCTGCGTTTCCGAAATTACTATGTATATTTTAAATTTGTTTAAAACTTCTTCATGGGCATATTTTACGCGGGGAAGTTCACCGCGTATATAAGCGGGAAGATGGTAATAAGGCGCGCCGTCCAAAAGCATACGGTCTACGTCTTCAAGCATACTTTCGTCGTGATACGTTCCGTCGAAAATCCACGTTTTGGTTGCGGTTCTGAATTTTATCGGGCGGGGCGTTATTGTAATTGTACCGTAAGTATAATTATCAATAATATAGTTGTGCGAAACGTCGGTTGTTCCGTCCTTTACTCCCACGGTAAGTTTATTGACGTAGCCAGCGATTGCGGTCTTGCTTTCGTCGGTATATAAAACGTTGCCGTCCTCGTCGTGTCTTACGTCAACAACTTCGGTATATGAAGTAAAAGTAAATTGATGTCCCGGTACAAGTTTGTTGCTGCCCTCAGCAGTTTTGGCTTGAAGATAACTGTTTTTACCTCCGTTGTAGACAACCGAAGTACTGCCGGAAACCACGCTTATATGAAGGGGCGTTACCGTAAGTATACCTTCCGCGTTAACGGCTATTGCATAGTTTTTGGAAACATTCTTCCCCTCGCCGTCCAGAACGGTAATTGACATAGTGTTCCTGACGGCGGGTTCACTCTCTTTGACAACATCGGTTATAGTTTTAAGGTTTGTTGCAACGGTTGTGTGCGTTTCGAGCGCAAGCGGGGTTTCTGCGGATACGGTATGTCCTTCGTATGAATGAGGTTTGCTGTCATACTCAAATTCCTTGCTGTGCGTAATTACGGTTAAAGGGCGCTTTGTTATTGTAAACCTGCCCTTTATAATTGTCAGCTCATAGTTTGAAGTAACATCCCTTTCCCCCGACTTTATGACGAAGGTAAGGTCGTTTTCGTAAGTATCGGCATCGGTAGCATAGAATACTTTGTTTATATGCGCGGTATGACCTGTCACAAGCCCTGTATCTATATTATCTTCCTGCACCTCCTCAAACTTTTCAAGGCTTTGCGGAAGTGCGTTGTATACGCGCTTGTTTTCGCCGTCATCCGTGCTTGCCGTCTTAATCGTTACGGGGCGCTTTGTTACGGTAAGCAAGCCTCCCTTACAAGTTACTTCGTAGTTTGATGTGACATCAGTTTCGCCCCATGTTATTGCGTATGCCGTAATTGTGTTAGTTTCACTATTTACTTCAGTTACCGAACCTGCCGTTGTTACTGTAAGTTCCTGTCCTTCTGCAATCGGAGTTTGCAACTCCGAAGAAACGCTGTATTCGGAGCACATCAAAGGCGCGGCGTCATACACTTTTTTTGCGCTGCCCGCCGTAATTGTTATCACGCGCGGGGTAACCGTAAGCGTGCCTTCATTTAAACCGACAATTTCGTAATTGCCGCTTGCGTCTTCACCGTTTTCGTCTGTAATGGTAATAGTGTTTTTATCCGTTATAGACGATTGCGTGGTGCCTGCGTTTATAATTATTCCTTCCGTCTGGGCGGAAATGGAATGACCTTTTACGAGTTTGTTTTGCGAAACGACTTCCACGCCACCGCTCGTCAGCGGTGTTCCGTCGTAAATCTTATTATTGCTTTTTGCCGATACTGTAATTTCGCGGCGGGTGACAGTTAAGTTGCCGCTGCTCCAGGTGATGGCGTAGTTATCGGTGACGGGAGCCTCGCCTTCGTATATTCCGAAGTCTATTGAGTTGGGAACCGAGCCTACGTTAATTATTGTTTTAAGTCCTCTTGCCGTTATGGTGTGACCTTCGACAAGCGCGGTATCTGTTATCTGGCTGTCAAACGTAATTGTATGTTCGCTGCTTGAATGGGATTCGCCGTCGTATTCCCAAACCGCGTCGTCGACTTTTACGTTTATAGGGCGGGGCAAGACGGTAAGGTCGCCGCAGATATAGTTAACGGCGTAATTGTCCGTTACGTCCTCGCCCGTGACGCTGTTTACGACGCCCACTTTGATTTGGTTTTTGCACGAGTCCTTTACTTCCTTTACGTGCATTTGGCTGCCTTCGATAAAGTAGGCGATTTCGTCGTCGCTTGCGTAACTGCTTGTGCTGTCCTTTAAAATTACAAAGCCGCTGTTGTCGGAGTGCGTCTGACCGTCGTAAATCCATTCCGCAGAATACGTGGTGCACGTAAGCGGACGGGGTGCAATTTTAAGCGTGCCGTAAGTAAAACTGAACGCATAATTTGAAGTGACGTCGTTGCCGTCTTCGTCGGTTATGACAAAGTCAAGCTTGTTTTCGTATTCGCCCGCGTTCTTCTCGACAGTGTTGCCTGTAACGGAAATTGTGTGACCAGCCTCGGTGAGTGCGGACAGAGAACTTTGGGCAAGGGTGAAACCGTTGTCCCACTTTTCTAAACCGTCATACACGGCAGTAAGGTCTGCGGTAGTAATTTCAAGCGTGCGCTTGTTTACAGTCAGCGTGCCCGAAGATACGTTTATTTCGTAGTTGGATGTGACTTCCACATTACCGTTTGCGGTCTGTTTATAAATTTTAAAGTAAATTTCGTTTTCGTATTCGCCTGCCTGAGTTCGGAATACCCTCACGTACACCTCTTCAAAGTCGCCTTCGGCAAGCGGGGTCTCGTTGCTGATTTCATAGTCGGTATAGGGAATTTTGGGGTGTTCCTTGCCGTCGTAGTCCGCAACATAGGGAGAAAGATTTACCGTGATTCCGCGCTTTATAAAATCCATCTGACAAGACTGCGTCTGGAAATTGTAGGTATATGATACGTCGTTGCCGTTTTCGTCATATGCGCATATTGCCTCAGCTACAGGTTCGACGGTAGTTGTTGCCGTAGTATAGTCGGAATATGTAAATTCGCTACAAGTAATCGTGTCCGAGTACAGTAGTTGAGCTTTGACGGGAGGAAGTTCGCCGTAGACAGCCGAACTGCAATCTGCCGTAACTACTACGGTGCGGGGTATAATGGTAAACGCGTGCGTTTTGCCGTAGCGCGGTTTGCCCGCGATATCGTTTGAAACGCAGCGGACAAGATATTCGGCGGGGCGGGCGGGTTTTTGCTCCGTCCATTCGTTCGAGCCGTTTACGGAAAATTCATAAGTAACGTGATTGAATATTGCGCCTGCGCGGTAAGGAAGTTCTTCGCCCGCCACAACCTCCGCGGGACATTCGGACATGTCGTACACTATTCCGCTTACGCCTAAAAGGGTTGCGGTAAGCGCGGCTATAAAAGCGCATATCAAAATGATGAGTATGCGGTATTTGCGGATAGCGCCGAGCACGTCGGCAACTTTTGCAATTCTCGAACGGTATTGTTCGTATAGCACTTGCTTACCTCCTTTTAAGATTTTGCGGTTAATATCAGACGGGCGGGGTTACCAGCAAAAGTCCGTTGACCATTGTTACAGCGTAGTTCGAGGAAACGTCATTCCCGCTTTCGTCGAAAATTTGTACTGAAGTTATTTTGTTTGCGCTTTCGCCCAGTTTGATCTGCGAGCCTGTGACAGTGGCCGAAATTTTGTGACCTTCGGCAAGCTCGCCTTTTGTTATCTCAAAGCCCGATGTTGTAAGCGGTGCACCGTCGAAGGGCTTTTCCGCGCTGTCGGCGGTTACGGTAATTTTTCTGTGCGTGACGGTAAGCTTGCCGTAGTGCGTGTTTATCTTGTACATATCCGTCACGTCCTGACCATTTTCGTCCGTAACGGTTATATCGTATGAATTTTCCACAACGCCGACTTCGGTAATTGACGCTTTGGGTGTGTATTGAACTTTGTGATTGAGCGATTGCCCGAGCGTGATTTCGGGCTGGGTTGTAGGAACAAATGGTTTACCGTCGTACTCCTTCTGCTCGCTTTGGGTTACGATATCCAAACTCCATCTGTATACGCACAGATAGCCCGTACCGAGTTTGAACGGAACCGTATCCGTGACGTCGTTGCCGTTAGGGTCAAAGAGTCTGAACGAGGTTATCTTAATCTCAGTTTTACCCTCTTCAATGCGCTGTGCATTTGCAATGGTGTATTTGTACGTATAGCCTGCCCTTTCCAAAGCGGTTACGCCGCGGAGTTTTGTGCTGTGAGTGTATGCGGTTACGCCGTCGTAGGGATAGTATTCGGTAACCGGTCTTATTGTTGTACCCTCTTTTTTATCCTGCTCGTCGCCGTCTCCACCTCCACCGTTGGAGTCCGCCCCCGTAACTTCCACAACCGCCCAGCCCATGCCGTCGATATATACTTCAACCCATGCGTGCGCGTCTTTGTTTGTTATATCCGTCCATTCGCCTTCCTGTGTATCTCCGACGTAACCTATTGCGTAGCGGGCGGGTATTCCTAACATTCTGTAAATGAGCGTTGCGGAACTTGCGTAGTGCTGGCATATGCCTTTTTTATAATCGGTCAAAAAGGTTACGACTATATCGTCGGACTTATCGAGTTTTTCCGTATCGTATTTAAGGTCGTACTCCGCCGCAGTCTGTACATACTTTGCAACCTTTTCTATTATGTCGGAGTCTGAAGTGTCAAACTGACTTAAGATTGCTGATAAAGCGTTTTTAGTGCTTTGAGGATATGAAAGGTAATTGTTTTTTACGTATTCGCGGTACTGCCTTTCATACGCGGAATATTCGCCGAGGTCGGAGTTTAATTCGCCGTCGGTTACGTAGTCGTACGAATAATAGTACAGCGAATAGTGCGTTTTGCCGTCACCCGAATAGAATACGTCGCTTGACTGCACCGCATAGTCCGACTGCGACTTTTCCATATAATACGGAAGGAAATACTGATTGCTGACGTCGACTATTATTTCGTTGCTTGTATAGCCCGCGTTTTTAAGCGCTATGCCCGTAAGGTAATCCGCGCCGTATTTGCCGTCCAAAAGATGTGCATAGGGCTGCGCCTCATTCCAGCTGCGCATATTGTAAACGCCAAAGCTTTTGTTCTTTAAATATACTTTGCCGCTGAATTCCGACCATACTCTGAGCGCGAGCCTCTCGGGCGCGTTTGAGTCGCCGCCGCCGATATTTCCGCTATTGTCAAGTCCGCCGCCGTCGGGTGACTGTCCGTCGGCAATTACCGTAATTTTACCGAGAACCTGTGTTATTTCATAGTTCGCCGTAACGTCTTTTCCGTCGGCGTCGGTTATTATAACTTCCGCTATATAATTGGGGCTTGAACCCACTTCCGTTTGTTCGCCCGATATAATTACTTCGGGGTTATGTCCATCGGCAAGTTTTATTGACGAAGGGATATCGTAAGTTTCGCAGGTAAAAGTCTCGCCCGTGTATTTTTGGGTTGTTGTGCCCGAGCGGACTGCGATTCTGCGGGGCGTTATCATAAGCTGACCCGAATGGAAATCAAGTTCGTAATTGTTAGTTACGTCTTTATCTTCTGTATCCGATATTGTGACGGCGGCAATGTAATTTTCCCATACTCCGACGTCGGTTGCCTGCGCGGGGATATCCCACGCGGTTATTTCGTGACCTTCCAGAAGGTTTGACTCGGAAGTTACGCCCTTAAGCTTGTTGCACGAAAAAGGTTTGCCGTCATATTCGTGCATTTCCGACTGCGCCTCTATCGAAATTTTGCGGGCGGTTATTTCCAAAGTGCCTGCCTCGCATATAAATTCGTAATTGTTTGATTTATCCCTGCCCTTTGCGTCCTTAACGTAGACACGCGAGAAAGTGTTGTAAACTATGCCCGCGTCGGTAATTGACGTGTTGTTGATGAATGTAATTTCTTCGCCGTCCAAAAGCGTGCCGTCGGTTATGATGTGGTCCGACTGCTCGTTTGCGGTGAGCGGTGTTCCGTCATATTCCTTTTTCGCGCTGCTTGTGGAGATTGTGATTGTTCTCGGGTTTACCGTAATCTGACCGGTGAGATATTCTATTGTGTAATTGTCGGTGACGTCCGCGCCGTTTTCGTCTACTATAATTGCGGTAACATAGTTTTCGCTTGTTCCGACTTCCGTGCGCGAGCCTGAAACTGTTACCTGCGCGGTGTGCCCCTTTTTAAGGCTGCCCTGTTCCATTGTCCAAACATCGTTTGTATGGGCGGTTCCGTCGTAAGTGAACTGTTCGGACGCAGAAGATATGACTATTGTTTGTGCACTTGCTATAGTTAGCCCGCCGGCAACAAAACTGAGAATAACGATTAGTAGTGCAACGACGCCTATAATCGCGCAACCGACTATGTATATAAGCTTTGACTTGCCGACCATAGGCACCTCCAAGAATAGTATTCACAAAATTCTCGACGTTCGATGATGTCGATAATTTCCGTGATTTGAGGGCTCCTCGCCCTCTGCCCGCAATTTTTGGGGCACACAATTATATAATTGCGGGCATTCACCCCGCTCAGGCGCAAGTATGCGCAAATTGGGTTGCACTGCGCAAAAGTGTGATTTTGCTTGTGCCGTTAATTTATTTTAAGTTTGATTTGTGATTAGTTAATAAAGCGCTGACGCAATTAAGATACGAGGTTAAGCGGAACGCTTATTAAGCGTTTTTCTCTAAGCGGCGGACGAAGGCTTTGCAGAGGGGCATATTCTCTTCCCCGAACAGTTCGTCCATATAGCGGCAGAAGGGTTCCGCACTGTTTCTTATGTACACGGGGTTTTGCATACTAAGCTTACGCATTACCTTCTTGGCAAGGATATCGTCCAAAGCCTCCAACTCGTCCCCGCCGCAGCTTACGTATACGGGAATATACGTGTTTATCTGTTTCATTATTCGGTTGCCGAACGTTATATGAAAGTTTTCTATCATATATTCGTCAAGCTTTTGCAGTCTCTGTCTGTTCCTCGCCGTTACCGTATATTCCTTCTGCGCCTCTTCTACAAGCTCGTTAAACCTCTTGTAGTTTATGTGAGTTCGCTTTATCCTCGGCGCGGAGAAGGGTTCAGCCTTCTTGTCCAGGTCCATTATCATTGCACGGTCGTACACTTTATCGGAGATTGCAAACGTTGAATCGTCGTTGTTTGCCGTACCTATGAACCACATATTTTCGGGCAGTTTTATGTGTCCGTTATTAAGCTGTTCGGGGTCGTTTTCCCATTCGTCCGACACTACGCTTAAATTGCGCTTATCGGCGTCGGGTAATTCCAACAGCGACAAGAACTCTGCAAAGTAATACTCCACTCTTGCTATGTTCATTTCGTCTAATACGGTTATATAAATATCGTTGCTGTAATTCGCCTCGTACATCTTTTTGAGCAAATCCGTTTCGTTGAAACGTTTTGTGAACTCGTTGTAATAGCCTATTAAATCCGTCCTTTCCTTCCACATGGGCTGGACGGGAATTACCGTTGAAGTATTATCCAAAAACTCGCCGAAGGCGTACGCGAGCGATGTTTTACCCGTACCAGACATACCCTGCAAAATGAGTATATGCGACACCGCCATTCCCGCTATAAATCTGCGGATATCCGATATATCGTAATAAAGTCTTAACTTGTTTGCCGAAAAGTTTCTGAACGTTTCGCAGAGGCGTTTCAGCGTTATATCGTCTTTATAATCGTTTCTTTTATAGCTGTCCTTCTGTTCGTCTATTTTCGTTAAGCCGTCAAATCTGCTGCCCTGCGGTTGTTGCTCCTCCTGCGGTTCGGGCGTTTCGCCTGTTGCGCCGTCTATTTTAACGACCATATCGGAAACACCCTCTGTACTTTCGCCCTTTTTTCTACCTGTTAAAATTGCTACGATTAAAATTACAAGAAGTACAGGAAGAACAATTAACAGCGCAAGGATTACGTACAGCATTTCACTGTGTGCAATGCTGGTGGGAGTTTGCCCCCTGCCGAAAGCAAAGTACAGCGAAACAGCCAAAAGCGTGCTTACTGCCGCTATGACTATCAATATGATTAAATAAAGTTTTCTGAATTTGCGGGGTTTATCCGATTGAGGTTTCATTTTTAATCATTAATATCCGTTGAATTTTTATCCTCGGCGGGTTTAAGTTGTTTGGCGGGTTTTATCTCCTGCTCACCCTCTTTTGGAGGCTTGGGAGGTTTTGTCGGTCCGAATATCGCGTCGAAATCTATACTGGTCTGAGTGGGCTCGAACGTGCGCTCGCCTTCCGAAATATTCTTTATATTGCCGGGATTGAGCATTTCTCGGCGTATACGCTTTTTTGCGTTTTTCCACTCACCCTTGAAAAATTCCTTAAATGCTTTGTACTGCTTTTCTATCTCGTCAAAGCTTTCCTGCGAGGAGAAGTCGTCTTCGGTGGTGAACAGACCGTGCTCGTGTAAAAGAGAGTTGAGCCTTGCCTCTACTAAAAGTTTTTCGGCGGTGAGACTATCCATTTTTAAACGGACTGCGTTGCACTCGTTGATGGTTGCATACTTTTCTTCTTCCGCCTTCTTAACGCGCTGTTCACACTCCTCTTTCTGCGCGGCAAGTTTTAAGTTAAATTCTTCGGTTATTCTGTTTATTTCCGCGTTGAACTCTTCAACTTTTTGAGTTTGCAAGTCGTTTAAGGTCTTTATCTCTTCGCCGTGCTTTGAATTGAGTTGAGAAATTTCAGTCTTGTGTTCTTCGTTTATTTTATCAAGTTCGGTTTGGTGCGTTTCGTGTATTCCGTCAAGCTCCGCCTTCTGCATTTCGGCTCTCTGTCTTAAATCGTCCACGCCGCTTTTAAGCTCTGTATACTCGTTTTCAAGCGCCTGATACTGCGCTTGGAGTGTACCAAGCTTTGTGCTGTCGCTTTCAAGCTGTTTGATGCGCTGTTCCAAAAGGAGTAAATATTCCTTGACGTCGCCGCCGTTTTGTTTTATGTGTCTTTGCAGGTTTTTTATCTGTTCGGTTTTCTGTTGCTTTTCACGTTCTTTGGCTTTTTTTTCTTCAAGCTCGTACTCGGCTTTTAAATTCTTTTCAATCCCCAGTCCGTGTTCGTAGGTTAAAAAGCTGTTTAAGGCGACAAGCTCCGCAAACTCGTCTGCAATTTCGTCGGTGAACGGATTTATTTTTCGGGTTGCGGTCTTGACCGTGAAACCCTGCTTATTGTACGAGCTTATGAAATAGTACAGCTCCTTTGCGCCCTTGAAGTTTTTGTTCATTCTCAGGACGTTGGTTTCGGTTATTGGCGGCTTGAGCATAGGGGCTTTTGCCACGCTTTCCATAAGTGGTGTGTTCAGGAAAGCAAGCACCGTTTTATAGATTAAATCTATTCTGTCGATTTTATCCTTTAAGGGGTTGTGCGCCCTTAAGTAAGGGTCGTTTTTGATTTTTTCGTCTAAAATTAACTCGTATTTCGTACTTCTGTTTCTTGATTTTATATGCTTTTTTACGGTAAGTTTGCCGTCGTACGTGTTGGTAAGTTCTACGATTTTATCGTATCTGAACGCAATGAAGTCTCTTAAAAAGCACAGCATCATATACAGAAATCTGTTTTCGTATACGGCATAGTCGGCAAGGCGTTCTACTGTGTACAGTCCGTCGGGGATAATATCCCTACCCGATTCGGGTTTTCTTGTAATTAAATTTCCGTGGCGCGCGAGATGTTCGACCGAGTCCTTTGAAACCTGTTTTACCTTTTCAATGGGCACGACCTCGCCGTTGGAACGGATGAACTGCCTTTCTTCGGCAATAGCCTTTTCGACGTGGATAAGCCCCTTTTCTATTGCCTCTATCCAGTCGTCCTCGATTACGCAGTCCGTTCTGACTATCTCTATTAAGTCTTTGTCGGCGTCCGCCCCTGCAACCGTTTTGCGCTGTCTTGCGCAGTCGCGGTCATCGGCGGTATGCTTTCTGTAAGCAATTAACGCGCGGTAGTATGTATTAAGATCCATTTAAATAACCGTAGATTTTTTAAGATTGATTTGCTGTGTTTATGCGTTCTTCTCTAGCCTGCGGACGAAGGCTTTGCAAAGGGGCATATTTTCTTCACCGAAAAGTTCGTCCATATATCGGCAGAAGGGTTCCGCACTGTTACGGATATACACGGGGTTTTGCATGCTAAGTTTGCGCATTACCTTTTTGGCAAGGATATCGTCTAAAGCCTCTAACTCGTCCCCTCCGCAGCTTACATATACGGGAATGTACGTGTTTATCTGTTTCATTATTCGGTTGCCGAACGTGATATGAAAGTTTTCTATCATATACTCGTCAAGCTTTTGCAGCCTCTGTCTGTTTCGAGTCGTTACTGTATATTCTTTCTGCGCCTCTTCCACAAGCTCGTTAAACCTCTTGTAGTTGATGTGCGTTCTCTTTATCCTCGGCGCGGAAAAGGGTTCAGCCTTCTTATCCAAATCCATTATCATTGCACGGTCGTATACTTTATCAGAGATTGCAAACGTTGAATCGTCGTTGTTCGCCGTGCCTATGAACCACATATTTTCGGGAAGTTTTATATGTCCGTTGTTAAGCTGTTCGGGGTCGTTTTCCCACTCGTCCGACACTACGCTTAAATTGCGCTTATCTGCGTCGGGCAATTCCAACAGCGACAAGAACTCCGCAAAGTAATACTCCACTCTTGCTATGTTCATTTCGTCCAATACCGTTATGTATATATCGTTGCTGTAATTCGCCTCGTACATCTTTTTGAGTAAATCCGTTTCGTTGAAACGTTTTGTGAACTCGTTGTAATAACCTATTAAGTCCGTCCTTTCCTTCCACATGGGCTGGACGGGGATTACCGTTGAGGTATTATCCAAAAACTCGCCGAATGCGTACGCGAGCGATGTTTTACCCGTACCAGACATACCCTGCAAAATGAGTATATGCGACACCGCCATTCCCGCTATAAATCTGCGGATATCCGATATATCGTAATAAAGTCTTAACTTGTTTGCCGAAAAGTTTCTGAACGTTTCGCAGAGGCGTTTCAGCGTTATATCGTCTTTATAATCGTTTCTTTTATAACTGTCCCTCTGTTCGTCTATTCTCGTTAATCCGTCAAATCTGCTGCCCTGCGGTTGTTGCTCTTCCTTGGGTTCTATGTTGGTTCTGTCAGAGCGTGGCAAGCCGCTTTTGATAAGTAGGGACTTGGGTCGTTTTGTATCGCCGAACATCAAAGAGATTACGACCACCGCGATGAGCGCGAGAAGAATTACGGCATAGATAATTATGGCGTAGCCCGAAGTGACGTATTGCAAAAAGGTTTGCAATGCGCTTTGAGATTGAGTTGCCGTAATACTCTTTAACATAAAGTAACCTCTATCTGATAAGTCCGTAGGCGTTTAAAACTTTTTTGCACTGCTCGGAATTCTGTTCGCCGAGCATACTTTCTATTACGCTTGCAAGCCCCTCTTTTTCGGGCGGGATTTTACCGTTCAAAAGACATATTACCGAAGGTAAAAGTATGCTTGCAATTGTTGAGTCAAGCGCCTCCGCCTGTTCGCCGCCGCATGAAATTATCGAGGACGCAAACCTTTCGGCGCGCAGCCATAACTTGTTTCCGATATGGTAGGGCGTGTGGCTGTTGACGAATTTTTCAAGCTTGTCAACCTTTTTCCAGCACTTGTCTTCGTCAAGGGGATACTGCTCGGCACAGGTTGAGGCAAACTTCATAAGCTGGTAATAGCTTAAATGCTTACACTGCGCCTTAGCACCCTTTACAGCACATTCGGAAATGTTCAAGTCGATTACAGCGCAGGAATTCAGAACTATTAAGTCCTCGCCCGAAATGCGCGCGTTGCCGTCGAGGGCGAGCGCGTACCACATGTTGGGTGTAAGGTTTAACGTATTATCGTAACCGTACCTTACCGCGCAGGGAACGTTGGGCGAAATTATATACTTCATAAGCGGAAGTAAAACGTCGCGCAGGTTGTCGGAGTTGACTTCGGTAAGTCCTGCAATGTGCACGTCTTTGCGCACTTTTGACGCGTCGTCTACCGCGCGTGAAGTTCTTTCTATAAAGTCTTCAAGGCTGTTTACGCCTGAAAAACTTTCCACATATTCTTCGGTGCCGAAGTAGCCGTTTAATATTTTGAGTAATTTGGGAAGAACGTTGGGAACGCGGCTGCACAACACAACTAATCTTGACGAGGCGAGCGCGGACAAAAGCTTTGCCGCCGACGGACCGTCTATTTTGACGCCGCGCGATACGCAGTACGAAACGAGCTGTGAGCAGGCGTCTTTTAGCGTGAGCGAGATATCGATATGTCTTAGCGCCTCCTGTTCCTCGTCGAAAGTTTCGACCGTCTGTTCTTTGACCGTCACCTGCTCTTCTTCTACTTTGAATTGCTTTTCAAAAAGGCTTTCAAAGGGGTGCGCGGGGCGGGGCGCTGATTTTTGCTGTGCCCTGACGATTACCGCCTTCTTTTTTGTTCGGCAGTAAACTATTATGCCTATAACCATTAACAGTGTAAACAGCGCGAATATTGCCATAATTGCAATGAAAATAATTTGCAGGTACTGATGCGCCATAATGTCTATTACGGACAGATGGTTTAAAGCGAACAGCACGCCTAAGCCCAACAGGGAAATTATCATTGCGATAATGCCGCTGGTAATTAGTTTTTTGCCTCTGCTTTGGGAAAGCTTGACGTCACTGAGCATATAGCCGCCGTCTAATATGTCGGAAGACGACTGAATGTAGTCGGACATTTTTTTGCCGTCGGGAGTTATATCGTCGCCCATAATGTGCATTCTTACAGTCTTGCGGACGTCGTTTACCGACGAGCAGACGTACAAAGTGTAGTCGCCCGCCTCGACAACGTTTTTGCCCTTTTCGTTATCGTACACGGCAAGCAGTTGTGTGATCAGCTGAAAGCGTATAGTCTTGGTTTCACCCGCTTTTATAAATACTTTGACAAAGCCTTTAAGTTCCTTTACGGGGCGTACTACGTTTGAAGTATGCTTTCCGACGTATAACTGAACGACTTCGTAGCCGTCGTGCTTGCCGGTATTTTTAACGGCTATATCCACGTTGTCGCCGTGCAGAGTCATATTCGTATACTTAAATTGGGTATAGCTCAACCCGTAGCCGAAGGGATACTTTACCTGTTCTTTTGCCGTGTCGTAATAGCGGTAACCGATAAAGCCGCCCACCTTGCGTTTGCCCGACCTTACTTCAGATTTTATCTTTTCAAAATAAGCGTCCGTCTGCGCATAATACGTTTCGGTAAGCTTGCCCGAAGGGCTTACTACGCCGCGGATTATATTTGTTAACGCCTCGTTTGCGCCTGCGCTGTTAAGCGGGGCTAAGAGTACGGCTTTAACGTTTGTATCAAAGCCCATATCTATTGAGCCTGTGCTTGTGACGACGGCAATTACGTTTTTATTCAATTTTGTCATTGCCTCGACAAGCGCTATTCTGTTTGCGGGAAGTTTAGTTGTTGAACGCGCGCGCCCTTCCTGCTTTGCCGAAAGGAATAAAAGCACCGCGTCCGCGCCTTTGACGGCATTGCAAGCCTCGTTTAAAAGTATGTCGCTGCGCTCTTCTGCCGCGGCGTAACCGCGGGCCGTGCCAACGACTTCAAAACCGCCGTTTGCGGACAGAAACTGTGCAAAGCTTTCGCCCGCATATACATTAAATGCAGGGTCTCCGACTATGGCTATTTTACTCCTCCTTTTTAAAGGCAGAAGTTCGTCTGTATTTTTTAAGAGGACAATGCTCTCTTCCGCGGAATTTAATATCAAATCGTCGGAAGGGGTTTTTGTAGTCGTTCTGTTTGAGCAGTCGCGGGCAAAGCTTATAACCTTGTCGCACAGCTCATCGACAGTTGCGCCGCTTACCGCCGAATAGTCGCGGCAGGCAGAGTCAAGGTCGTTGCCCGACGCGTCGCCCGTGTTTATGCTTTCCCTGATATAGTTATAGTTTGATATCGCCTGACTGAATACCGAGGGGTTGCCGCCTATTGCGAGCGTGTACTTAACAGCGCACCTTACGGTGTCGTCGCTTTCAACGTTTTCACAGATGACGTAGCCGCCCCGCCTTTCGCATATGGTTGTAAGCATATTGGAAAGCGCCTCGGTATTGACTTCCGCATAACTCCCTTCAAGCTTTTGGCGGTTTGTAATTACCGCCGCGCCGCCGAGAAACGCGGAAAGCGCTTTATAAGGGCTTAAAAAGTAGTCGCGCACCGTCCTGAAATCCATCTTTATATCGACGTATTTAAAGTCGGCGTCGGTCATGGTTATACCCGAGAGACAGGGCATAACTCCGCCTTCGCGCATACCCATTAAAATTGCGTATGCATAGGCGCGGACAACGCAGGGGTCTTCGGATAAGCCCTCTACATAGGGGTTGCTTTTAACGCGCACGGGCGGTGTTTTTAAAAGGTTTATGTTTTTTGCGCGGACGGCAATGTCCTGCGCGACGAGTGAAATCAGGTCCGTGTTCCAGCTATTGGACATTGCGCCGAACGAGGGGTACAGATTGCCTAAACCTGCGTTGACCTCTTCGACGGTAGATACTGCGACGCGGGGTATGCCAGACTTGGCATAGCCCTGTGTGAACAGCATATCGGCGTCGGCGATTAACGTAGCCTTCTCTTCGCGATTGAGTTTTTCGATTATGTTACTGTTTTTCAGCATATTGTCACCTACTCCCTCTCAGCGCCGCACGCTGTACACGTGCCGTCGTCGTTAAAGTTATGTCCTGTTGCGGGAATTTCCTGCTGTGCGACAAACACTTCGCCGCAATCCCTGCAATGGCTGCCCTGCGTTAAACCGCTCTGCGTACAGGTAGGCTGCACCGCGTAATCGGTTGCGGGTTTGTGTCCTGTTTTGTTGAGGACTGTCGTGTATTGGTGTCCGCAATTGGGACATTTGTAAATTTCGTAGCCGTCTTCGGTACAAGTTGCGTCTTTGCGTTCAGCAACGTTATATCCGTATGCATCGATTAAGGTTGAAACATTCCCTCCGCTGTCGTAAGTCCATTTCATTGATTCGTGAACACAGTCTGTATACTCATACAGCATGAATACGCGTACTGTGGAGGGTTTTAATTCGCTCCATTCATCTGATGTTCCGCCGAAGTAAACGGTTGTTATGTAGCTGTTCGCGCTGAACGCATACGGCTGGATTGACTTTACCGCTTTGGGTATAACGATACTATTGATATAGTTGAACGCATAGTTCTTTAATGTGTAAGCCGTTACTTTTGCGCCTTCGTAAGTGAAACTTTCTGGCAGGTACGTAATATTGCTTATTACCTCGTTTCTGAACAGGTACCACGCGTTATCAAGAAGGACAAAGCGGTTGTAGTCTACCGTGGCGAAATATGCTTTTTCGTTGAGGTCGGTAAATATTTTAACTGCGTTGTAGCCTACTGCGCCGTGGTTGTAGTTGCGTTCGGTAATGTCAAGACTGCTTAGGTTGTACACGACGAACAGGTTGAAACAGTCGCCGAACGCCTGCTCCGAAATGGTCTTTACATTTTGGGGAATTATAACCGACTCAATACCTTGACAGCCGTAGAACGCATACGGTCCTATATAAGTCAAGCCGTCGGGAAGGGTTATGCCTTCAAGCGAAGAGCAACCGCTCAGCGCGCCCTCGCCTATCGTGGTTACGCTTGCGGGAACGGAGAAATTTTTAAGGTTTTTATCGCCGTTGAAAATTCCTTCGGGAAGGTAAGTCAGGCTTTCGGGAAGTTGAACAGAGCTAAGCTCGCCGCAGTCGGCAAAAGCGTACCTTCCTATTGATTTCAGGTTGCCGAGCTTTAAATTTACAGAATCGATATTTGAACAGTTGGCAAATGCGCTGTCACCTATGCTTGCAAGATTTCCGTCCGTAAAGGAAATACTGCGGATACCCGTACAGTTTTCAAACGCCGACGCGCCTATCGAGCTTACCGCCGAACCGACAGAAACATACTTTATATTGCTGTTGCCTGCAAATGCGCGGTCTAATATCGAGAAAGAGGTGACTTCAACTCCGTTGTGGGTGAACGGCTTCAACTCTAAGTTGGTTGCATTTTCGTCACACCACACGGCGCGCCAGTCGGTATTATGTCTTAAATACGTAACGCCGTCAACGTCGGCATATTCGGCGTCGAAAAGCGAAGTCGCCACGGCAAGCGCTTTTTGAGCAACCGCGCCGTAACCATAGCTGTTAGGGACAATGTATAATGAGCCGAGGTTGTAGACAAGGTAAAGCCTGTTGCAACCGTAGAATGCGTTGGTACCTATATCCGTCAAACTATCGGGGATGACGACGCTGCGCAGTACGCCGTTGCTTGCAAACGCACTTTCGCCTATACTTACAACACCGCGGGGCAAAGTCAGTTCTTTTATGCAGGAGTTTTGGAAAGCTCTGTCGCCTATCGTCCGTATGCTGTCAGCAAGTGTTACTTCGGAAAGCTTATTGTTGTCGAAGAATGTATCGCTTTCGATTGCCGTTAAGCCGCTCTTTATTCCGAGTTTTGTTATGCCTTTACAACCAGCAAATGCGCGGCTGCCGAGAGATGTAAGCGTTGAAGGAATAATAACTTCCGTAAGCGAGGCACAGTTCTCAAATGCGGACTTACCGATATTTGTCAAGCCCTCGTTAAGCGGTGCGGAAGTTAAATTTTTGCAATTGTAGAACGCGGAGTCGCCTATTTCTTTAAGTTCGGAGCCGAACTCCGCCGTTTTAAGCTTGGCACATTCGTAAAAAGCGTTTTTGCCTATCGTGGACACGCTGTCGGGCAATATTGCCGAGGCAAGCTCGACACAGCCGTTAAACATATACTCGCCTATTTTCCCGATAGGGCAGTCTTTGGCAAAAGTAACCCTGTTTAAGGAGGTACAGTTGTTAAAGGTGTATATGCCGACGTCACAAACGCAGGACGGAACGGTTACGCTTTTTAAAGCCGCGTCCGCAAAGAATAGGTGATTTGGAAGTCTGTAATTATATGCCGTTGCGGGAAGGCTCACATTCAATTCGCCTTCGGGGTAGAACAGCAAATAATGCTCTCCCCCTGCCTCGGCAATTACATAGCCGTTTATATACTCCTTGTCGAGATTGCTGTCGATGGAGTTGTGAATTTTAAGACAGTTGGGCGCAAGTATATTCATATTGGGTATCGAGCTTAAATTCCATATTTCGTAAAGCTTGAAACACTGTGTAAAAACGTTGTTTCCCAACGAGCTGACCCTGGCGGGAATTGTTAGTTCCGAAAGGTTAATACAGTTGAAGAACGCGCCGCTGCTTATCCTCGTAAGGCTTTCGGGTAAGCTGACTTGCTTTAAACTGATACAGTTGGAGAAACAGTTTTCGCCAAGCGAGACAAGATTTTTTGACGGCGTTAAGTCGACGTTCTTTATATAAATGCAGCTGCCGAACGCCATTTCATAAAGGTTGTTGGCATTTGTTACTGTTACGTTTTCAAGCGAGGCGGGCACGTACCTTTGCGACTCCATAGCGTTGTTTGCGCCGAACAAATAGCCGAAGAACGTGTTTTCAGTTGCACTCCCTCCCGCGAAGGGCAATGAAATTTTTTTGAGTCCCGAACAGCCCGAGAACGCACCCTTGCCGATTGAAATTACGCTGTCGGGGATAGTAATACCCGCAAGCGAAGTACAGTTTGCAAATGCGCTGTATCCTATGCTGTTTAAGTTTTCGGGGAAGTTGATTTTTGTAAGCGACGAACAGCCCGACAGCGCGTTTTCGGGAATTGTGTTCGCAAGGGTTAGTGTAACGCTATGTAAAGTTGTCGGGAAGGAATTTACGTAATGAGTAGCCGAGCCGAATATGTAGCCCAAGAATGTATTTTGAGTTGCACTGCCGCCGATAAAGGGAACGGAAATGCTTTCAAGCAAAGTATCGGCGAACGCGCCCTGCCCTATACTTGTTACGCTGTTGGGGACTACCACACTTTTCAAAGCCGTACAGCCCGCAAACGCGTTTGCTCCGACGGAAATTATTCTGCCGTTTGTCAGCGTTAAATTACTTAGCGCAGTACAGCCTGAAAATACGCCTTCGGGCACATAGTTTAAACTTTGCGGGTAGGAAATACCCGTCAGCGCGGTGCAGTCTGCGAACGCGCCGACGCCGAGGTACGTGCAGTTGCCGAACATGAACGAGTTGAGCGACGCGCAACCCGAGAAGGCATAGTCGCCGATATGGGCAAGCGACGCGCCGTCAAACTCTGAAAGCGCCGTGCCGCAGAAGGCGTAGTCGCCTGCGTATACGAGCAAGCTTTCATCAAACTCAGTAAGCGGTGCATTGCGGAAAGCATAATCGCCCACCTCAGTTACGGATACGGGAAGTTTGATGGTTGTAAGCTTTGTGCCGTCAAACGCGCCGTTGCCGACAACGTCAGTTTTAAGGTCGCCTACTGTGAAGGTTTCAACGGGTGTCAATTGCAGAAAGTTATCGGATATTATTTCAAGATTGTCGATAGCTACGCTTTGGAGTTGCAATTTTGTTCCGCAGTCTTCGGCTGTGCCGAAAAGACTTATAAGCGTTTTCCCGCTCCCGCCGTCAACAATATTTTCAAAGTTTTTGAGCCTTAATTCCTTTATATTGTTGCAACCGCCGAAAAGCAGTCCGTCGTCGGGGTAGACAATTGTCTGCGCTATTTTTACGGTAGTAAGACTTGTGCAACCAGAAAAGACGGAATTTGCAAACGTAACTTGCTGTGTGTCGTGAGAGATATCCACCGAGGAGAGCGACATGCAGTTTTCAAACGCGCCCTCTCCCACGCTTGCAAGGTTTACCGATGTGAAGGTCTGAAGGTTCGCGCAGCTTTTGAATGCGCCTTTGCCTATATCCTTTACGTTTTCAATATCGAGCGTTTTTAAATTTTTACAGCCCGAGAACGCACCCTCTTCTATGGGGATATCGCTCTCAATTGTAAGTTTTCTTATGCGGGTATTGTCTTTGAAGGAGTCCTTGGTTATTTTTGTTACCGTGTGTCCTTCAATCTCTGCGGGTATAGTTATGTCCGAACGCCTTGCGCCGTAGCCTACAACGTAAATGTTCGTACCGTCGCTTGTATCGCCGTCCTCGAAGGCGTACTCCACACCGTTGTAGTGAAAAGTGGTTCTGCCCACTTCAAATTTTTTAAGCTGCATAAAGGTGAGAACGAGAACGAGCACTATCAATATGCAGGAGAATATGCCGATTGCAATTCTGCTTTTTACTGTACGCTCCGAAACGCTGACGTTTTGCCAACCCATTTCGTCGATTGCGCCTGCTACGTTGAACTTTTGGGCGGGAGCGGCGTATTCTATTATTTCGCGTCCGCCCGAAACCGTGTACGCGTACGAGCCGTATAAAGCCTCGGCTACGTTGACAATTGCGTCCTCGCAGTTGTCGGCTACTTCTATCTTGTGCGTAAGTACGTACTTCCTTTTGGGCTTGCCCGAAAGGTTGCCGTACTTGACGTTCTTTTCGCCTATCTCCTTGGAATGGCTGTCAAGCTGGGTTATCTCTAGGCTTAAACCCGTTAAAAGACTTTTGCGGGTGTTGTTGAATGAAAGCAGAAGATACTTTTTGCCGTTTTCGCGAATGAAAATATAGTTGTCTACGGGGATACTGTTATTTTTCTGAGGATGAACGTATTCGCCCTTTTTAATTACGTCGTAATCAGGCATTTACTTTCCTCCTCTTGCTGCTTTTCAGGAACAGTACGGCAAGCGTGAACAGAACGTTTAATATTATTACCCCTGCCGAAATGACTGCGGTAAATATCCACGTTTCGCTTATGTATAGAAAGCTTTCAAACATCAGGCCGCCGTACAGTTTGCCTATGCAGGCTTTTATTCCGAAAACGCCGAGTACTTCAACAAGCGCGCACGAAAGCAGGTAAAAGACTACTCCGCTTACAACTACGTGCTTCGACTTAAAGCCCGTGCGGGGTTGGTCGTTTACTTTGTTTAAAACAAGCGTAACGTATACAGTTTTGTCGGGCAGGGTGATAACTTCCGTATAGCCCTTGGTTTTTATAATCTGCTTTACGTTTAATACCTTGAAAGAAACGCCCTTTTCGTTGAATAAAACTATGTCGAAATCTATAAAGCGGATATCGTCGTCTATCTTGCAGATAAAGCTCTTTTTGCCTGCGCGCTCTGAAACGATGTACTGTTTTATGCTGTCTTTAATGCTGTCACCGGGTTCGTAGACTATACTTCTCCCGTCCGTTTCGTCCACTACTTTAAGTCCGCGGTCGGGAATGGTTTCGTAGTCGTACCTTACTTTGAGGAAAAACTTAGGCAACAGTACGGCGTGTACTGCGACAAAAATAATTATTATAGCTATCAGTAATAAAATCCAAAGCGCCATATTTTGCCTCGTTTATAATTCTCGCGGGTAGACTTCAACCCATACTCTATTATATAACAAATCATTTATACAGTCAAATATTTTATACTGATTGAAGGATATTAAAAAGACTGTGCAGCACATTTAGTGCCACACTTTCTTTTGGAAGCTAATAGCCGGATTTTGCCGAACCCCCCATAGGGGTCCCCTCGGCAAAGCGTCGGCAACTGTGTGCCTCGCGCGAACCTTCGATTCTCATAAACCAATAAATGCAAAAATAGAACCCCCGCTTTTTGCGAGGGTTCTATTTCTGGAGCTAATAGCCGGATTCGAACCGGCGACCTGCTGATTACGAATATATTTTTATTCCGTTTTTAATACTTTTAATATCCTTTTTTTCTGTAAGTTCAAATGATTTTTGTCCCCCTCATAAACTGGGTAATTTTACGCCTAATTTGTAAATATTTTATATTAAAAAATCAACTAAATAACTTTTGTAAAGTCGGTAATATTTTTTACCGACTTTTTTACACCTTTTATTCGTTCATTTTACAAAATCAAATAATGTCAAATCTTGTCAAAACACAGGTTTAGAAAAATGAAATCCTGAATATAATGTATGCAAACTAATTACCGAAGGAAGTACAAAAAATGACAAAATCAACTTCAACCCAAACCAAAACAATTAAAGTAGAAATTTTTGAAGGCAACAGATGTACAATATCACTACACAATATTAAACCTTATGACCGTAAAAAGTTTGACTACACTAAATGCGATAACTATGGCACTTTTATGACTTCAAAAAGTTATGGACTTACGAGAAAAAAACGCCAAAAGGAACTATGGAATATGGATTTTAACCTTGAAAACTCCTACTTTATCACTTTAACTTTTAAAGAAATGATTCACTACAAAGACATTATGCCAGAATTTAATAAGATTAAAATTTATTTAACAAGAGCATTTGGACATTTTGAGTTTTTTAGGGCTTTCGAATTAACAAAGAAACACAATTATCATATCCATATTGTAGCTCAATTTGATATGTTTCCGTTTGGTCTATGCAAAAAAAGTGTTGAATACTTATGGAAATTGGGAATTTGCCACGTTAAACCCATTACCAATATGAACGATTTTAGGGGAGCTATTCAATATTTGACAAAGCATAAGAAAAACAATATCAATCTTGATAACCCACGTTTAACCCATTTTCCAAGAAGTGCAAAAATTTTTGGCAAAAGCCTAAATTTTGGAAAATCAATTAGTATTAAGACTTCAAAAAAAATATGCACTACTAACGATAAAATAAAAAGCTTATTAGATTATTTAAAAGCAAGAAACGATGAGAACTTTACACGAATTGATGGGCATAACTACTTTGACAAAAACGGAAATAGGTATTACTGTAAGGACAAGCTTTATATTCGCGGTTTAGATATTGAAGATATACTCAAAATGTTAGCTTAATAATTATTATTGAATCATATTAACTTGATTCTAATAATGCTATAAAATATAACAGAATAAATAAAATTAACGTAATAAAAAAGGAGCAGTTATGAAATTAACTGCTCTCTTTTTTTTGCTAATTTATGATTATACCCTTAAAAAATCATTAAACTTTTGAGCTGCTTTTATATCTTCTTCTTTAAGAAAATGAGTATAGATATTCAAGGTGATATGCTCGTCTGCGTGTCCTGCTCTTTGAGATACTGCTTTAATATCAATTCCTGCAAGTAACTGTAAAGTAATACTCGTATGTCTTAAAGCGTGAGGTGGAACATGCGCTAAACCGTGAGCTGTTTCAAATTTATCAAGCCAAGTTCTCGGTGTACAAGGGTGTAAAGGCTTTCCGTCATCTTGCAAAAACAATCTATCGGCATTGTACCATAAATCACCGTGCAGTTGCTTTTGTTCAGCCCACCAAACATAGTATTCTTTTAATGTTTCCGTTAATTGTTGGGGCATAGACATAGTTCTTTTAGAATTCTTTGTTTTCGGTTCTTTCGTAATAACGCAAAACCCTCTAAAATATAACGAATTTCTTTGTATCTTCAAAATACCTTTTTGTAAGTCAATATCTTTCCATTCTAACCCACATACTTCGGCATTCCTTAACCCCAAAAATATGAACAACGCAAATACTGTTTTCTTACGAATATCTTTTTCCTGCATAGCAAGTTTAATAAATTCTTTTGCTTGTTCTTCATTATAAATTTCTTTCTTTTTAACAGTTCCTGTAACAGGGTTGGTATAGTCCTTAGTAGCGTAATTATGTTCAATTAACATACGCTTTTTAGCGGAATTTAAAATCATTACAAGCGTAGTTTTTATTCCCTTATTAGTAGCGCAGGAATACTTTGTTTCCCGTTGTTCTATCGAAAAATATTTATCCAAAGGAACATTAAAATAGTTAGCTACACATTTAGCAGTCTGCATACTGACTTGGTTTCCAATAGTACTTGCAAGTCTCAAAGTAAGTCTATCAATTCCACATTCTTTGGCAATATGATATTTGGGTAAATGCTGTTCATTGACAAGCTCATTTATAGATTTCTTAACATATACATAGGTTTTTGTATAAGTTCTTTTGCAGATATAGTTATAGAAATTTTGAATTACATTAGGTGTAATATTTTTCAATAAGTAGTTTCCGAAACATTCTTTAATTATCGTTAAATGGTTTTTAGCACTTGTATAACTGCCGTATGATTCTTCACGATTCTTTATTTCTTCAAGCCATTGGTCGGCAAAGTCACCAAACCTTATATTTTCATCTGTTACGAAAGTTCCTTTTGATCTCTTCTCACATTCATTAGTAAATTCAAGTTCAAACTTTTTCCGTTCAACCTCAATTTCTTTTTTGCTTAAATTCTGCGGTACCTTCCATGTAGCTGTATATTGT
>JAIDSQ010000072.1 GCA_029061155.1 Clostridia bacterium
CATATTTTTTTGACGATAAAGAAAAACAAATTGTGTATAGGCAACTTGGATGTATTGTTTTCTCTTGTGTGGAAGCTTTATGGAAAAGCATTGTATTGCTTGTAAATAGAAATTGCAAAAATCGAGATTGTACAGAAGAATGCGATTATCGCAAATTTAATAATCTCGATAAATTAAGTAACTCTTCACCCAAAGCAATTCTTTCCCATTTGATAAATATGAGATTACTTCATGTACATCCATTTGAAGAAGTAGCCATAGAACATTTACAAAATTTGCGAAATCATATTCATTTAACGAGAACATTAATTGACGGTGACAAGTCAGAAAAATTTAATAAACAGTTTGTAGAAGATATGTTGCGATTGTATTATGTTACTATAAATCAAGCCGAAATGAATTATTGGTATTATGACGAGACACAACCTTGCTTACGAGAATTGGATGGTGATGCTTATATATCAACCGAAGAGCAACAAAAAGTTGCACATAAGGAATACTACACAAATAAAGTTATCCTTGCTTGTATCGATATCTTTTATAAAAAGCCCATTACAGAGAGAAACAAATACTTTTTACGGTATTTATCAAAGGCAAAAGATATAGCTACTAAAAGTCTTGCAGATGAAATGGGCAAATGGCTCTATTATGAAGGCGTCCATTTTAGAACTGAAGAGCAGTATCAAGAAGCATTAAAACATTTTAAAAACAATCTTCTACCCTATTTGCCTCAAGAGAGCGATTTATTGTCTCAAATTGAAAAACGAAGAAACCATTATGACAATCTATTTAAGTGTAATTAAAGATAAGGCACAAGAAAACTGCCACCCCGCCGAATTGAATTTGGCGGGGTGGCAGTTGCTCGTCTAAAGATGATTTAAAACAGAGATTGCGCCAGCGTAACTACTCTGTTTGGCTCAATAATTGCTTAAAATACACTTTATTGCGCCAGCCACTATAGGGGGGCTATTTTTTACAGTAAAAAATTAGGTGTAATTTTTAGTTTAAATTCGCTGTAATTTTTACACCTATTTTTTTCGCTAATTTTCAGACACAGTATCAATTAATTGCCCCATCCTTAGCCTTTTCTTACCTGAAATTTTTGATTATATCTTCACCTGCATAAGATAAGCTTTTAGCGTTTGCAACGTAATTATTATAAATTTGCTTTGCGTTTAAAAGCGAATATTTACGAATGCGGTTATTATATACGAAAGCAATTTCATCACCGTCCACAAATACATGTTTCAATCTTTGTACAAGTAAATGCTGATGATCGCAATGCAGCTCACCGGTTAATTTCCAATGCTCGTCCTCTTTACGAAAAACAATCACGCCGGGGGTTTGGCAACAAGTTACCGCAAGCAAATACTTTCCATTGGCAATAAAGAAAGCTCTGCTGAAACTATCTGACATTTTTGCACGATAGTCAACGATACCGACTTTTAAGTCAGAAATCATTATCTCATTCCTATTTCTCTCAACCGACCATCTTCCATCTTGGGATTTGCATAAGTAAACTACCTTATTTGGATTTTCCTTTTTAGGCGTTTCTGTTGACGACAACGGATAAGTACGGATAACATCCGTACGAAAAATTTTAAATTCGGATTCTCGTATTTGTAATCTTTGCAAAAGGTTTTCAAGATTAATTATGTCACGCAACCCGTAACAGCCGAAATACCACTTTACGTTCCCTAAAGTACTTGCTTTTATTTTTTCAAAGTAATCGAAATCAGTTTCCGAATAGGAATGCCCGACAACGACTACTGTTTCCGTGTTTTTAAGTTCCGAAAAGAATTTTTCGTGATTATTTATAATTTTAGCGGTATCCTTTGTAAGGTCTTCGTCGTATTCCGATATGTAATCTATGACCTGGGTGCGTGCGATTTCAGCATATGCACGCCTATATCCACCTAAATATTTTGCTTCTTCCTCTTCAAACTCAAACGAAGAATCGCTTGCACCGAGCATATGACCTAAAATGAGCGGTTCTCTCGGTTTTCCTTTTTCCTTTACTCGGCAACCGTGAATATAGCAGACGTTTTGCTTCGGTATGTTATACATACTTTCGACAAATTCGGTATAATTAAAGCAAAGAACTTTACCGTTACGGAACACATCATTAAGCGGTCTGTCGTAAGTTCCGACTTTTAACGTATCTACCCACTTACGAAACCTGCGCGGCAATTCGGTTGCAATTATTTGCATCGGCATAGCCGCTTCTTCCACAGACATGAAATATTCTGCTGCGCCGCTATCTTCGTTATAGGCATCGTTAATATCTAAAAATGTATCTACAACGGTCATATTGCTCATAGCGGACACATTGATGTGCGCCAAAGCGTATTCCAAATCTGCCCAACAGTCTTCCACTGTGATGTAATTCTCTAACATTTGCCGAAGGTCGTTGTTTTTACCTAAGCTGTCTCTGAAATTGTAATAGCTTGAAGGTACTCTGTGCATTAAATCAAAACCGTTACCGAGAACGTATAAAACATTGCCGTTATTCGGGCGGATTTTTTCAAGCGGAACTGCGCGCCAATTCTCTAATCTTTTGACAAACTCTTTATGCTCCTTCTCCCGCTCTTGTCTGGCAATTTCATTTTCTTTTGCAACTTTTTCTTCTTCTGCGCGCCTACGTTTTTCGGCAAAGCAGTCGGGACAAAGCGGCTTAAAAATACCTTCGGCTGTTTTAGGCTTATCATGCGTAAACCGACGACAAAGATATTTTTTACCGCAGAC
>JAIDSQ010000073.1 GCA_029061155.1 Clostridia bacterium
ACAATATATTGATTTTTTTGTTTATTTATTTTACAATATATAATAAAGAAAATTAGCGAGGTATTTTAATGAAAAAGACAAAGATAATCTGTACCCTCGGTCCTGCAAGCGATAATGAAATTGTTTTATCTGATTTAATTGACGCGGGCATGAACGTGGCAAGGCTCAACTTTTCGCACGGTACGCACGAAGAACATGCAGCCAAAATTGCGATGATTAAAAAGGTAAGAGAACGCAAAAAAGTACCTCTGCCTATTCTTCTTGACACGAAGGGCCCCGAATTCAGAATTAAGACTTTTAAGGACGGAAAAATAACTTTAAAAGACGGCGACACCTTTATATTCACAACCGAAGATGTTGTCGGCGACAAATCGCGAGTTGCGGTTTCATTTGAAGGCATTTGCGAACAGATGGTTCCCGGCGACAAAATTTTATTAAACAACGGTCTTATGGTGTTTGAGGTTGTCAAAGTCGAGAAACCCGACGTTATTTGCAAGACGCTTATCGGCGGTGAACTTTCAAACAGAAAAAGTATGTTCTTCCCCGACAAAGAACTTGATATGGTCTACCTTTCCGAACAGGATAAAGCAGACTTGAAGTTCGGCGTTGAACAGGGCGTTGACTTTGTAGCGTGCTCGTTTGTTTCCAAGGCGCAGGACGTTGTAGACGTAAGAAACTGGCTGAAACTGTGCGGCGCGGACAAAGGCGATATTGAAATTATTGCAAAGATTGAAAGCCGTGCGGGCGTAAACAATCTTGACTCTATACTTGAAGTCAGCGACGGAATTATGGTTGCACGCGGTGATTTGGGTGTTGAAGTTCCTTTTGAAGAATTGCCCAGTATTCAAAAATCGATAATCAAGGCATGCCGTGTATGCGGTAAGCGCAGTATTACCGCGACGGAAATGTTGGAATCAATGATAAAACAGCCCCGTCCCACCCGTGCTGAAATTTCAGACGTTGCAAACGCAGTTTACGACGGTTCTTCAGCTATTATGCTTTCTGGTGAAACAGCTGCGGGCGCTTACCCTGTAGAGGCGGTTAAAGCAATGGCTAAGATTGCACAGCAAGCAGAGGCTAACACCAACTACATAGCTTATATAAAGGAAAGCGATTATCATATAGGAAAACTTTCGGAGGCGCTTGCCCACTCCGCCTGCACACTTGCGCAGGATATCGGAGCCAGCGTCATAGTAGTATGTACGAGAACGGGCGGCACGGCGAAGACCGTTTCGAGGTTCCGTCCCATGATAGATATTATCGGTATGACCACGGACGAAAAAGCATACAGGAAGTTGGCTTTAAGCTGGGGCGTAATACCCGTAATGAGCGAAGAGTTCTATTCGGTTGACGTGCTCTTCCACTATGCAAAACGCGCGGCTATGGATACGGGACTTGTTAAAAAGGGTGAAAAAATTGTTTTAACGGGCGGTACGCCTAACGGCAAGAGCGGCAACAGCAACCTTATCAACGTAGAAACAGTTTAATTGACAATAAAAAACCTCCGACGATAAGACGTCGGAGGTTTTTTATTGAATTTTTTATTTAATCAACGCGAGTTTCTTCTACATTTTCTTTAGGCAACAAGTCTTGATAAAATACGGCAACAGCGGTATTATGATAAGGTACTATCCAAAAATATAAAATACCTAACGTGAGTATTCCAAGTAAGTACCAGCCTATAAAACTAAAATGAAGACAAAATAGTTTCCACTTATGCCCTTCCATCATTTGCATTGAAAGTTTGCGAGCTTCATTAGTTGATATATTTTGATTATCTGAAAGTATATAAAAACTCAAACCGTATGATAAAGATTTAATAATACCAGGTATAATTAAAAGTAAACTCCATAAAGCTATAAAAATTGTATTAATTAAATATAATGCTAATGAACTTCCAAAGCGCTTAAATCCCGAAAACAACATCTCCACTTCAACACTTTCATATCTTGCTACCCTGTTTGATATCGAAGCTATACCCAAAGTAAAAGCACCTGTTATCAAAAGGCTTATAATTCCACCGATATATACGCGCGATAATGCAGTACATACGCCCATAATCAAAGAATAAATTAATGTGATAAGTGCAAGTGTCCCGCGTTTTCCCTTCAAGCTGCTCCAAGCAAGTGCCCTGTAATCTTTTGCAAACATATAATTTCCTCCATTCGGTACGCTGTTAACGTACTTTTGAATTATTATAGTACGCTACTAACTTACTTATCAAGTATAAGCGTACTTATTTCATATAATTTTTATATGGAAAAAATCACTAAATTTAAAGAAAGATTTAACGAATGCCTTAACTACTCCGACGTAAAGCAAACAGAACTCGCGAAGGCAGCAAAAGTTTCTAAGCAATGTATTTCCGATTATAAGTCGGGAAAAAGTGTTCCTTCAATCGATACGCTGTATTTGATATGCAAATATCTTGACGTATCATCTGATTATCTTATCGGACTTGAAGATTAATTAAAAGGCGTGACATAACATCACGCCTTTTAATTTATGATTTGTTTTCGTTTGATACACTTTTTAATAATTCTTCCGCCGACGCACCATATAATTTAGCTAATGCTAATAAATTAGAAGTACTTGGATCTGATGTTCCAGTTTCCCACTTGGATACCGCTTGTCTGCTTACACCCATAGATTCCGCAACGAACTCTTGGGTCATATTACATTTTATACGATATTCTTTTAATATTTCCCCTAAAGATTTTCGCACTCTCTCTCTTTTTCTACTCTCATTTCAGATGATTTAAGATAGCGTCTTAAGGCCTTTATCGATAATATTATCAGATAGATAAAGACACCCAAAAAGGCAATTCCGATAATACCTAATAAAACTATATACGGTCCAAGCGGAATAGCTGTTGTGGTGTTTGTTGCAGTTTCTTCTGCCAATAAATTAATAAACATAAATAACCTCCAGCTTTTATCGCACAAAATTTCAGTTGCTACCACCAACTACTACGCAACTTTTGGTTGCATCACCGTTTTTTCAAAAGAAACCCGTGCTTGGGAAAAGCACGGGTTTCACAGAGAGAATATGAAAAAAAGTTTTGGGTGTTCTTGTTTACTACACCCGTATTATAACAATTAAATGTGTAAAAAGTATGATAATTTAATGATTTTTATACTTTTCAAATATATTTTCCGCAATCTTTAAGCCATCTGCCGCCGAGCTTGTAATTCCTCCCGAATATCCGCTACCCTCTCCGCAGGGGTAAAAGCCTTTTAATGAAACACATTCGCAGTTTTCGTCACGCAGTATTTTTACAGGCGACGAGAAACGCGTTTCAACTCCTGTTAAAATTGCGTCGGGGCAGGCAAAACCTTTAAGCCTTCTATCCATATCTGGGATAGCCGTTTTTAAAGAATTAACGGTCACGGCAGGTAACACTTCGGCAAGCGGGGCAAAAGTTGTTCCCGCAGAATACGTGGGCTGAACTTCACCGAATTTATCGGACACCCTGTCCGCCGCAAAATCTTTATAAAGCTGAACAGGCGCGCGGTAACTGCCTCCGCCCGCCACATATGCGCGGCGTTCAATTTCACGCTGAAAGCGCATACCAGCGAACAAATCGTCATTGCCGAAGTCGGAAAACTTCATCTGAACCATCAGCGCGGAATTTGAGTTTGTACCGTTGCGGGCATAACAGCTCATACCGTTTGTAACAACTCCTCCCTCTTCACTTGCGGAAGGAATTACCACACCGCCGGGACACATACAGAAAGTGAACACAGTTCTCTCTCCTGCATGGGAAACGAGCTTGTAATCAGCCGCAGGCAAATTCGTATACGATTTTCCGTACTGTGCAAAACTTATTTCGCGGGAAAGATGTTCTATCCTCACGCCCAAGGCAAATTCGCGGGGCTGAAGTTCTATGTGCTTTGACAGCATTTCAAACGTATCTCTTGCCGAATGTCCGAGCGCGCACACCGCACACTCAACTTCAAGCTCGCTCTCCTGTCCTGTGGTTACATTACGGACGGATATGCTTTTAAGCTTGTCCCCCTTTTTTGAAAAGCCTGTAAACAGCGTATCGAACATATACCTTCCGCCGTTTACCTCGACATATGCGCGAATGTTTTTGAGAACGTTATAAAGTACGTCACTGCCTATATGGGGTTTATTGAGATAGACAACTTCTTCAGGTGCGCCGAATTTTCTGAACAGTTTTAAAGCGTCGCGGTTCAAGCCGTCGTGCGTTTGGGTGTTGAGTTTGCCGTCCGAGAAGGTTCCCGCACCGCCTTCGCCAAACTGCACGTTGGAGTTTGGGTCGAGAATGTGTTGCGTAAAAAACTTCTGAGTGCTGTTTACGCGCTCTTCTACAGGCTTACCGCGCTCGATTATTATAGGTGCGAAACCATGTTCGATAAGGCGCAGAGCGCAAAAAAGTCCTGCGGGTCCTGAACCGATTACGGCAACCGCAGGCGGGTTTTTAATTTTTTCGGGCTGTGGTTCGGCAGGGAAAGGCGTGTCGGAAAGAGCAACTGAATACACCCAAACTATGTTACCCTTATCGCGCGCATCGAGCGATTTTTTTAATATTTTAAAATCCGCAACCCTTTTGCCGAATTTTTTACAGGCAATTTCGTAAAGCTTATGTTCGCTTTCTGAAATGCCTATTTTTATATTGTCAAATTGTTTTATCATGTTCTTTTGATTATCTCTTCGGCTACGGTCATTCCGCTTGTAAACGCCCACTGCAGGTTGTAGCCACCGCAATCACCGTCGACATCAAGCACTTCACCCGCGAAGAATAAATTGTCTATAAACTTGCTTTCAAGGTTGTCCTTTACACCGCTTATATCTATTCCTCCGCGCGTAACCTGCGCGTAGTCGAAACCGAGCGTTCCCTCTACAGAGAGAGTGAAATTTTTGAGCGTTTGTATAATTTTGTCTTCCGTTTCGGCGCGGGATATTACAGCCCTGCCGAGCTGGTTATGAAGAGAACCCGACAAAAGTTCGCCTGTTGCGCAACCTGCATTCTTTCTTCTTTCAAAGTTGCGCACAATATCTTCTTCCGACACGTCGGGAAGAAATTCAAGTGAAATTACCGAGTCCGTTTTATCGGTTATATAGGGTGACAGTGAAAATATTGCGTTGCCTGAAACACCGTAGTCCGTAAAAATTACGTCGCCGCGCACCGTCTTTATCTTTTTACCGCCAACAACCGCCGATGCATTGCAATCCGCACGTATACCCTTTAAAGACTTTATATATTTTGTCTGCGTTTTTACCTGCACAAGCGATGGAAAAAGCCGTGTTACTTTATGCCCGAATCTGGATACAAGCGCATATGACGATCCATCGGTTTTATACTGCTTTTGCGCTTTACCGCCGACACAAAAAGCAATGAACCGCGCAAAAAGTTTTGTGCCGTCCGAAAGGGTAAGCTTAAAACCTCTTTCCATATCCGTAACTTTTACGCCCTGAATAATGTCAGCTTTACCTTTAAGCTTTCTTATTAAACAGTCCGAAAGTGACGAAGCTTGTCTGCCTGCGGGGTATATTCTTCCCTTTTCATCAGCCGTTAAAATACAGTCAAAAAGCCTTGTGCAGGCATACGGATCGTTACAGGCAATTTTTTGAGCCAAGTACGCGCCGCCCCCGAAGTAGTGTTCGGGGGACAAGTCAGTGTTGGAAATATTGCCCTGACCGTTTCCTGTAGCCGAAAGCTTTTTGCCGAGGCGTTCGCCTGCGTCGATAACGACAATTTTAAGTTCGCTTTTTTCCGTAAGACGGACGGCGCAAGCAAGACCTGACGCCCCTCCGCCTATTACGGCAACATCGTAATTCATATAAATATTGTATTACAATAGTGCGTCCGTGTCAACATTTAAGTCCGTGCAAAATTTCTTTTAGCTTATCAAGATGCAATTTTTCGTCGCCGAGAATGCGGGAAATTATTTTTTTTATCTGCTCGTTTTTAAGGCGTGTAAGCATTTTGGTATACAGTGCTATTGCGCGCTTTTCGCCGATTATATCGTCTTCAATCATATTTTCAAGGTTGCGCGAATACGTAACGTATTTAGCCGAATAGAAGTTAAAAGCCGTGGGCGGATTCTGACAGAATATAGGCGGCGCACCAAGCGCGGTTATGGTTTTGCCGAGTAAATCGAGATGGAACATTTCGGCAATGGCTATGCTTTTAAGCGCGTCGGCGTATTCTCTGTAGCCCTGCTTATCGAAATTAAAGTAGTGGTAAAAGTACTGTAAAATTGCGTTAAGCTCGCCCGTGGACGACGCGTATGCAGGCGATATAACAGCCAGGCTGTAACAGTCGGGACAAATTCCTTCGGTTGTGGGAAAATCTTCATGCAAGGTCAAAGGTTCGGACATAAATCACACTCCTTTTACCATAATACGCTGAACGCCCTGCGCACTGTTAATATGCGCAGGGCGTAATATTTTATTTTTTGAGTATGGGTTTGAGGAATTGCCCCGTGTAGCTGTTTTTACATTCGGCAACCTGCTCGGGAGTACCTACGGTAACTACCGTTCCGCCCTTGTCGCCCCCTTCGGGTCCGAGGTCGATAAGCCAGTCCGCCGTCTTTATTACGTCGAGGTTGTGTTCTATTACAAGTACCGTGTTGCCTCCGCTCCTGAGTCTTGCAAGAATTTTAACAAGCTTGTCTACGTCATAGCTGTGAAGTCCCGTGGTAGGCTCGTCTAGGATATAGAAAGTTTTGCCCGTACTGCGTTTGGAAAGTTCGGTCGCAAGCTTTACGCGCTGCGCCTCTCCGCCCGAAAGAGTTGTAGCGCTTTGACCGAGTTTGATATAGCCAAGCCCTACATCACAAAGAGTTGCAAGCTTGTTGTGTATGGAAGAAACCGGTTTGAAAAATTCCGTCGCCTCTTCGACAGTCATTTCCAAAACATCTGAAATGCTCTTGCCCTTGTACTTAACTTCGAGCGTTTCACGGTTATAGCGTTTGCCCCCGCACACCTCACAGGGAACGTATATATCGGGAAGGAAATGCATGGCTATCTGGATGATTCCGTCGCCCTGACAGTGTTCGCACCTGCCACCCGAAACGTTGAAAGAAAATCTACCGCTCTTATACCCCCTTTCCTTTGCGTCGGGTGTTGCGGCGAACAGGTCGCGGATCATTGTAAACACGCCCGTGTAGGTTGCGGGGTTGCTCCTCGGAGTTCTGCCTATGGGCTGCTGGTCGATTGCTATAATTTTATCGAAGTATTCAATACCTTCAAAACCTTCCGCATTACCTGTCAGCTGGCGCGCGCCGTTTAAATTATTGGCAAGATATGGATAAATAATTTCGTTTACAAGACTTGATTTACCGCTGCCCGATACGCCCGTAACAGCCGTAAGTAAACCCACGGGTATCTGAACGTTTATGTTTTTGAGATTGTTTTGTTTACAACCGTTAACTTTTAACCATCTGCCGTCGGGTTGAACGCGCATTTCGGGAATCTCTATCGCTCGCCTGCCCGCGAGGTAATCACCCGTTATCGAGTGCGGTTCGTTCATAATGTCTTCAAGTGTTCCGCATGCAACAACTTCACCGCCGTGAACGCCCGCCTTAGGTCCGATATCGACGATATAGTCTGCGGCGCGCATAGTGTCCTCGTCGTGTTCGACTACTATGAGCGTGTTACCTAAATCTCTTAAACCTAATAGGGATTTTAAAAGTTTCTGATTATCGCGCTGGTGAAGTCCTATACTCGGTTCGTCAAGAATGTAAAGCACGCCTGTAAGCGCACTGCCTATCTGCGTGGCAAGACGGATACGCTGGCTTTCACCGCCCGAAAGCGTTGCCGCGCCTCGTGACAAGGTTAAATACCCAAGTCCCACGTTTGCCAAAAAGCTAAGACGGCTGTTTATTTCTTTTATAATACTGTCTGCAATAAGATGTTCGGTCTTTCCGAAGAAACCGAAATCGGTAAACGAGGACAAGTCGTCAACGGACAGGTCGCACACTTCCATTATATTTTTACCGCCTATAGTTACGGCAAGCGCCTCCTTTTTAAGGCGTTTACCCTTACAGACGGGGCAGTCGGTTGTACGCATATAGCGCTCTATATCCCACTTTACTCCCTCTGACGAGGTTTGGTTATATCTTCGCTGTAAGTTGGTAACAAAGCCTTCCCACGCAGTTTTATAACTGCCTGAGAAACGGTAAGCGTTGTATTCAAGATCTATCTTCTCGCCGTTGTTGCCGTACATAAGCATATCGTAGACTTCTTTCGGAAGTTCACTTACGGGAACATCGAGCGAAAAGCCGTATACCTTGGAAAGCGAGTTTAAATACATCTGGGTCATCGACGACGAGTCGAGATTCCAACCGCTTATTTTAATTGCCCCGTCGCGCAAAGACTTAGTCTTGTCGGGACAGATAAGGTCGGGGTCCACTACCTGTTTAAAGCCCAAGCCAGAGCATTCTGGGCAGGCGCCCCAAGGCGTATTGAACGAGAACAGGCGCGGCTCGATCTCTTCGATCGAAATGCCGCAGTCGGGACAGGCGTAATTGGAAGAAAACAGCTCTTCATTTTCACCGCTGTCAATAACGACCAGTCCGTCGGCAAGCTTTAACGCGCTTTCAAGGCTGTCAGTAAGTCTTTTTAAAATACCTTCCTTAATTACAAGTCTGTCTATTATGACGGAAATGTTGTGGCGGATATTTTTTTCAAGGTGTATTTCTTCCTGCAAGTCGTAGGTTAATCCGTCTATCTTTACCCTGCCGTAACCGCTCTTTTTATAGCTTTGAAGTTCCTTTACAAACTCGCCCTTCTTACCGCGGAACACGGGCGCCTCAACCATAATTTTACTGCCTTCCGGCATGAGCATAACCCTGTCGGCAATTTCATCTACTGACTGACGGCGTATTTCCCTTCCGCAATTGGGACAGTGAGGTATTCCCACACGCGCGAAAAGCAGCCTGAAATAGTCGTAAATTTCCGTTACTGTGCCAACCGTAGAACGGGGATTGTGCGACGTAGTCTTCTGGTCGATAGAAATTGCAGGAGAAAGCCCGTCGATAAGTTCTACGTCGGGTTTATCCATCTGCCCTAAAAATTGCCTTGCGTACGACGATAAGCTTTCGATATAACGCCTTTGACCTTCGGCAAAGATTGTATCGAATGCAAGCGTCGATTTGCCTGAACCCGATAGTCCCGTAAAAACCGTTAAAGTGTTCCGCGGGATATGCACGTCTATATTTTTTAAGTTGTTTTCTTTTGCGCCTTTTACGTAAATTTCTTCTTTCATTGCTTTTTACTTTTCAATAATTTTTTCTTTAACTGCGAGATTGTATCGCGTATTTCTATCGCTTTTTCAAAGTCGAGCTGTGCGGACGCGACCTTCATAAGCGCCTTTAATTTTTCTATTTCGGCGGGGATATCTTTAAGCTTGATATCGTCTGCCGAAGTCTTTTTGCCCGTTATACCTATTGTGTTTTTAACTTCCTTTACAATGGTTTTGGGTATAATTCCGTGTTCTTTGTTGTAAGCCGACTGAATTTTGCGGCGGCGGTTTGTTTCGTCAATCGCCCTCTTCATACTGCCCGTAATACGTCGGCATACATTATACCCCTGCCTTCAGCATTTCGCGCCGCCCTGC